>CAYRXS010000060.1:0-28287 GCA_964428225.1 uncultured Planctomycetaceae bacterium
AAGGCCATCGCCGTCCTCAACGACGAGGCGAAGGGCGTGTCCGGCGCCGAGCTGAAGGTCTGGTGCCGCGAGCGCCTCGCGCCCTACAAGGTGCCGGGATACATCGAGTTCCGCGACATGCTCCCCAAATCCAAGGTCGGCAAGCTCCTGCGGCGGGAGATCCGGGGGGAAGAGCGCCGGAAGGGCGAGGGCGAGATCTAGAGCAGCGGCTGGCCGGGCAGTAGCGGGGGCACCGGGCAGTCGAGCGAGTCGGCGATGGCGCGGAAGAGCTCGCCCTCCTTGATCGTGATCTGCTCGTCCGCGGAGACGGTGGCCGCGCAGGCGACCAAGAGCTGGCGTTTGAGGTTGGGGGACACCGTGGCGAGCGGATCGAGGGCCTGCTCCAGCGTGCGCAGGCTGCACGCGTCGACGGGCAGGAGCTCGAGATCGACGTCCAGGTGTCCGGCTCCTCGATCGAAGGCGGCGCGCGCCTGCTCGGCATCGGCGTGCCCCACGTAGGCGAGGGTCGAGAGCAGGGCGGCGCAGGGATCGCTCAGCTTCGCGAGGGCGTAGTACTGCACGGCACGCGGGCGGACCTTCGTGTAGCGCGGAGCGAGGTGCCGGAGGATGATCCGGCCGAGCGTCCATTCGAAGACGTCGATCCGCTCGTCGGCGCGAATCAGGGCCGTGACGTTGCGCTGGAAGGTGACGTACTGGGGCGTGGACATCTCCCCGAGCGCGGGCAGGGCCAGGTCGATGAGGGGCAGGCGGGCGTGGGGATCGAGCTCGTCGATCACCGGGGCCAGCTTCTTCGTCTCCTCGACCACCGCGGCGTCGGCGTGCTTCGCGAGGTGCTCCATCTGGACGGCCCGCGGCCCCGTCTCCTCGTTTAAAAGCAGGGCGTACACGAGCGCGCGCGCGGAGTAGGCCTCGTGCGCCGCGTCCCGGGCACGCTCGGGCAGCTCGTCGCGCAGCCGACGGGCGTACTCGACGTGGGCGGGCGTGGGATTCCCGACGGACGCGACGGCGGTCGTTTCCTCCGGGGCGGTCGCGGGCGGCGCGGCGCCGGCCAGGGACGAGACTCCGGCGACCGCCTCCGCGGGTCGAGCGGGGGCCGGGGCCGCGCGCTCGGGTCGGGAGGGAGCGCTGCGGGCTCCCTTCTCGATGCGGTGGATCCGCTCCTCGAGAGGCGGGTGTGTGGCGTAGAGCGAGCCGAGCTGGCTCTTGAAGCCCATGCCGAACAGCATGTGGCTGACCTCGGCGGCGTGCGCGTTGTTCACCCGGGAGCCGGTGGAATGCCCACCGATCTTCCGCAGCGCGCCCGCGATTCCCCCGGGGTTGCGCGTGAACTGAACCGCCGACGCGTCGGCCAGGAACTCGCGCTGGCGCGAGACGCCCGCCTTGATGAGGTTGCCGAAGAACGTGCCCAGGTACCCGATCACGAGCAGGGCGAGCCCGATCAAGGGCAGGGGGTTGCGCCGGCCGCCGTGCGCCGTGCGCAGCAGGATGTAGCCGATGATCCCGATGACCAGGATCCCGTGGACCACGCCCATCAACCGGAGGTTGAGGCGCATGTCCCCGTTGAGGACGTGGCTGAACTCGTGGGCGATCACGCCCTGCAGCTCGTCACGATCGAGCTGCTCCAGACAGCCCTGCGTGACCCCGATCACCGCGTCGTCCGGAGAGTGGCCCGCGGCGAAGGCGTTGATGCCCGGTTCGTGCGCCATCAGGTAGACGGCGGGTACCGGGGTTCCGGACGCGATGGCCATCTCCTCGACGACGTTGAGCAGCCGGCGCTCGGCGGTGCTCTTCGAGCTCGAGGAGACGGGGGTCGCCCCGACCATGCGGGCGACCGCGGCGCCCCCCGCGTTGAGCTGGGCGATCTTGTACATCGATCCCAGTCCGACGACGAGCAGGACGCAGAGCGCGGTGACGAGGAAGACCTCCCACTGCCAGGGGCTGGGCGCCACGTCGACGCTGGTCTTCGTCCCGGCGTAGCCCAGGCCCAGGGTGACCACGGCGTAGACCGAGAGGATGATCCCGGCGACCGCCAGGCCGAACAGGATCACGAGCCGCCCCGTCTTCCGGCGTGCGGTCTCCTGGTGCTCGAAGAAGTCCATCGCCATGGCGACCTCCCGTGGGTCGGTGCGTGGTCAGCCGGCGAGGGCTACTCGAACGACACCTTGGGGGCGTCGCGTTGCGCCTCTTCCTCGATCTCGAAGAGCTGCGCCTCCCGGAAGTTGAACATCCCCGCGACCATGTTGCTGGGGAAGACCTCACGGGCGGTGTTGTAGGCCGTGACCGAGTCGTTGTAGGCCTGGCGCGAGAAGGCGACCTTGTTCTCGGTCGAGGTAAGCTCCTCGCTCACCTGCATCATGTTCTGGTTCGCCTTGAGATCCGGATAGGCCTCCATCACCGCGAACAGCCGTCCCATGGCTCCGGTGAGGGCCCCCTCGGCTCCCATCAGGTCACGGATGGCGCCCGCGTCGCTCGGATCGGCGGCGGCACGCTTCTCCGCCTTCTGGGCCTGGTTCCGAGCGGAGATCACCGCGTCGAGCGTCTCCCGCTCGTGCTTCATGTACCCCTTGGCGGTCTCGACGAGGTTCGGGATCAGGTCGTAGCGTCGCTTGAGCTGGACGTCGATCTGCGCGAAGGCGTTCTTGAAGCGGTTGCGGAGGGTCACCAGCTTGTTGTAGATGCCGGCGACGAAGAAGATCACGATGAGGACGATGGCCCCCAGAACGACGAGCGTGATCAGCATCGGAGTCATGGTACGTACCTCCCCGGGAAGGTGTTTCGCGGAGACTATCAGCGAGGTGCGCTGCTATTCATCCACATTCCCGCGAATTCGCCCCCCGAACGCGCGAGGGGGCGGGCGAACGGGGGGCGCCCGCCCACCCGGGGGGGGGGAGCGCGCCCGCCCCCCCCCCTTATCCCCCCCCCCCCCGGGCGGGGGGGGGGGCCTGGGGGGGCCCCCCCCCCCCGCGCGGTAGGGGAGAGCGCGACGGCGCGCGCCGACCGGGTCAGAACTGGATCTTGCGCTTGTCGGGCACGGTCTCGAAGGGACCGACCCGGTACTTGCAGATCACGACGTACTCGATTCCCTTTTCGGGGCCACTCCATGTGGCCGAGCAGCTGAAGCCTCAGCCGTACTCGAATTGTCCCTGCGTCGCCATCTCGCCGGTGGGCTCGTACACCGTGTAGGTCGGCTCGAGAGGCATGTTCGACTTGGACCGGGACATCGGGAACGCGCTCTCCGGTCCGGAGACGCGGGACAGGCTCTTCAGGAGCTCCTTCGCGCGGCCCTCGACGTCGAAGTCGACGGGCACCTCGTCCAGGTCCTCCTGCTCCATCCGCTTCAGGTTGAACTCGGAGATCCGGGCCAGGGGGACGAACGGCTCGCCGAACTCGAGGGTCGCCTCTCCGGTGTCGTCCAGGCTCACGAAGGGGGTGATCGCGGTGGCGCCCGCGGTGAGGGTCCACTCGTCGCCGAGCTCCCCGGTTCGCCGCAGCATGTAGCCGTAGAACCGGTACTCGCCCGCCGGGATCTTCACGACCTCGCCGGGGTCGAGCATCATCACCGTGTGCTCGGAGTCCCGCGAGCCCAGCTCCATGCGCTCGGGAGCGGTGGCCAGCTTCAGGGGAACGAGATCGGCCTTGCGCGGCGTCAGGGTGAGCCGGCGCGCGGCGGTGTCGACCTTCACGTCGTAGACGTCCGTGCCGACCACCAGCAGGTTGCCCAGGCCGAGCCGGTCGGTGTGCGTCGGTTTGCCGCCCCGGGACAGGTAGAGCTGATCTCCGGCGGGAACGATGGGGTACTCCGCCGAGTACGCGACGTTCTCGCGGAGGTGCAGGGTGTCGGAGAAGCTCCCGTTGCCGTTGGCGTCGCCGAGCATGAACCGGTACTGCTCGCCCCCGAGCTCGAACGCGCCCGAGTAGAAGCACGTGGTGCGGACCATCAGGTAGATCCCGACGACCATGCCCCCGGCGTTGACCTCGGCCGGGGTTCGTCCCTGGGCCGTGAACTCGAGGCAGTACGGCAGGGTCTCGCCGTCGAGCTCGTACTCGACCTCGAGCGTGTCATCGAAGTCCACGTAGTGGAAGCTCGAGTCGCCGGACATCGACATCGCTCGTCCCTGCAGGGGGTCGTCGTCGGTCAGGTCGCCGTCTCCGTTTCGATCGACGAGGATCCGCCCGTAGAAGGCGTCGCTCGCCTGCACGTGGTCCAGCACCACGAGGATCTCCGAGTCGCCGAGCTCGATCGTCGCGTACAGGGGCACGGGCGCGACGAGCTCCGGCAGCTTCCACTCCCCGTCGGGGGGCGTTTTGCGGAGCAGGACGGTCGCGTGGCCGAAGGGGCGATAGCCGGACCTGACGTCCGAGTGCCGCCGGTACTCCAGGGAGGCCTCGACGTCCTGGGCCGAGGCGACGGTGCCGACGGCGAGGAGGGCGCCGAGCGCGAAGAGGAGGATGCGATTGGTCATGACGGTCCTCTCGAGGAATCTGCTCTTCGGGGAAGGAGGGGCGGGGGACCCATGGAAGCCTATCACGCGCGGAGAGCGCGGTTACCGCGGGGCGTGGTCCGCGGCCGTCTCATCGGGAGAAGGGAGCGACCTGCCCCGGCTCGCGCTCGGACCGGAACGGGCCCACCTGGTAGACGCAGACGATGAAGTACTTCGTGTCCTCTTTCGGGCCATCCCATGTGGCCGTGCAGAGGAAGCCTCACCCGTACTCGAACCGGCCCTGGGCCGCGATCTGACCCGTCCCCTCCACGATCCGGAAGGTCGGCTCCGTGGGGAAGGACTGCGTGGGGTCGAGCGGGATCTCGGTCTTGTTCCCCGCCACCCGCCGGAGATCGGTGACGACCTCGCCGGCGTTGCCCCGGATGCTGAACTCGACCTGAACGCTGCCGGCCTTCGCCCGGAAGTCCTCGTAGGCCGTGAGCGGCACCGTGGCCTGGGGAACGAAGGGCTCACCGAGGTTCAGGGTGGTCTTCGATCCCGCGCGGAGGGTGAGGACCTTCGTGCGGGGCGTGGCCTCCGCGGTCAGGAACCAGCGGTCGCCCTGCGCGTCCTCGCGGTAGACGCGGTAGTCGGACAGGCGGTACTTGCCCGGGGGGACCTTCACCGAGGAGCCCGGGCGGTGGATCATCACCGTCTCGTCGCCCTTCTCCGAGGCGAGGGAGAGCTGGTCGACGTCGGTGGTCAGCTCGACGGTGGCCAGGTCTCCCGCGAAGGGACGCAGGATCAGCTTGCCCGCGGCCATGTCGAGGTCGAGATCGAAGAGCCGGCCCTGGATCGACAGGCGGCCTCCGAGGACGCTCGCGTCGCGGTCCTCGATCTCGTCGGTGTCCACGAGGAAGAACCGGTCCCCGTCCCGCACGAGGGCCCGGTACGGATCCTTCTCCTCGGCCGGCTGGTAGGTCGCGACGTCGTCGAACCGTCCGTTGACGTTGCCGTCGCCGAGGAGCATGTGGTAGGTGTGGCCTGCGAGCTCGAAGCTTCCGGAGTAGCAGCACTCGCTCGCGAGGGTGAAGGAGAGCCCTTCGAGGTCGAGCTCGTCGGCGGTCACGTACCCCTCCAGCATGTCCGGATGGAAGGCGGCGACCCGGAAATCGTAGGGCACGGTCCCGTCCCCGGCGCGAACGGGGACGGTGATCGTGGGGGGGGAGAAGGTGCCGGGCTGGAGCGGGGGCTCCTCGGCGTCGATCGGCGAGTCGTCGGTCAGGTCTCCGTTCGCGTTCGCGTCGAAGTAGAGGCGGCTGTAGAAGGGATCGTCGGCCTTCTCGCGATCGAGGACGAGGAGGTGCTCGGCGTCACCGAGCGGGATCAGGGCGTAGACGGGATGGCGGCTCTTCAGCTCCGGGAGCTTCCAGTCGCCGGCGGGGGGCGCGTCGAGCTTCTCCACCTCGACGGAGCCGCTGTAGTAGACGGGCAGGTCGACGTCCTCGTCCTCGTAGCGCTCGTAGCGCAGCGGTACCTCGACGGTCGCGTCGAGGGCGGCGGGCCCGCTCGCCAGGGCACACGCCAGCACGGCCAGTCCCGATGTGATCACCATGGTCTCGTCAATTCGCGGCTACGCGGAGGTTCCCGCCCGCGGCCTTCCCTGCTCGGCCCGGGGGGTGTTCGATCGGGTGCAGTCGCCACGACTGCGGGGGTCTACACTCAGGTGGGGCATTCGCGCCGCTGCGGCGGGGCGGATCGATCGTAGGTCGAGAAGAGCCGGCCGTCCCGGCGGACGACTCCGGAGAAGGTGGCGTCCATGAGCAGGTCGAGCTCCCCGATCGACTCGAAGGGGAAGGGGAAGTCGGGAATCAGCTCGGCCATCTGCGCGGCCATCTCCTCGGCGCCCAGGGGGCTGACGTCGCGGGACCGGAAGCTCCCCGCGGCGGTGAGGGCGCCGCTGGCGACCAGGAGGGCCCAGGCGTAGCGGTTCGACCACACGCTCCGAGCGACCGCGCGGAGACGGGGGCGGAATCGAGAGAGAATCGTTCCCGAGGGCATCGCGAGGATGCTACCCCGGCTTCCGTGGGTCGGCAACGCCACCCGGCCCCGAAACGAGGCCCGCCGGCCATCACCGCGCGCGGGAATCCGGGAGGGGTGGACCCGTAATCGCTTGTGACGGCGCGACTTACGGCTTCCCTCGCCCGGGAGGGGGGAGGGCGGGACGAGCGGGCGGGGAGACGCCGCGCGCGGTCGGGGCGGCGGGGAACCCGCTCCCCGGCTCCGCGAGGGTGCCTGGCCTTCGAGAATCTGCGGTAAGGGGGGTTGCCGTCCTGCGTCGATACCCCTACCACATAGCGTGACCGCCGCCCCTGGCGGATGAGGCAGCATGGGCAACCACGGGAGAGGGCTGCGCTCCACGGAGCGGGCCGAAACCACGGGAGATCGATCATGATCCGTGCGTTCCTGACCCTGGTCGCCCTGGGATTCCTGTTCGTACCGGACCCCGCGACCGTCCAGTTCGAGCTGAAGTCCAGGAAGATCAAGATCACCAAGCAGACGGCCGACGTGTTCCCGGAGCTCGAGCTCCAGGCGCAGGAGGCTTTGGCCGGGGCCCTGAAGGAGCCCAAGTACAAGTCCAAGGATCCCCAGAAGTTCCTCACCACGTTCGGGGAGAGCGTCGAGGTGCTCTTCGCCGTCGACGAGAAGCGTGCGGGCAAGGGCTACACGAGCCTGTACGCCGACGTGACGGGACTCGGGGACCTGACGAAGGGCAAGCGGGTCTCCGGCAAGCCGGTGGTGCGCGGCAGCTACTACCGGGACACGACCTTCGCGCCCTTCGAGGTGCAGATCCCCATCGAGGACGGCGCCGAGGCCTTCCCGGTCCAGGCCCGCTTCGCGGCGCGCTTCGATCAGCCCGGAGCCCCCGCGCCTTCCAGCTCCTCGCTCTACCTGACCTCGCTCTGCGCGATGGAAGGGAAGGTGGAGTTCGGCGAGACGAAGCAGACCATGGTCATCTTCGACGCGAACTGCAACGGGGTTTTCGGCGAGAAGGCTTCGGCTACCGCCTTCGGGGCATCGTCGAAGAGTGACCGGATCTGGGTCGGCAAGGGAGCCGGCAAGCTCGACCAGGCCTACATGGAGGCCCTGCCCATCGGCAAGTACTACGCCTTCGAGGACAAGTACTACGAGCTCGACTTCAGCGACGGCGACTCCGTGAGCATCACGGAGACCGAGGTTCCCCTGGGCAAGATCCAGGTCTCCCAACCCGGTTTCATCTTCGAGCTGGCCGATGGCAACGAGGTCCTCTGCGTCAGCGGCGGGAAGGAGCAGGTGATCAACATGCCGGTGGGCGACTACAAGGTCGTCGCGCCGAGCTTCCGTCAGAAGTACAAGGGCGCGATCTGGGAGCTCGAGGGCAAGCTCGGCAGCTGCAAGGCGAAGTTCGACGTCGCGGAAGGCGGGACGACGGAGGTCGCCGTCGGTCCTCCCCTGAAGGTCGTGATCGACGCCAAGGTGAAGAGCCAGTACGGCGCGACCTACGTCACCATGGACTTCAAGCTGGAGGGGGCGAACGGCGAGGAATACCAGTTCCTCAAGAAGGACGGCCGCAAGGTAGCGCTCCCCGAGATCTCGATCCGCAACAGCCGGGGCCGAGAGGTCAAGAAGGGTCGCTTCGAGTATGGGTGAGGTGGCACCTGTGCATACTCATGGCGAGTATCATCGAAAGTGCCTGACGGCGACTACAACATCGTTGCGACCCTGGACACGGGCCCGTTCCCCCTCGACGAGGAGCACAAGAACGGCTTCACGCTGCGTCGCAAGTAGACTCCCGAGCGGGCGCTGACGCGGATCGAACCTGCTTCCCCCGGGGAGCCAGGTCGAGGTGCGGCCCCGGACCACCGGAGCAGATCCACCATGATCCGTGCCCTTCCCGCCGTGTTCGCCCTGGGACTCGCGCTCGCCGCGGCTCCGAGCGCCGACCGGTTCGAGCTGAAGCCCCGGAAGATCAAGATCTCCAGGCAGACCGTCGGCGTGTTCCCGGAGCTCGAGCTCTCGGTCCAGGAGACCCTGGCCGGGGCCCTCAAGGAGCCGAAGTACAAGTCGAAGAACCCCCAGCGTTTCTTCACCACCTTCGGCGACGGCCTCGAGGTGCTCTTCGTCGCCGACGAGAAGCGGCCGGGCAAGGGGTTCACGAGCCTGTACGCCGACGTGAAGGGCCTCGGGGACCTGACGAAGGGAGAGCGGGTCACCGGCAAGCCGGTCGTGCGCGGCAGCTACTACCGGGACACGACCTTCGCGCCCTTCGAGGTGGAGCTTCCCTCCGGAGGTGACGCGGGAGCCTACCCGGTCCAGGCGCGCCTCGCCGCCCGCTTCGCGCAGCCCGGAGATCCCGCGCCGTCCAGCTCTTCGCTCTACCTGACCTCGCTCCGCGCGATGGAGGGGATGGTGGAGCTCGGCGGGGAGAAGCGAACGATGCTCGTCTTCGACGCGAACTGCAACGGCGTGTTCGGGGACACGGCTTCCGTCGGCGACCTCGGTGCGTCGTCGACGGGGGATCGAATCTGGGTGGGCGAGGAGATCGGCAAGATCGAGGAGACCTACGTCGAGGCCCTGCCCGTCGGCAAGTACTACGCCTTCGGGGGCGAGTACTACGAGCTCGACTTCGGCGATGGCCGATCCGTGAGCATTGCGGAGACCGAGGTTTCCCTCGGCCGGATCCAGGTCACGAATCCCGGCTTCTTCCTCGAGCTGGCGAAGGACGGCGACCTCTTCTGCATCAGCGGGAAGGAGCAGGCGGCCGACTCGCCCGCCGGCGACTACGAGCTCGTCTCGGCGAGCTTCCGTTGGGAGAACGAGGGGTCGATCTGGGAACTCGAGGGAATGCCCGGGAGCCGCGCGGCGGAGCTGGCGGTCTCGCACGGAGGAACGGCAGAGCTCGCCGCCGGCCCACCCCTGGCCATCGTGATCGACGCGAAGGTGAAGACCCGGAGCGACGGGACGTACGTCAACATGGATTTCCGGTTGATGGGGGCGAACGGCGAGGAATACCGGTTCCTCCGCCGTGACGGAATCAAGGTGCCCCTTCCCGAGATCTCGGTGCGCAACGAGACGGGACGAGAGGTCAAGAAGGGCCGCTTCGAGTACGGGTGAGGCGGCACCTGCGGATACTCATGGCGAGTAACCTCGAAGATCCCCGACGGCGACTACACCATCGTCGCCACCATGGACACCGGCCCGTTCCCCCTGAACGAGGAGCACGAGAACGGTTTCACGCTGCGTCGCAAGTAGGCCCCGGGCCGGGCGGTGACGCGCCGCGTTCCCGCATCCCGGGAGGCACGGACCGATTTGGTCCTCTTGGACCGCCGGCCCGATCGGCTCTCCGCATCTTGACGCCCTGCGCCCTCGCGGTTACAAGGGCCGCCTGCCCCGAGGCTTTGACCGAGCGGAGGTGAAAGGGGCCTGGTGGCTCCCGCGGCCTTCAAAGCCGTTGTATCGTTCAACGACGGTAAGTGGGTTCGACTCCCATTCACCTCCGCCACTCCCACCCATGAAGCGAGAAGCCGCCTCCACCGCCGACGACGAGGATCCCCGCGCCCGGTTGACTCCCGTGTACACGGTGATCGAGGAGCCGCGCGTCAAGGCCATGATCGCGAGCTTCTCGCGCCCCGTGGTCCTCGATGCGGTGAAGACGTCGCTGGATCGCTTCCGTGAGGAGATGGGGCCCGACGAATCCCCGCCCGGGATCGACGAGATCGTGGCTCGCGTCGAGGCGGTCCTGCTCGAGGACGAGCGCGACCGGCTCCGGCCGGTGGTGAACGCCACCGGGATCATCCTCCACACCGGGCTGGGGCGGGCCGTCCTCCCGCGGCGGGCCGTGGAAGCGCTCGCCGATCAGGGGCGCTGCTGCAACATGCAGGTGGACCTCCCGACGGGGCAGCGCGGCCGGCGCAACTGGCGAACGGAGCAGCTGCTCATGCGCCTGACGGGCGCGGAGGCGGCCATAGTGGTGAACAACAACGCCGCGGCCACGCTCCTCGTCCTGACCGCCCTGTGCGAGGGCAAGGACTGCATCGTCTCCCAGGGCCAGCTCATCGAGATCGGCGGCTCGTTCCGCCTGCCCGACTGCATCGAGCAGAGCGGGGCGAACATCGTCAAGGTGGGGACGACCAACCGGACGCACCTGCGCGACTACGAGGCGGAGCTCACCGAGGACACGGGCGCCATCCTGCGCGCCAATCCCAGCAACTACCGCGTCGTCGGCTTCAGCAAGGAAGTGAGCGTCGCGGAGCTGGTGACGCTCAAGCAGAAGCACCCGGTCCTCGTAATCGACGACCTCGGCTGCGGAGCCCTGGTCGACACCGAGCAGTACGGTCTGCCCAAGGAGCCCACGGTCCAGGAGAGCATCGCGGCCGGAGTCGACGTCGCCTGCTTCAGCGGAGACAAGCTGATCGGCGGGCCGCAGTCCGGGATCATCGTCGGCAAGAAGGACATCGTCGCCCGGATCCGCAAGCACCCGCTCACGCGCATGATGCGGGTGTGCAAGCTGACCGACGTCGCGCTCGAGCAGAGCCTGCGGCTGTTCCTCGATCCCGAGCGCCTGCTCGACGACAACCCGACGCTGGGCATGCTCGCGGCTCCCGCGAGCCGGCTCGAGCCGAAGGCCGAGGCGCTCGAGGCGCTCATCGACGCGGAGGACCTGCCCCTGGAGGTCGAGGTGCGCAAGGAGGCGAGCGCGGTCGGCGGCGGCTCGATGCCCGCGACCCCCCTCGACACCTACGTGCTCGCCCTGAGTAGCCCGACCCTCTCGCCGGATCGACTCAGCCAGCTCCTGCGACTCAACGAACCGCCGATCATCGCCCGGATCAGCGAGGGCGCGGTGCTCCTCGACGTGCGCACGTTGCTCGAGGGCGACGCCGAGGTCATCCACGAGGCTCTCTGCCGCATCGGACGAGAGGTGAACGCGTGAGCCCCCGTCCGCCGGGTTTCGTCCGTCCCCGGATGGATCCCGACGTGATCATGATGATCGGCACCGCCGGTCACGTGGACCACGGCAAGACGCGGCTCGTTCGGCTCCTGACCGGATGCAACACGGACCGCCTGAAGGAGGAGCAGGAGCGCGGGCTCACCATCGAGCTCGGCTTCGCGCCCTGCCTGCTCAAGGGCGAGGTGGCGGTGGGAATCGTCGACGTCCCCGGCCACGAGAAGTTCGTGCGGAACATGGTGGCCGGCGTCTCGGGCATCGACATGACGGTCCTGGTGGTCGCGGCCGACGACGGGATCATGCCCCAGACGATCGAGCACTTTCAGATCATGGAGCTCGTCGGAGTGCGCCACGGGATGGTGGCCGTGACCAAGACCGACCTCGTCTCGGAGGAACGCGTCCTCGAGGTGGTCGAGCAGGTCCGCGAGTTCCTCACCGGCACCTTCATGGAAGGGGCCAAGATCTGTCCGGTGTCCTCGGAGACCTTCGACGGGTTCTTCGAGTTCTACGAGGTGCTGGTCGAGGAGATCCAGGGCCTCACCAAGCGCAAGTCGGACGGCGTGTTCCGGATGCCGGTCCTGAACGCGTTCACCCAGCAGGGCTTCGGAGCGGTCGTGACCGGAATCCCCGTCGACGGAACGATCGGGATCGGCGACCAGGTCGAGCTCGTGCCCGGGCAGCGGAAGGGAAAGGTGCGCGGTCTCCAGCGGTTCCTGCGGGACGCGTCCGAGGGCGGCTTCGGGCAGTGCCTGGCCCTGAACGTCCCGGAGCTCGGCAAGAACCCACCCTCGCGGGGGGAGGTCCTGTGCGCGCCGGGATTCATGGAGTCCCGCGAGTCGTTCCACCTCCGGCTCTCCGTGGTCGGGGGCGTCGGCGAGCCCGTCCGGAACGCCGAGCACGTCGTGTTCCACACGGGAACGAGCGAGCGACGGGGGAAGCTGTACCTGCTCGAGGAGAAGGTTCTGGGCCCGGGGCAGGTCGGCCTGGGGACCATCGTGCTCTCTACGCCGATCGCGGCCGCGGTCCACGACAAGTTCATCATCCGCCGCCCCTCGCCGGCCATGACCGTCGCGGGGGGGGAGATCATCGGCCTCGCCGAGACGGGGAGGAAGCCGAACCGCAAGCGGATCCTCGGACGGCTGCAGGCGTTCGTGGAGACCTTCGCGGGGATCGGCCCGACCAGCCCGGAGCGCCGGGAGCGCGAGATCGAGTACTTCCTGCGCAGCGACGGCGAGACGGGTGCCTCGCTCGCGGACATCGGCCGGGGCACGCTGCTCGCACGGGAGGTGGTCGAGGATCGTCTCTCGCGCCTGGCGAAGGAGGAGAAGGTCCTGTTGCTGGGACCCGATCTCTTCATCCACCGGGAGAGCTACGCGTCCTGCCTCGAGGAGGCGGCGCGGCGCGTGGAGGAGGCCTCCTCGGACGCCACGAGCCTCAGCCTGAACCTCGCCGACCTGCGTCAGGGCCTCGACTGGCCGGCGGCGCTCTGGAGCCGCATCCAGGAGGACCTCGAGGCCAGCAAGCTCGTGGCTCGTCGGGACGACAAGCTGGTCCTCGAGACCGCGGTCAGCAACCTCGACGACGCGGACCAGGACCTGATGACCCGGCTCCACGCCGTGTACGAGGAATCCGGCTTCCGTTCGCCGCGTCCGGACGAGCTGCCGGAGCGACTGGGGACGTCCCCGGTCGAGGTCGACCGGCTCCTGGACCTCCTGTGCGCGCGCGGGAAGCTCTTCCGTCTCAGCAAGAACGTGGTCCTCAGTCTCTCGTGGGTGCGAGAGGCTCAGACCAAGGTGATCGAGATCATCGGGGAGAAGGGGATCCTCGATTCCGGCGAGTTCAAGCACGTCATCGGCTCGACCCGCAAGTACGCCCTGGCCATCCTGGACTTCCTGGATGCGAGGAAGGTGACCGTTCGTCGCGGCAATCTCCGCTCCCTCTCCGCCAACCACGAGAAGAATCTGCTCTAGAGCACCCAGAGAGCGCATGCCCCATCGTTGCCCGAGATGATCCAGACGAAGAGACGATGGGTGCAGACCTTCTCCCTGCTGCTGCTGCACAGCTTCTGGGGCTTCAACGTCGCGTGGTTCTTCAAGCTCAAGCTGTTCTGCAACCCGGTCCTGAGCTGCCACTCGTGCGCGCTGGCGTGGTTCACCTGCCCGGTGGGGATCTGGGTGCACTACTCCGGGTGGCACCTGTTCCCCTACGTCGCGATCGGCACCACCGTCCTCCTCGGAGTCCTCATCGGGCGCATGCTCTGCGGCTGGGTGTGCCCCTTCGGATTCCTGCAGGACCTCGTGCACAAGATTCCCACCCGCAAGTACGACCTCCCCTCGTGGACCTCTTACGTGAAGTACGCCGTGCTGG
This sequence comes from uncultured Planctomycetaceae bacterium, assembly GCA_964428225.1. Taxonomy (GTDB): domain Bacteria; phylum Planctomycetota; class UBA1135; order UBA1135; genus JBFMCU01. The sequence continues at coordinate 13,774 of CAYRXS010000060.1, forward strand.
TCTTCACGGTCTTCCTGTTCCCGTACCTCTGGGGAGAGGCCACGCAGCTCTCCTTCTGTCGCGTCTGCCCCTCCTCCGCGCTCCAGGTCACCATTCCGTACCTGGCCGAGGGCGGCACGTGGTCGGTGAACACGTACGTGAAGCTGGGGTTGCTGGTGGGCGTGGTCGGGCTGGCGATCGTCGCCGAGCGCAGCTTCTGCAAGGTCTTCTGCCCGATCGGGGCCTTCCTCGCCCCCCTGAACTACGTGAGCTTCTGGAAGATCCGGTGGCCCACCTCCGACTGCCTCGCCTGCCAGCAATGCGATACCGAGTGCCCGACGGACATCGAGCCCTCCTCGCGGATCGAGGAGGGGGTCGCCCCGAACCGGGCCCTGGACTGCATCGTGTGTCACCAGTGCCAGCCCGTCTGTCCCCAGCGGGACGACGACGATTTCTAGCCGCCGCTCGTTTCGTAGAATCGTCGGGGCGAGCGGCCTGAACCGTGAGTTCCCGAACGGAAGATCCTGACGCGGCGGGGGACCGAGCCCCGACCGGCGTCCTCTCGGCCCCGGGGAACCTCCGCCACTACGGGGGGGCCGCGGCGCTCCTCGCCCTGATCGGCTTCCTCGTCTTCCGCCGGTACCTGCTGCTGGAGCACCTGTACCTGTTCAAGGACATCGGCAGCGACACGATCAACTACTACTGGCCGAACCTCGTCAACACGGCCGAGTACCTGCGGGCCCACGGCCTTCCCACGTGGTCGTTCCACCAGGGCATGGGGCAGAACATCCTGCCCTTCTCCGTCGGCGATCCGTTCAACTGGATCCTGTACGCGCTCGGGGCGAAGAACCTGGCCTACGGAATCGTCTGGGTCGAGCTCCTGAAGGTCGTGGCCGCCGGCCTCCTCTTCCTCGCCTTCCTGCGGACCGTCGGTCTCACTCGCTACTGCTCCGTCGTCGGCGCCGTGCTCTACGCGTTCTCGGGGTTCATGATCCTCGGGAGCGGCTGGTACGACTTCTCGAGCGAGGCGGTGTTCTTCGCCCTGCTCTTGTGGGCATTCGAGCGCTACCACCGGGACGGCGACGGGCGGCTCCTGCCCGTGGCGGTGTGTCTCGTCGGCGCGTACAGCCCCTTCAACTGGTACCTGTACGGCGTGATCCTCCTCGCCTGGTCGCTCCTCCGCGGCCTGGGCGGGGACGGAGGCTCCCTTCGCTCCTGGCTCCGGCTCATGGGCGGGCTGATCCTCTGGAGCTCGCTGGGGGTGGGGCTCTCCGCGTGCCTGTCGGTCAGCGCCCTCGCGGAGATGGCCAACAGCCCCCGGGTGGGCGGCGACTCCGGGTTCTTCGACGCCCTGGCCGGCACGTCGATCTTCACGCCCGAGGCGAAGGGACACTACATGACGTCCGTGCTGCGGACGTTCTCCTCGGACCTGCTCGGCTCGGGATCGGACTACCACGGGGGAGACAACTACCTCGAGGCGCCCATGTTCTACGGCGGTACCTTGAGCCTGCTCCTGTGCAGCCAGGTGTTCGTGCACGCGAGCCGGAGGGGGAGGATCGCGTGCGGGCTGTTCGCCCTGGCTTTCGTGATCCCGATCCTGTTCCCCTTCTTCCGGTACGCGTTCTGGCTGTTCGCCGGCGACTACTACCGCGGCTTCTCGGTCTTCGTGATCCTCGGGCTGGTCTTCTTCGCGGTGCAATCCCTGGATCGCCTCGTCCGGGGGGCGAAGCCCAACCTTTACGTGCTGGGAGGGACGCTCGGCCTGCTCCTCCTCGGCCTGTACTACCCCTACGTGTACCGCGCGAGCATCGACTCGTCGCTGCGCCTCGTCGTGACCGGGCTGCTCGTCCTGGAGGCGGGCTTGGTCTGGGCCGCGGTGCGCCGGTCGAGGATCGGAGCCCTTGCCCGCATCGGCCTGGTCCTGCTCGTCTGCGGAGAGGCGGCGTACTTCTCCGGCGTGACCGTGAACCGCCGGGAGGTCGTCAGCGCGGAGGAGTACGAGCGGAAGACCGGCTACAACGACTACACGGTGGACGCCGTCCGGTTCCTCGAGGAGCGGGATCCCGGCTTCTTCCGGATGGACAAGGACTATCGCTCGGGGCCGAGCGAGCACCGCAGCTTCAACGACGCGAAGGTGCAGCGCTACTTCGGCACGGCCTCCTACCACTCGTTCAACCACGGGGGCTACGTCGCGTTCCTGCGGGGCATGGAGATCGTCGAGCCCGGCGTCGAGGAGCAGAACCGCTGGGCCCGGGGATTGCGCGCGAATCCCCTCCTCCAGATCTGGGCCAGCCACAAGTACCTGCTCAGCAAGTCCGGCGGCCCCCGCTTCCTGCCCTGCTTCCGTCCCATCGAGCGGTTCGAGGACGTGGAGGTGTACGAGAACGAGCACTTCCTGCCGCTGGGCTTCACCTACGACGCGGTCCTCCCTCGCTCGGAGCTCCGGAGCCTGGGCGCCGTGCACAAGAACATCGCATTGATGCGGGCGGCGGTAATCGAGGATTCGAATCGCGAGGTGCTGGAGGCGTTCCCGAAGCTCGACCGACGGTCCCTGCCCCGTGCCTACCCGGTCGCGGCGATCGCGGAGGACGTCGAGCGCCGGGGACGGGACGCGTTCCGGATGACGGAGTTCGAGGAGAAGCGCATCGCGGGAGAGCTCTCGCTGGACGCGCGGAAGATCCTCTTCTTCACGATCCCCTTCGACCGGGGGTGGACGGCCGTGGTGAACGGAGAGGTGCGCGACCTCGTCCCGGTCAACATCGGTTTCACGGGGCTGGTCCTGGAGCCGGGTGACTACGAGATCACCCTGCGCTATAGCCCCCCGTTCTTCGTCGCCTCGGTGTGCGTCAGCCTGTTCTGCCTCGTGGCCTACGCGCTGCTCGCGGTGGTCTTCCGGCGCCGCGAGTCCCGCCCCCCCGCGGTGGCGGCCTAGATCCCCCGGAATCCGGTCGAAACCGGTTACGTTTTGGCTCACGCTGCAATCCTGCTATCGGAGTCATGACCTCGAATCCGGGTAACCCCGATGCGATGCGCCTGCTCGCGCAGACCGAGTGGGTTCGGGCACTTGCTCGGCAGCTCGTGTCGGATCCGAACGAAGCAGATGATCTGACCCAGGATGCCCTGGTTGCCGCCTTGGAGCGACCCACTCGAATCGGCGGGAGGTCGCGGGGCCTGAGAGCGTACCTCCGCGCGACCCTGCGCAATCTCGTCCGGCTTCGTGCGCGACAGGCCGCCCATCGCCGGGACCGCGAACGGCGGGCAGCGCAGGCCGAGCCTCTTCCTTCGACGGCCGACAGTGTCACCCAGGTGACACAGATCCGGCTCGTGGTCGATGCGGTATTGGCGTTGGCCGAGCCGCACCGATCGGCGATCCTGATGCGATACTACGAGGGCCTTTCCACCTCCGAGATCGCCGCCCGGGAGGCAGTGAGCCCTGCTGCCGTCCGCATGCGTCTCTCGCGTGCTCTCGCGAAACTGCGTGAGCGACTCGATCGTCAGAATGGCGGGGACCGTGATATCTGGGCCCGAGGCTTCGCCGTTCTTTGGGGGAAGGACCTGATTCCTCCAGCGGCCACGACCGGCGCTGGACTCCTGTCGGAGGGGATCGTCATGGGAACGGCAGCGAAGGTATGTGCGGGTGTGGTGATTCTCGGGTGCGCCGCCTGGTGGATTTCGAGCCTGTTCGAAGACGGCGCCGAGTCGACCGCAAGGGAAGCGGGGGGCCGAGGGGACGGCGCGTTGGCGCATCCGGAAGCAGGGACTGTCGGGGAGGGGAGCGCGGCGCCGGTCGATCCCGACAGAGGAGTCGACTTGCCCGGCATCGAGGCCGAGACGGCCCCCGCCCGCGTGGCGATCGATCCGTTGGTGGAGCGAGGGATCACCGCCTTCCGCGTGCTCGGGAGCGCGGGCGAGCCCGTCGTCGATGCCCAGGTACTGGTCCTGCGCGGGGAGGAGCTGCTCCTCGACGAGCGAACGGACGATGCGGGGCAGGTCGAGATCGCCGCCGACGAGGAGGCCGCGGCCCTCGTCGTGGCCGCCCCGAACCGATCCCTCGAATGGCACGACGTCGTGCTCGTGGCCGGTCGGCAGGACATCCACCTCTCGATCGGAGCCCGGCTGTCCGGTCGCCTCGTCACCGAGGACGGCGACTCTCCGGGCGTCATGAGTTTTCGATTCATCTCCGACCAATCCCCCGGGGCCTTCCCGATCCTTCCGGCGGTCGTCACCGAGGCCCTCACCGTGCCGACACTGCACTCCTACTACGAGGTCGTGGAAACCGACGAAGAGGGCCTCTTCGACTTTCGCGGGCTACCCGAGTCCTGGAGCGGCAGCCTGCTGGTGGAGCACGAATGGAAGGTCGTGTCCACCACGCACGGACAGGTCCCGGCCCCCGCCAACAGCGTCCGGTTTGCGGAGCCCGCCACGGACGTCGTCGTATGCGTGGCGCAGCGCCCGTTGCTCTTCGGACGGCTCGTTCTGCGGGACGATGGCTCTCCGGTGGGAGACGCGCCGCTCGTGGTGATGCTCGACTCACTGAATACTCCGCGCCCCACCTGGAGGAACGCGACAACGGACGAGGCAGGGCGCTTCGAGATCCTGATCCCCCTCGAGCGGCTCGACGAGGTGGAGCTTCGCCTCGGTCACCGGTTCCACGAATGCCCTTCGATCCTCCGCCTCGAGAAAGCGGAGCTCCCCGACGACGGTGATCTCGGCGACGTGGTGGTGGAGAACGTTCGCCACGTGTCGTTCCGGATGCAGGATGCCGAGGAGGAGCCGATCCCGGGCGGGGTGGCCGTCGCCGCGGGGGTGCAGAGCGAGCCCACGGGAGAGGACGGGCGCGGCGAATTGCGGTGGATCGCGCGGGCGGCGGATCGCCTGGTCGCGGAGGCCCGGGGATTCGTGCCGACGGAAGCGCGCATTCCCTCCGTGGTCGTGGAGCCGCTCGTCGTGACGATGGGACGAGCGAACGAGCTCGTGGTGAAGCTGCACCTGCCGGAAGGCGCGAAGCCCTCGCAGTTCAAGGTGGTCCTGCACGGCGAGGAGCAGATCACTGCCGGGCCGGCGGGGGGTTTGCCGGATCGACGGCGGCATGTCTCCGAGGCCTGGTACCCGCCCGACATCTTCGGCTGGGACCTGGCCGCTCACCTGTGCGCACGGCCCGATGCGCAGACGGGGACGGTGGCCTTCTACGCCCTTCGGCCCGGCATCGAGCTCACGCTCGAGGTCCACGGCATGAGCGGGATCGTGGTCTATCACTCCGAGCGTGTGCCGCCGCTCGCGCCCGCCGAGCACCGCGAGATCGAGGTGCAGCTCGAGACCGGGCTGATCACGTTCCGGGGCCACGTCCTCGACATGGACGGAAACCCGCTGGAACGTGCCTCGCTCAATCTCGGATTCGAGGAACTCGGGTACACGAACGCCGAGGGCGCGTTCGAGTGCTTCCTCGCCGAATCGCGGCCGGGCATCCTGCTCGTTTCCCACGTCAGGTACACGACGCTGTACCTGGCCGACTACGCGGTTCCCACCGATGGCCAGCCCGTGGAGTTCCGGCTGAAGCCGGCACGGCCCCTGACGATCGAGGTGGTGGACGAGAACGGCACGCCGCTGCCGGGGGCGGAGCTCTCCCTCCTGTACGGCGAGGTTGCCTTCTTCGTCGGCGAGATCGAGGGGAACCGTCGGGTCGTCCCCGCGATGCCCGATGGTCCGTTCGAGATCCGAGCGATCCTGGCCGGACGCGGATTCGAGCAGCCACACGATCCGGCGATCTCCGAGGCGACCGTGGTGCTCCCCGTACCGGGAAGCGCCTTCACGGTGCTGGACGGTGCCATCACGGCGGGGCGGACGGGGCGCTTCGGCCTGGTCCTCAGGGCGCCCGGCCTCGAGCCCTTCCATCCGCTGGTGGAGATCCTGCCCGCCGCTCCCGGTCTGCGCCTCGAGATCCCGATCGTCTTCCCCGGTACGTACCAGGCGGAGCTGAACTACATCCCGTCGAACGAGGAGAAGGCGGCCGGGCAGGAGCGGGTGCGTTCGGAGCCCGTGACGATCGAGGTCGAAAGCGGCAGGGAGACCGAAGTGCGCCTCACGCTTCCCGCGGACGGCGACTAGGTGTCGCTTCCAGTGAGGTTGTTCAGCCCGATCCAGTGATCCGGACCACCACCTCGACGTCCGCGTCCTCCTCGGAGGCCATCGCGAGGGAGAGGAAGAGGTCTCTGCCTCGCAGGCGCTCGACGAACTCGGCCTCGAGGTCGAGCGTGTCTCTCACGACCGCCCACTCCCCGTCCGCGGTGGGAGTCGCCGTCTCGTCCCCGCCGGCCCAGCGAACGGCCTCGCCGACGCGTCCGAACACGCGGATCGTGCCCGGCGCTCCCCGCGGCGATTCGTCGTCCATCTCGAACCGGACCGCGATCGAGACCGCCTCGGCATCGGCGGGAACCGCGAAGCGGAGCTGCAGGGGGGAAGGGAGACCGCCGGAGCGGGAGCCCACGTTGCCGTAGGTGTCCGAGGAACCCGGGAGCCAGAGGGAACGCGGTCGTCCGGGCTCGAGATCCACGATCCGGCTCGGTGCGGTCAGGCCGCGCCGGTCGAAGACGCGCATCGCCCGCTCGCGCCGCGCGGGGTCGAGGTTGCCGGGGAGGTGGGCGAGGACCTGCTCGACGACGAGGGGGAAGCCGTAGGTCGAGCCCGACCCGTCGTCCCCGTGGACGAGAGCGGGGAGCGCCGCGAGCGTCTCGTAGAGCGCGCGGTCGAGCGCTTCGGCTCCCACGAGCCCGCGAACCTCCCAGAGCGCCCCGGAGAGCGCCTGGCCGTCGGCGTGGGACTGGCCGGTCCGTCCCTCGGGGAAGCGGCGGTCGTTGGCGAGCGAGCTCAGGTAGGGCAGCTCGAGCGCCTCGGCCGTGTACTCGCCCACGTCGGGATCACCGCTCAGCGAGCACGAGAAGTAGTCCGCCGCCGCCTCGGCCACCGCCATCGGCGTCGTGTCGAAGCCCAGCGAGTCGAGCCGGTTCTCCACCTCGGGAACGCCGGGCGCGATCCGCGAGTGCACGACGTGGAACAGCTCGTGACCGAGCACGTCCGGGTCGTAGGCGAGGTTGCGGTCTCCCCACTGACCGACGACCAGACCGGGTCCGCCGCGCACGTCCGTCGCCCCCGCGAGGAAGTCCCGCTCGCCGCCCGGCCGGTAGTTGACCGCCACGTGCAGCGGCGCGTCGAGCCCCGCGAAACCGAGGCTCCGGTAGTGGTCGAGGTACCGGTGCAGGTGGAAGTACGCACTCACCTCCGCCGCGGCGTCGGCGTGGGCGTCGCTCGGCGCGAGGAGGAAGTCCCCGCGGGCGTCGGCGCGGGCGAGCGGCTCGCCCCGCTCCCACTCGGGTCCCTCGAGCTCGTCCCGGGAATCTCCGAGGGCGCTGTACACGACGAAGGACCTCCCGGCGAGCGTCCGCGCCCCCGGGGGCAGCCCGACGAGCTCGACCCGCTCGAGCCCGGATCGATCCGGGGTCGTGGGGTGGACGAGGCCGCGCGGAAGATGCGAGGCCGCCGAACCCGCCGACGGGGTCCCGCAGCCGAACAGACCGGGGATCGCCGCGAGGGCGAGAACGAGGGACGAAAGGCCGCTCCCGTACATCCGGCCCAGGATACGGCACGCCTCCTCTCCGATGGAGGCTCGTGCCGCGAGGCCCCGTTACCGGCGCGTTACCCAACCGCGATCTCCGGCGACGTAGGGTTCGATGAACCCAGTGGAAACCAATCGCCAGCGGCGAAAAGGGGAAAGACATGCAGGTAGTACGTGAACGCGGCCGGGGGCTCGGCAGAGGGCTGATCGCCCTGGCCCTCGCCGTTCCGGCGGTGGCCTTCGGACAGCAGGACCGCTTCGCTCGCGAGGACCTCGCGCGGGTCTCGCACGTGATCGTGCCCCAGGTGAGCGGGCTCGCGGTGGAGCGGGGCCGACATCCCGTGGAGATCGAGAAGGTGCATGCGCGCATCGAGATCGTGGGGCAGGCCGCGACGACGACGCTGGACGTGGCGGTACGGAATCCGTCTCGACGGATGGCCGAGGCCGTGCTCCTCCTACCCGTGCCGGAGGGCGCGGCGGTCAGCTCCTTCCTGTTCGAGGGGGCGGCGCCCGAGGCGACGGCGACGCTCTTGCCCAAGGAAGAGGCGCGGGAGACCTACGACGCGATCGTGTCCCGCATCAAGGATCCCGCCCTGCTCGAGTTCGCGGGCTGCAACCTGGTTCGCTCCAGCGTCTTCCCCGTCCCCGCGGGCGGCACCCAGCGGATCCGGCTGACGTACCAGCACCTGCTCGAGGCGGACGGCGATCGCATCGACTACGTCCTCCCGCGCAGCGAGTCCCTGGCGAACCGGATCCCGTGGACCATCACCGCGGAGATCCGCACCGCGGAGCCGATCTCGATGATCTATTCGCCGAGCCACGATCTCGTGACCGAGCACCGGAGCGCGAAGCGCATCGTCGTCCGGTCGCGGGAGGATCGCGCGGCAACCGAGCCGGGCCCGTTCCTGCTCTCCTATCTGCTCGAACGGGACGGCGTCACCGCCTCCCTCGTGGCCTATCCGGATCCCGAGATCGGCGGGGGGCACTTCCTCCTGATGGCCGGGCTGCCCGCGAGCATCGAGGACGCCGAGAAGACGGTCCGCCGCGAGGTGATCCTGGTGCTCGACCGCTCCGGCAGCATGGGCGGGGAGAAGATGGAGCAGGCGCGCACCGCGGCGTTACAGGTCGTCGAGGGCCTCGCCGAGGGCGAGCGGTTCAACATCATCGACTACGCGGACCAGGTGAGCCGGTTCGCCGCGCACCCCGTCCCGAAGAACGCCGAGACGATCCAGGCCGCGCGGAGCTACCTCGGGTCCCTCTCGGCGACCGGCGGGACGAACATCCACGATGCGCTCCTGGAGGCCCTGCGCCAGGGACACGACCAGGAATCGCTTCCCGTCGTGCTCTTCCTCACGGACGGCCTGCCGACCGTCGGCATCACCTCCGAGGTGGCGATCCGGAACATGGCGGAGAGCGAGAATGCGCGGCAGAGACGCATCTTCGCGTTCGGCGTGGGGGCGGACATGAACGTCCCCCTGCTAGACCGCATCTCCGAGACGAGCCGTGCGAGCAGCACCTACGTGCTCCCCGGCGAGGACGTCGAGGTGAAGGTCGGGGAGGTCTTCAAGAACCTGTACGGGCCCGTGCTCGCGGACCTCGAGCTGGAGGCTCTCGACGAGGACGGAATGGTGACGACGCGCGCGGTGCGGGAGCTGCTCCCGACCCCCCTCCCGGACCTCTTCGAGGGCGACCAGCTCGTGCTGCTCGGGCAGTACACCGAGGAGAAGCCGATCCGCTTCCGGTTGACCGGCGACTTCCTGGGCACGAAGCGTGCGTTCACCTTCCGCTTCGACCTCGCGAACGCCAGCACGCGCAACGGCTTCGTTCCCCGGCTGTGGGCGAGCCGCAAGATCGCGTTCCTGATCGACCAGGTCCGTCAAGAGGGGGCGGAGTCGGCGAGTCACCCGACCGTCGTGGGTACGACGACGCTGGCCGATCCGCGGTCGAAGGAGCTGATCGAGGAGATCCTCCGGCTCTCCACGCGGTTCGGCGTGCTCAGTGAGTACACCGCGTTCCTCGCCACGGAGGGTACGGACCTCGAGGACTGGGAGGCGATCCGCTCGACCGCCACCGCGACCCTGGATCGACGGGCCGTTCACACCCGCTCCGGGATCGGGGCGGTCAGCCAGAACGGGAACATCCAGTTCGCGAAGCGGCAGCAAGTGCTCAACGGAGCCAACGAGTACCTGGACGAGAGCAACAACCGCGTCTCGATCTCCAGCGTGCAGCAGGTGAGCGATCGCGCCTTCTTCCGCCGGGGCAACCGGTGGATCGACGCGAGGCTGATCGAGGACGGCGTCGAGCTGGAGCCGGAGTCGATCGTGACCTTCGGCAGCGAGGCGCACCGCGCGATGGTGTCGAGGTTCGTGCGCGAGGGGCGGCAGGGGATGCTCAGCATGCCCGGCGAGATCCTCGTGGAGCTCGACGGAGAGCGGATCCTGGTCCAGAACACCGTGGAGGAATGACGATCGAAGATGATCCGAGGCGTGAGCTCCGCGTGCGGCCCCGGGCGGGGATGTGTATCCTGCCAGGGCCGCACGGGCTTCATCGCGCCGTCCTGACCAGGAGGTAAGGAGCATGTCCAAGCGCGTCGTTTGCGTCGTCGAGGACGACCCCGCCATCCGGCAGGGTCTCGTGGACAGCCTCGTCTACGCGGGCTACGAGGTCCTCGAGTGCGCGGACGGGCTCGAGGCCCGCCGGGTGCTGCGCGGGGCGGACGTCGACCTCGTCCTCCTCGACGTCCTGCTTCCCGGCGTCGACGGCTTCGAGCTCCTGCCCGAGATCCGCCAGGGCCGTCCCACCCTGCCCGTGATCATGGTGACCGCGAGGGGCGCCGAGGAGGACCGCGTGCGCGGGCTCAAGATCGGCGCGGACGACTACGTGGTGAAGCCCTTCAGCTCGACCGAGCTCCTGGCCCGCGTCGAGGCCGTGCTGCGTCGCTCCGCCGAGCGACCGGGCGACGTGACGGCGCTGCGCGTCGGCGGGCAGACGATCCACCTCGAGCGCCGCGAGATCACCCTCGAGGACGGATCGCACCGGCCGATCTCGGACCGTGAGACGGCCATCCTGCGGTACCTCGCCGTCAGCCGCGGGCGCGCCGTCTCCCGGGAGGAGCTGCTGCAGCGCGTCTGGGGGCTCGACACGCGCGGCCTCGAAACGCGCACCGTGGACATGCACATTGCGCGGCTGCGCGACAAGCTCGGCGATCCCTCGAACGATGCGAAGATCGTGGTGACTGTGCGCGCCAAGGGCTACATGCTCGGCGAGTCGGTGGAGGTGGACGGACGGTGAAGGTCCTCCGCCGGCCCTGGTGGCTGATCTACGCCGCCTGCTCGGTCGTCGCCCTGTCGGGCCTCGCCTGGCTCACGGTCACGCTCCTTGACCTCGAGCGCTCGGAGCGCGCCGCCCGCGCCGAGGCGCAGCACCAGGAGGCGCTCCGGCTCGGTCTGTGGCGGATGGACTCGTGGTTCGGTCCCGTGCTCGCGCGGGAGGGGGCGCGGCCCGTCTTCGAGTACCTCTCCTACTACCCCCAGGAGCGCGCATACACCCGCATCCTCAACGAGATCGAGGCGGGCGAGGTCCTGAGCCCGTCGCCCCTCCTGACCCTCCGCTCGCCGTTCATCCGTCTGCACTTCCAGATCGACGAAGAGGGGACGTGGAGCTCTCCCCAGGTGCCGACCGGCAACCAGCTCGACCTGGCCGAGGCGACGCTCGTGAGCGCCGACCGCATCGCCGCCGGTGCCCGCGTCCTGCAGGACCTGCGAGAGGCGACGAGCTTCGAGGACCTCCGCGCGGGGCTGGAGAACGCCGAGTCCGCGCTCACCGCGCTCCTGGCGGCAGAGGAGACGGCTCTCGCCGAGATCGCCTTCGCCCGCAACGACGAGCCGGAGTTCGCCCAACTGCGCAACCAGCAGGAGCTCACGCAGCGCGCGCGCAGGAACGCAGAGAGTCAGGTCGCCTTCGATCTCGACCCCCCGACGGCGAACGGGACGACCGCCTCGATGCTCCGCGGTGCCTCCCCCGGGCCCCTGGTCCCCACCTGGCTCGACGGCGAGTTGCCGGGGGGCGCTCCGCGGCTCGTCTTCGTCCGGCTGGTCCACGTGCGAGGACGCGAGCTGCTTCAGGGCTTTCTCTGCGACTGGAACCGCGTCCGCGAGGAGCTGCTCGAGCAGGTACGCGGTCTCTTCCCCTCCTCGCGGCTCGGGCCGCACCGGGGACCCGCCCCCGATCCGGAGGCGGACGGCCGACTCCTGGCCGCGATCCCCGCCCGGCTGGAGACGACGTGGCCGGAGCTCGCGCACGGCCCGGTGGCGACTCCCGCCCGGGCGGGCCTGGCGGTGTCGTGGATCGCCACGCTGCTCGCGCTGGTGGCGGTCGGCGTCACCCTGCGGGCCAGCATCGACCTCGGCGAGAAGCGCAGCCGCTTCGCCTCCACGGTAACCCACGAGCTGCGCAGTCCGCTCACCACCTTCCGCATGTACTCGGAGATGCTGGCGAAGGGGATGGTGCCCGACGAGCGGCGCACCTCGTATCTCGAGACCCTGCAGCGGGAGTCGCACCGGCTCTCCATCCTCGTGGAGAACGTGCTCGCCTACGCGCGGCTCGAGGAGGGGCGCGCGGGGCTGCGGCGCGATCGCCTGTCCGCGCGCGAGGTGCTCGAGCGCGTGGTCCCCGAGCTGGAGCGCCACGCGGAGGCCGCGGGGACGTCCTTGCACGTCGACGCGGAGGAGGCGGGGGAGGAGCTCGTCCGGGTCGACGCGGACGCGGTGGAGCAGATCCTCTTCAACCTCGTCGACAACGCCGGCAAGTACGGCCGCTCGGACGACGAGGCGGCGATCGAGCTCGGAGCCCGCGTCGATGACGGCTTCCTCGAGCTGCGGATCCGCGACCGGGGCCCCGGGATCCCGAGCTCGGCGGCCCGCGCGATCTTCCGCCCCTTCGAGCGGGGGGACCGCGATCCCGCGGATCCGAATCCCGGGGTCGGCCTGGGCCTGGCCCTCGCCCGCGGGCTCGCCCGGGACCTCGGCGGCGACCTCGTGCTGGAGTCGCCGCCCGACGGCGGGGCCTGCTTCTGCCTGCGTATCCCGCGGGCAACGTGATCCACGTCGGAGACGAACGCAATCCTGACCCAGGAGGCGGGGCCGCTTCCGTAGTATTCGGTGCTCCTCCGCACCCGTCACCCTCGCGGAGGATCTCCGACCCACTCGCCGGCCGCTCGAGGCCAACGGAACGCGCCATGAAGCACCTTCCCTCCCGCCACGCTCCCCGTCTCGTCGGTCTCGCACTGGTCGCCCTCGGCTCGATCGCCACCGCGGACACCGCCTACCTGCGCCAGCCCGACCTCCACGGCGACCGGCTCGTCTTCTGCGCGGAGTCCGACCTGTGGACCGCGTCGATCGACGGGGGCGACGTGCGTCGCCTCACCACTCACGCGGGCGACGAGTCCTCGCCCTGCTTCTCGCCGACCGGCAGGTGGATCGCCTTCTCGGCCGCCTACGACGGGAACCAGGACGTCTACGTGGTCTCGGCTCGGGGGGGAGAGCCCCGGCGCCTGACCTGGCACCCCGGCGGCGACGAGGTCGTCGGGTGGACTCCCGACGGCGCGTCGGTGATCTTCCGCAGCCGCCGTCACGATCCCCATGGCGCCCAGCACCTGTTCACCGTGGACCTGACCGGCGGCGACGCGCGCGAGCTCCCCCTCGGCTGGGCGGCGCGTCTCGCCATCGACCCCGACTCAGGATCCTGGGCCTTCTCGCGCAACCGCGATGAGAGCGGGTCCTGGAAGCGATACCGGGGCGGAATGGCCACGGACGTCTGGGTCGGACACCCCGACCGGGCGGACTACCGGAAGGTCACGGACTTCGACGGCATGGACGCCTTCCCCATGTGGCACGACGGGCGCATCTGGTTCCTCAGCGACCAGGGGGGCACCGCCAACCTGTGGTCCATGCTCCCCGACGGGGGCGACCGCCGCCGGCACACCCGCTTCGACACGTGGGACGTGCGCTGGCCGGCGATGAGCGACGACGGGCGCATCGTCTTCACCCTGGCCGCCGACGTGTACGTGTTCGATCCGGACGGGGATCGCACGACGAGGATCGAGATCGACCTTCCCAGCGACCTCCAGCTCACGCGCGTGCGCTACCCCGACGCGGGGAGCCAGATCACCGAGCTGGCCGTCACGCCGGCCGGCGATCGTCTGGCGGTGGTCTCCCGCGGGGAGGTCTTCTCCGTTCCCGTCGAGGAGGGCGTGACCCTGCCCGTCACCCGGGGCACCGGAGCCCGCGAGCGCGCGATCGTCTTCGACGCGAAGGGCGAGCGTATCCTCTACGTCACGGACGAGCCGCGCGAGGAGGAGATCCGCTCGATCGACGCCTGGGGCCGCGGCGAGCCCACGGTCCTGCGCCCCGCGGCGAAGGCGGTGTGGCACTACCAGCCGATTCCCTCGCCCGATGGGGCGTGGCTCGCCTGGTCGGACGACTCGTACGGGCTCTTCGTCATGCCCGCGGAGGGCGGCGATCCCAAGGAGATCGATCGCGGCACGGAGGGGGAGATCCGGAGCTACCGCTGGAGCCCCGACGGGCGCTGGCTCGCCTACGTGAAGGACCTGCCCAACCGGTTCGGCTCGATCTTCCTCTACGACACGGAGGAGGACCGGGTGCACGCGGTGACCGGCCCCTACACGAACGACCGCTCGCTGGCCTGGGATCCGGACGGCCGGTACCTCTACTTCCTCTCCGACCGCCAGATCAATCCGCTGCTCGGCGAGCTCGACTTCAACAACGTCGAGAGGCAAAACGACCGGATCTACATGATCCTGCTGCGCGAGGACGTGGAGAATCCGCTGCTCGATCGTGCCGGTCTCCCGCCGGACGAGGACGAGGACGAGGAAGAGGAAGGGAAGGAGGAGGAAGCCGAGGGAGAGG
>CAYRXS010000061.1:0-27319 GCA_964428225.1 uncultured Planctomycetaceae bacterium
CCCTACCTCGCGCCCGGCCCGCTCCTTCCCGTCAGCAGCACCAGGAACTGCTACTTCAACAAGTGCACGTTCTGCGCCATCAGCAGGTCCTTCGTCCCCGGCTTCCAGGAGATGAATCCCGAGCAAATGGCACGTCAGATTCTGGAGCTCGAGACCGAATACCCGGGTGCCCGCTTCACGGAAGTCTCGGAGGCACTCGTTCCCCGTACTGCGCTCGCGTTCGCGGACCTACTGGCGATCGAGGAAGAGGTGCCCGTCTGGGAAGCATACCTTCGGTTCGAGAAACCCTTCGCCACCCGAGACGCCGCGTCGCGCTTGCACGGAGGAGGACTGCGCGTCGCATACTTCGGTCTCGAAAGCGCCTCCGCCACCCAAGTGCACGAGATGAGGAAGGGCATGGACGTGGGGCAGGCGGAACGCACGATCCGCCTGTTCGCCGACGCGGGCATCTGGGTACACCTCTTCCTGATCTCCGGGCATCCTCGAGAGACGGAACGAGATCACGAGCAGACCGTACGCTTCGTCGAGCGCAACGCTCCGTACATTCACTCGATACATCCCGCCGAGTTCAAGATCGAGCGCGACAGCGACATGAGCACGCTGATGGACACGTACGGATTCGAGATTGAGGAAGACTCCGAACCGACCTTCAGGTTGGACATCTCTCTCGCCAAACGCGGGGAGATTCCAGACCCCGTGACAGCGCAACGGCGGGTATCCGAGATCCGCCAGACCGCGGAAGGGCAGCACAACTCCGTGCTGCCACGCTCGCCTCGCATCTGGGGCGCGCACAGGATCCTCTTCACCGACTATCTGGGTGGTCCTCGTCTTCCCGAAGAGGCCGTCGATGGCGTCGACCGGCTCGCGGAGTCATGCGAGGGACGGTGAAGGCCAGGCCCCACCCTGCCTCCGGGCGAGGAGAGGCTCCTCCCCTTGCCCCATCCCTTGACTGCTCGCGGCCTCCCAGGTCTACTCGCCTCTGCCCTCGAGCCTCGAACCCGTTTCACGAGAGGAGGAAGAAGCCATGATCGAAACCACCCCCGGCGTCGATGCCGCCAAGCTCAAGAACGTCCAGTGGAAACGTATCGTGCAGATGATGGCGCAAGAGGAGCGACGACGTAATCGCGGCAAGAGCTCGCCGACCGGGGAGTCGTCGGAGCAGAAGGGGGCAGCGAAGAAGCGGAGGTGAGGACCAATCCCCCCCTCTACTCGCTCAACCGCCGGGCCAGCTTGCGCGCGAGCACGTCGACGTGGGGGGGATCGAGGATGCTCAGGTGTCCGCCGGGGACGGTCTGGACGTCGACGCCGCCACGGGCGACGCGGTTCCAACCCATCTCCCGACCGAGGGCGAGGAACGGGGACTGGAGGCGGGAGCGGAAGAGCGTGATCACGCCGGCGTACGGAGTCGGCTCGTAGGCGAGCACCGCGCGCCAGTGACGGCGGGCGATGCGGCGGTTGTTCTCGGGCCAGCCGGACATCTCGATGATGTCCTCGGGGCGCATGCCGTAGGTGTCCTCGACGGGCACGGCGACGGGCGCGTCGGCGGGGGCCGGCTTGCCGCCCTCACGCGTGGGGGACGACGCGCCGCCCATCCGGCCCTTCGCGAAGCGCAACTTCAGACGCAAGGCGCTCCAGAAGTGCTCCGGGTCGCGGCGGTAGCGGCCGAGGATCTCGTTCGGCACCCAGGGCAGGCCGCACAGGAAGGACCAGATGCCGCCGAGGCGATCGGCGAACGTGCTCGGGCCGAGGTTGGGGAGCGCCGAGTCGAGGATGTAGAGCATCGCGACCTCGGCGCCGGCGGCGCGAAGCTGCTGGGCGATCTCGTAGGAGACCACGCCGCCGAAGGAGTGGCCGCCCACGACGAAGGGGCCGTCGGGCCACACCTCGCGCATGGCCTCGATGTAACGCGCGGCGTAGTCCTCGATCCGCGCGGGGCGGCCGAGCGCCTCGTCCAGATTGATCGCCTGCAGACCGTAGAAGGGTCGGTCGTCGCCGAGCCGCATCGCGAGCGGGCGCTGGTTCAGCACCGTGCCCCCGAGCGAGCACACGCAGAACACCGGCGGCCTCGCGCCCTCGGCGCGAATCTTCACCAGCGGTGAGCTCTCGAGCGAGCCCACCCCGTCGTAGATCGCCCGGGCCTGGGAGGCGATCGTCGGGGCGGTGATCAACGAGGTGAGCGGCAGGTCCATGCCAAAGACGTCGTTCACGTCGGACAGCAGCTTCACCGCGAGGAGCGAGTGGCCGCCGAGCTCGAAGAAGTCGTCCTCCACGCCGAGCTCGTCGACGCCGAGCGTGCGCCGCCAGATCTCGACGAGGTGACGCTCGACCTCGCTGCGCGGCGCGACGTGCTCCACGGCCTCTCCCGTCGCCGCGAACTGCGGCTCGGGCAGCTTGTCGCGGTCCACCTTCCCGTTCGGGTTGATCGGCAGGTCGTCCAGGAAGGTGAACGCACGCGGCACCATGTACTCGGGCAAGCGCTCGGCCAGGTAGGAGTCGAGCGCGGCACGGTCGACGTCCGTCCCTGCCTCCGGGACGACGTAGGCCACCAGGCGCTTCCCCGTCGGTCGGCTGTCGTGAACGGTGACGTACACCTTCTGCAGATTCGGATGTTCCGCGAGCACGGACTGGATCTCCCCGAGCTCGATGCGGTGGCCGCGGATCTTGACCTGGTCGTCGTTGCGGCCCAGGAACTCGATCTCGCCCTCGGGAAGCCAGCGCACGACGTCGCCGGTGCGATACAACCGCGCGTCCGGATCGTCGGCGAAGGGATCGGGCACGAACCGCTCGGCGGTCAGCTCCGGACGGTTCAGATAGCCCGTTGCGAGCCCCGGACCCCCGATGAAGAGCTCGCCGGGCACGCCGGTCCCCACCGGCTCGAGGCGCTCGTCCAGCACGTACAGGGGCGTGTTCCCGATGGACTCGCCAATGGGGATCGTGTGCTCGTAGCGGGACGCGTCGCGCGAGGTCCTGTGCCACGTTGAGAAGGTCGTGCACTCCGTGGGGCCGTAGACGTGCCGCAGCTCGAGCTCGGGTAGCAGCTCGAGACACCGCAGGACGTGAGGCAGTGACACCTTCTCGCCGCCGGTCAGGATCTGCCTCACCGGAGCGAAGGCCCGGGGCGCCTCGTCGACCAACGCGTTGAACAGAGAGGTCGTGACGAAGATCGTCGTCACCCCGCCCTCGGCGATGGCCCGGGTCAGAGCTGCCGCGGAGGGCACCCGCTCGGGGAACACCACGCACGTTCCCCCACGAAGGAGCGCGCCCCACAGGTCGAAGGTCGAGGCATCGAAGGAGATGGGGGACAGGGCGAGGATCCGCGTATCGGGCCCCAGCTCGGCGTACT
The DNA here is from genome assembly GCA_964428225.1 of uncultured Planctomycetaceae bacterium. Taxonomy (GTDB): domain Bacteria; phylum Planctomycetota; class UBA1135; order UBA1135; genus JBFMCU01. The sequence goes on from CAYRXS010000061.1 coordinate 3,344, forward strand.
CGATGCCGAACACGAGACGGAGAATCGCGCGCTGGGGCACGAGCACGCCCTTCGGCCGGCCCGTGGAGCCGGAGGTGTAGATCACGTAGGCGAGCGCGTCGCCGTTCGCGGGCACCCCGGGTCGCTCGTCGCCCGCCGCCTCGATCTCGGCGGCGTGCGTGTCGAGCCCCACGACCTCGGCGTCGGTGCGCGGCAGCTCGGCGAGCATGCTCTCGTGGGTGAGCAGCACCGGCGCCCGCGTGTCCTCGATCATGAACGCGAGCCGCTCGTCGGGATAGGTCGGGTCGAGTGGCACGTAGGCCGCGCCCGCCTTCAGGATCCCCAGCGCCGAGGCCACCATGTCGACCGAGCGCTCGACGCACATCGCGACCATCGTCCCCGCCTCGACGCCGTGCGCGCGGAGGTGGTTCGCGATCCGGTTGGCGCGCAGGTCGAGCTCGCGGTAGGTGAGCGCCTCGTCGCGACATCGCACCGAGGTGGCGTCGGGTGTCTCGTCGACCTGGCGTTCGAAGAGGTCGACCACGGACGCCTCGCGCGGGTAGTCCGGGCGCGGGCCGCTCCATTCCTCCAGGATCGTGCGGCGCTCTTCCTCATCGAACCACGCGAGCGCGGTGAGTGGCCGGTCGGGCGCGGCGACCGCCGAGGCGAGCAGGCTCTCGAGGTGGCGGCCCATGCGCCGCATCGTGTCCGCCTCGAAGAGGTCGGTGTTGTACGTGAAGGCGACGACGAGCCCCTCGCCGTCGTCGTCCACGGTGATCGAGAGGTCCGTCTTCGAGGTCCGCGTCTCGATCTCGCGCGGCGGGTGGAGCTCCACTTCACCCGCGCGCCGTGGCTGGCCCGGCGTGCGATAGCTGTAGAGCACCTGATAGATCGGCGTGTAGCTGAGATCGCGCTCGGGCTGGAGCGCCTCGACCAGCCCCTCGAACGGGAAGTCCTGGTGGGCGTGGGCGGAGAGGGTCTCCTCGCGGACGCGGCCCAGGAGCTCGGCGAAGGTCGGGTCGCCGGCGAGATCGGCCCGCAGGGTGACGATGTTCAGGAAGAGGCCGAGCGCCCCCTCGCACTCCGACCGCGAACGCCCGGCCACCGGAGTGCCGATCGTGAAGTCGGTCTGGCCGGTGTAGCGCCGCAGCAGGACCTCGGCGGCGGCGAGCATGGTCATGTACACCGTCGTGCCCGCCTCGCGCCCGAGGTCGCGGATCCGACCCGCGAGCTCGCTCGGAAGCTCGTGTCGAACCGTCGTCCCCGCGTAGGTCTGCACCGCGGGTCGCGCGTGGTCGGTCGGCAGCTCGAGCCGGAAGGGGGCGCCCTCCAGCTTCTCGCGCCAGTAGCCGAGCTGCTCGTCCCAGGCCGCGCCTCCCAGCCCCTCGCGCTGCCAGCGCGCGTAGTCCGCGTACTGGATCGGAAGCTCGGGGAGCGGAGAGGGATTCCCCCCGGCGAAGGCCTCGTAGAGACGGGTCAGCTCCTCGACGAACACGTCCATCGACCAGCCGTCGAACACGAGGTGGTGCACGTTGACCGCGAGCACCGCGTCGTCGGCGGAGAGCCGCAGCAGCACCGCGTCGAACACCGGCCCGTTCTCGAGGTCGATCGCGGATCGACCCAGCTCCTCGGCGAGGCGCCGCGCCTCCTCCTCCGAGCTCTCGACGTCGACCGTCCGCAACGCGAAGCTCGTCTCGGGAGCGATCACCTGGAAGGGGTCCCCGTCCTCGATCCGGAAGGTCGTGCGCAGGGTCTCGTGGCGCCGGACGATCTCCCCAAGGCTGCGCTCCAGTACGTCGACGTCGAGCGGGCCGCGCAGCCGGATGGTCACCGGCACGTTGTAGAAGGGGCTGTCGGGCGTGAGCCGCTGCACGTACCACAGCCCCTTCTGGTTGAGCGAGAGCGGATACCGCCCGTCGGGAGCGGGGCGCCGCTCGAGCGGAGCCGGGGCCGCGGTCTCTCCCGTCCGGTCCCGCTCCACGACCTCCGCCAACGCCGCGACCGTCGGGGACTCGAAGAGCATCCGCAGGGGCAGGTCCACGTCGAACAGGCGACCGATCCGCGCGATGAGCACCGTGGCCATCAGCGAGTGCCCGCCGAGCCGGAAGAAGTCATCGTGCACGCCCACTCGCGGAACGTCGAGCACCCGGCCCCACTGCTCGGCGAGGATGGTCTCGAGCTCGGTGCGCGGGGCGACGTATCGCTCGCCCGCGTCCGGGGTCGACTCGGTCGGAGCGGGCAGCGCCCGGCGATCCACCTTGCCTCCCGCGGTCAGCGGCATCTCCTCGAGCACGACGAAGGCGGAGGGCACCAGGTACTCCGGACACCGCGCGCGCAGCCAGGCCCCGAGCGAGGCGGGAGTGACGGACGCGCTCGCCTCCGGCACCACGTAGGCGACGAGCCGGCGCGCGCCCTCGCCGGTCTCGAGCGCCATGGCCAGGGTCTGGCGCACTCCCTCGTGCGTGTCGAGCACCGCCTCGATCTCCCCGAGCTCGATGCGGTGCCCCCGTATCTTGACCTGGTCGTCGTTGCGGCCGAGGAACTCGAGGTTGCCGTCGGCGCGCCAGCGCACGAGGTCCCCGGTGCGGTAGAGGCGCGCTCCCTCCTCGTCGGAGAAGGGATCGGGAACGAAGCGCTCCGCGGTCAGCTCCGGCCGGCCGAGGTAGCCGAGGGCGACGCCGGGACCGCCCGCGTAGAGCTCGCCCGGAACCCCGATCGGCACGGGACGCATCGCCTCGTCCAGGACGTACACCGTGGTGTTCCCGATCGGGCTGCCGATCGGCGCGCTCGTCACCTCGTCGGGCAACGGATCCGGGACGATCCAGCGCGCGGTGATGACGCTCACCTCGGTGGGGCCGTAGCAGTTCGTCACGCGCAGGGGGGGGAGCGCCTCCCGCGCGCGCCGGACGTGCTCGATCGACATCGCCTCTCCGCCCGTCGCCACCTGCCGGACGCCGGTCAGGATCTCCGGCGCCTCGTCGACGATCGCGTCGAAAAGCGCGGTGGTCAGGAAGAGCGTGTCGATCGAGTGGTCCTCGATCTCGCGGCGCAGGCGCTCGATCGTGGGCACGCGGTCGGGGAAGGGCACGATGCACCCGCCGTGCAGCAGGCCGCCCCAGATGTCGAGGATCGAGGCGTCGAACGAGGCGGGCGCCAGGTGGATCATGCGCACGGACGCGTCGAGCTCGAGCCAGTCGTTTCCGAAGACCAATCGCAGCACGCCCCGGTGGGGGACGGGCACGCCCTTCGGAGTGCCGGTCGAGCCGGAGGTGTAGATGACGTAGGCGGGGTCGCACGGGCCCGCGCCGGAGTCGAGCTCTCCGTCGCTCTCCGCCGCGATCGCCTCGCGGTGGTCGTCGAGCAGCACGGTCGGCACGCCTTCGTGGGGAAGCTCCTCGAGCCGCGACGCCTGCGTCAGGAGCGCCTTCGCGCCGCAATCCGCGAGCATGAAGGCCAAGCGATCGGTCGGATAACTTGGGTCGAGCGGGACGTACGCCGCGCCCGCCTTCAGGATGCCGAGCATGGCGACGACGAGCTCGTTCGAGCGCTCGACGCACAGCGCCACCGTTCCTCCCGTCTCCACGCCGCGGGAGCGCAGGTGCCGGGCGAGCCGGTTCGCGCGAGCGTCCAGCTCGGCGTAGGTGATCGTCTCGGCGCCGGATTCGAGGGCGACGGCCTCCGGGCGCTCGCGGGCGCGTCGCGCCAGGATGCCGTGCACCGTATCGTCCGCGGGATAGTCGACACGCGTGTCGTTCCACTCGACGAGAAGGCGGTGGCGCTCCGCGGGCGACAGGAGGGGCAGATCGCCGATTCTCGTCTCCGGATCCTCGACGATCGCGGCCAAAAGCACCTCGAGATGCTCGAGCAAACGCGCCATCGTCGCTTCGTCGAAGAGATCCGTGTCGTATTCGACCGAGGCAAAGGCGCCGCCTTCGTGCAGCTCGGTATTCAGGGCGATGTCGACCTTCGAGGTCCCGCTGTGCACCTCCTGCTCGACGAGCGAGCGGCTCTCGCGGAGCCCGTCCAGGTGCAACCCGCGGGGGACCCCGATGCGGTGGTCGAACATGACCTGGAACAGCGGCGTCTGGCTCAGGTCCCGGTCGGGTCGCACCGCGTCGACGACGCGCTCGAAGGGCACGTCCTGGTGCGCGAAGGCGCCCAGCACTCCGTCGCGGACGCGGTCGACGAGCTCGGCGAAGGTCGGATCGCCGGAGAGATCCGTGCGGTGCACGAGCGTGTTGACGAAGAAGCCGGGCACCTCCTCGAGCTCGGTCCGGCCGCGCGTGCCGATCGGGGAACCGACGGCGACGTCCTCGGTGCCCGTGTAGCGCCAGAGGAGGACCTGGAAGGCGGCGAGGCACGCCATGAACGGCGAGGCGTTCCGCGAGCGGGCGAGGTCGCCGATCCCCTCCATGAGCTCGCGCGGCAGCTCGCGCGTCAGCCAGCTTCCCCGCAGGGTCTGAGCGGGGGGACGCGGCCGATCCGTGGGGAGCCCCAGCTTCGGGACGTCGCCCGCGAGGCGCTCCTCCCAGTACGCGAGCTGTTGCTTCGCCTCCTCGGATTCCAGCCATTGCCTCTGCCACACCGCGAAGTCGGCGTACTGCACCTCGGGGGGTGCGAGAGGCGACGGCCGGCCCTCGCGACGCGCCGCGTAGAGCGCCTCGATCTCGCGGAAGAGGACGAGCAGGCTCAGGCGATCGGTGACGATGTGGTGCATCGCCAGGAGCAGGACGTGCTCCTCGTCGCCGAGCCTCCACAGCCTCGCGCGGAAGACCGGGCCCCGCTCGAGGTCGAAGGGACGGCGGTAGTCCTCGTTGACGAGCTCCAGGGTCCTCGCGAAGCGCGTGGCCTCGTCCACGTCGGTGACGTCGACGATCGGGACCTCGAGATCGAGCCGGGGGGAGGCCACCGCCCGCGGGACGTCCTTCTCCGCCCGGAAGACGGCCCGGAGCACCTCGTGGCGGTCGACGACGTCCGCGATCGCCCCGCGCAGGGCGTCGACGTCGAGCGGGCCGACCAGGTGGAGCGGCGCGGGGACGTTGTAGACGGCCGTGCCCGAGGCGAGCTGCTCGAGGAACCAGAGGCGCTCCTGGCTGCACGAGAGGGGCGCGGGGGCCTGCGGATCCTCCCGCGGACGGATTCCCTCGGGCTCCGCGGTCGCCAGTCCCTCCTGGGCGAGCAACGCGTCGAGCTTCGCCCTCTGCTCGGGAGAGAGGTCGAAGGAAGGGCTGGCGGGGCCGTCCGTCATCGCGTGGGGAGATCTCCTCGATCGGCTCGGAAGCACGATCCTCTTGATCGGCTCTCCAGGGGAGAAAGTGTACTCCCATCGAGGCGGACGCAAGGCCCACGGTCCCCCGACCGAGCGAAGGACCGGTTTCGCGCCGCCTTCGATTGACGCGGTCCGGCAACCGCGGAGAATCGGACGGCACGGTGCCGATCACCACCAGCAAGTACGGGCGGAGCTTTCGATCCTACGCGCGGGCCAGGCGGGTCGCCCCCCTGTTCCTGGAGGGGGACGCGCGCGAGGTCCTGGCGGAGCTCCCCGACGAGTCCATCGACTTCTGTATGACCAGTCCTCCCTACTGGGGCAAGCGCGAGTACGCGAACGGGGGGCTGGGGCTTGAGCGCGACCCGCGAGAGTACGTGCAGGGGCTCGTGGCCGTCTTCGGGGAGGTGAAGCGGGCCCTGAAGGCGACCGGCTCGTTCTGGCTGAACATCGGGGACGGCTACCGGGGCAAGCAGCTCCTGGGGATCCCCTGGCGCGTCGCGATCGCCCTCACCGACGAAGAGGGGTGGATCCTGCGCAACTCGATCACGTGGAACAAAGTGAAGGGCGGGCCCGACAACACGAAGGACCGCCTGCGCATCGTCAGCGAGGACGTGTTCCACTTCGTCAAGCAGCCGCGCGGCTACCACTACGACGCCGACGCGATCCGCTCGACGCCACGGAAGGCGAAGGTCGTCGACGGCTCGATCGTCTCCGCCACCGGGGTCAGCGGGGTGCGCTACCGCCGGCAGATCGAGCTGTCGGCGGAGCTGACCGACGCCGAGAAGGAGCGGGCGCTTCGCGCTCTCGACGGGATGTTGCAGCGAGTGGGCCGCGGCGAGATCGCGGACTTCCGCATGATCATTCGCGGCCAGCAGCGGGCCACGCACTCCGACTCCGAACGCGTCTCCGGGCGCGCGCGCGAGCTGCGGGAGAAGGGCTTCTACTTCCTCCGCTACCACCCCGGGGGGGCGAAGCCCTCCGACGTCTGGGAGATCCTCCCCGAGGACACGCAGCGGCGGACGGCGCACTTCGCTCCGTATCCCCCCGATCTCTGTCGCATCCCGATCCTGGCGACGTGTCCGCCCGGGGGGATCGTGCTCGATCCGTTCTGCGGGACGGGAACGACGATGCTCGTGGCCCGCGAGCTGGGGCGCAAGTCCGTGGGGATCGACGTCAGCGCCGAGTATCTCCGCATCGCCGAGGAACGTTGTCGTGAATGAGCTTCCCCGAACCCTTCTGTTTCTCGCGATCCTCGCCACTTCGCACCTCTCCGCCACTCCCCAGGAGCGAAGGCCTTCCACCGCCTACTACTTCGACTGGATCAACAGCCAGTACGAGGGCACGACGGAGCAGCACGCGCTCGTCAACCTGGAGTTCTTCCAGTGGATGCACGACGAGTACGGGATGGAGCTCGACGTCTACCTCTTCGACGTGGGGAACATCGACGACGGGCCCTACACGGCGGGCGTGGGGCGGCTGATCCCGGATCACTACGGCAACCTCCAGAGCGAGTCGTTCCGCGAGCAGTTCCCGAACGGCTTCGGACCGCTGGCCGACAAGGCGGCCGAGTTCGGGTGCCGGCTGGGGATCTGGCTCGGACCGGACGGCTTCGGGAGCACGCCCGAGGAGGAGCGGGTGCGCTCGGAGATGTACGTCACGCTCTGTCGCGACCACGACTTCGCCATGTTCAAGCTCGACTCGGTGGCGGGCGAGCTGCGGCCCGAGAAGCTCGACATCCTCCTCGAAACGCTCGAGAGGTGCCGTGAGCACGTGCCGGATCTGCTCGTGCTCAACGAGCGCGTCGACCTGCTCGAGGACCGGTCCGGGGTGTCGACGTCGCTGTGGGAGGGGATCGAGACGTACATCGACGTCTTCAGTTGGAACGAGACGACCGCGCCGCACCACCGCGCGGGGGCGCTCGCCCGTCCGTACCCGCCGGGGCTGCGGCGGGACATCGAGGACCACGGGGTGTGCATTTCCTCTTGCCTCGACCGCTGGGACGACGACCTCGTCCTCCAAACCTTCAACCGCGGCTCGATCCTCGCCCCGGAGATCTACGGCAGCCCGTGGTTCCTGCGGGACGAAGAGCTCCCGAAGCTCGCGCGGCTCTGCAACCTGTACAAGGAGTACGGCGAAATCCTCGTCGACGCAATTGCGCTTCCGGAGGAGCGCTTCGGGCCGCACGCGGTATCGCGGGGAAACGAGAAGACGAGGTTCCTGACCCTACGCAACCTGACCTGGGAGCCGGTGACGTACTCGATCCCGCTCGACGAGACGATCGGACTGGAGCCCACCAAGAGCCTCCGCGCTCGCCGCTTTCACCCGACCGAGCGGATCTTCCGCGAGCGGAAGTGGGGGAGGGAGCTTCCCGTCGAGGTCGACCCGTTCCGGGTGTGCCTGCTCGCCGTCTCCTCCGAGCGGCTCGCCCTGGCGGGCGTCACGGGTTGCGACTTCGAGGTCGTGCGGGACGTGCCCGGTCGCCCGCTCGTCCTGGAGCTTCGGGGGGAGCCGGGGAGCGATGGACCCACCCTCGTGGAAGGTGGCCGGCACTTCGGGCGGTTCAGCATCGATGGAGAGACGTTCGGCGGTCCCTTCTCGCATCCGGGCTTCATGGAACCGCTCATCAAGTTCGATGGAGAACGACTTCAGGAGGACTGGCACCGCCATCTAGGCACCCTGGCTTTGTGCAACATCCCCGCCGCCGCCGAGGCGCTCTACGAGGCAACGTGCTTCGCCGCGGACAGCAACGCGCTCGAGGTGCGATCGCTCGAGCGGTCGGGGCCGACGTCGATCCCCCAGGTGGCCGCGGCGCGCCAGGCGTTTCTCGATCAGCCGATGTTCGTGAATCGCGGCATCTGGGACCGCCAGCTCTACGACGGGAAGCTCGACACCTTCTTCCGCGCGCGGCGCGAGGGGGGAGCCTTCCGGCTCGACCTCGGCGAGGTGGTCGCTCTCGACCGGCTCGTGATCCGCACCATGGACCGCGAGGAGCACGACATCAATCCGGCGCTGAACCGGTTCGCGGAGGACGCGGTCGCCGAATACTCCGTGGACCTCGTGACCTGGGAGCAGGTCGCCGTTCCGCCGGGGAAGGGCACCATCGCGGTGCTGCACTTCCCCGACGACGCGCGGGTCCGCTACGTGCGGATCGAGGGCGCGCCGCAGCGCCTCGCCGAGGTGTACGGCTACGCGAGCGATGTTCGTCTCGATCGCGCGAGGTGGCGGGCCTCGAACCTGTTCACTCCCTATGACGCCAACCCCGCGGTTGCGGCCTGGTCGGAGACCTTCACTCTCGATGAGCTGGCTCCGGAGTCCTTCCTCGCCGTCGCCATCGAGGGCGAGCACGGCAACGAGGGAGCCTGGGCCGCCCTGCGCGTGGACGGCGAGTTCGTCGGGGCGCCGGATCGCGCGGTGTCGTTCCCCAGCAACACGTGGGAGTACTGGAACGTCGAGGTGGAGGAGGGCTACACCTACTTCTTCCCCCTGACGCCCGACGTCGTAGGCAAGACGATCGAGGTCGTCGTGCTCGGGCTCGAGGGCGGCGGCCGCGAGCTGCGGCCCGAGGTGTACTTGACCGCCCACCGGCGACCTCTCGTCGCACGTGAGCTCGTCCTGTACGAACGCTGAGGATCCACCATGAAGGAGCTCGTCCTCTGCCTCGCTCTCTCCCTCGCGGCTTCCGTTTCGGCGCAGGAGGAGACCACGCTCGACATCGGCACGCGCCTCGAGCTCTTCGTCGACGACTTCCTGATCGACTCGCTCGACGAGGCTCGCCTCGAGCTCCACCACCCGATCCCCGCCGATGTCGCGTTGCACTTCGACGAGCCGTGGGAAGGCCGGTTCTGCGGCTACGTCACGGTCTTGCGCGACGAAGACCGCTTCCGCATGTACTACCGAGGTCTGCCGAGCGCGGGCAAGGACGGCACCTCGGCCGAGACGACGTGCTACGCGGAGAGCGAGGACGGCATCCGCTGGACGAAGCCGAAGCTCGGGCTCTTCGAGGTCGACGGCACGAAGGACAACAACGTCGTCCTCGCGGCGTACGCCCCTGCCTCCCACAACTTCTGCCCCTTCCTCGACCGCAATCCCGAGGCTGCCCCCGACGCGCGCTTCAAGGCGCTCGGCGGCGCGAGCAAGGGCCTCTTCGCCTTCGTCTCCGCCGACGGCGTGCGCTGGACGCGCCTCGGGGACGACCCGGTACTGACGCAGGGCGCCTTCGACTCGCAGAACGTGTCCTTCTGGTCGGAGAGCGAGGGCTGCTACGTCTGCTACTTCCGCACCTGGGACCGGTACCGCACCGTCAGCCGGGCCACGTCGAAGGACTTCGTGCACTGGAGCGAGCCCGCGCCGATGACCTACGGCGACACGCCGCGCGAGCACCTCTACACGAACCAGACGCACCCGTACTTCCGCGCGCCGCACGTCTATCTCTCCGTCGCGGCCCGCTTCATGCCCGGCCGGCGCGTGCTGAGCGCCGAGGAGGCGCGGGCCGTCGACGTCGACCCCGGCTACTTCGGCGACTGCTCGGACACGATCTTCATGTCGAGCCGCGGCGGGACGCGGTACACGCGCACGTTCATGGAAGCCTTCCTGCGTCCCGGGCCGGGACTCGAGAACTGGACTTCGCGCACGAACTACCCCGCCCTCGGCGTCCTGCCCACCGGCGAGGGCGAGCTCTCGATCTGGGTGCAGAGGAACTACGGCCAGCCGACGGCGCGCCTGGATCGCTACACGCTCCGCACCGACGGTTTCGTCTCCGTCCACGCTCCCTACGGCGGCGGGGAGATGATCACGAAGCCCCTCGTCTTCGGACCGACGTGCGACGAAGGGCTCGTCCTCAACTTCGCGACGAGCGCGGCGGGCTCCGTCCGGGTCGAGGTCCGGGATCCCGACGGCGATGTCGTCCCCGGCTTCGCCCTCGAGGACTGCGTCGAGCTCGTCGGCGACTTCCTCGATCGCCCCGTCACCTGGACGAAGGGCTCCGACGTCCGCGAGCTCGCCGGCCGCCCGATCCGCCTGCGCTTCGCGATGCGGGACGCCGATCTGTACTCGCTGCGCTTCCGGTGATCGAGGGCGGTCGAGCCGCTACTCGCCTCCGAGCATCTCCCGGTGCAGCCAGGCCTTCGAGAAGCGCCAGTCCCGCTCCACGGTCGAGAGCGAGATCCCGACCACCTCCGCCACCTTTGCGTTCTCGAGACCGGAGAACAGCCTCAGCTCGACGACCCTCGCCTTGCGCGCGTCCATCGCCGCGAGCCGGTTGATCGCGTCGTCGAGGGCGAGTAGCTCGTCCGGAGTCGTGGCGGACACGGCGTCGTGGGAGACGAGGGTGACGGCGCAGGCCCCATCCCCTCGCTTGGCCGCCTTCCTCTTCCGAGCGTGGCTGACGAGGATGCGTCTCATGCACGTGGCGGCCACGGCGAGGAAGTGCGTGCGATCCGACCAGCTGATCCGGTCGATGTCGACGAGCCGCATGTACGCCTCGTGGACGAGCGCGGTGGCCTGGAGCGTGTGCCCTGGCCGCTCCCCGCGCAGGTACTTCTCCGCCTGACGCCGCAAGTCCGTGTAGACCAGGGGCATCACCTCTTCCAGGGCCGCTTCGCTTCCCCGACTCGCCCTCCGCAGTAGACGAGTGATCTCTTGCGCCGAGCTACGCATGCTCCCTCTGCCCCGACCATCCTGTCACAGACCCCCGGGCAGGGCCACCCTTCCCCCTCTCGCTTTCCCCGTGCCCCGGATGTCGCCGGTCGGACGAGATGCCCCGCGTCGGGCCCTCCTCGCCTGCCTCCTCCGGTCTAGCCGACGCTCTGGCGCGCGATCGTCGCCGCCCCGAGCACGCCGGCGTAGTCGCCGAGCTCGGCGAGGACGATGCGTACGCGGTCGGCGTCCTTCTTCTCGAGGTACGAGCGCGGGGCCTCGCGGCGGATCGGCTCGGCGAGCCGCTCGCCCAGGGCCTCGGCCACGCCGCCGCCGAGGACGACCATCTCGGGATCGACGAAGTTGACGATGGTGGCGACGAGGACGGACAGGTACGTCGTGGCGCGCTCCATCACCTCGGTCACGAGCGGGTCGCCCTTCTTCAGCGCCTTGGCCAGGACACCGCTAGTGATTCGCACCTTGCCGTTCTTCTCGAGCAGGGAGGTCACGATCGTCTCCCGCCCCTCGTCGATGGCGGCGCGGATGTCGCGCTCGATGGCGGTGCGGCTGGCGTAGGCCTCCACGCAGCCGGGCCGGCCGCAGCCGCACCGGACCTCCTCCGGGTCGTCCCGGAAGCCGACGACCATGTGCCCGATCTCTCCCGCCCCGTTGCGGGTTCCGTGGCGCAGGCGTCCGTCCAGGATGACCGCCCCGCCGACTCCGGTGCCGACGAAGATCCCCACCATGTCCTTCGTCCCCCGGCCGGCGCCCAGGGCGTGCTCTCCGACCGCGCCCGCGTTGACGTCGTTCTCCACGAAGACCGGCAGCTCGAGCTCGCGGGCGAGCCGCTCCCCGAGGGGGAAGTCGGTCAGGGCCGGCAGGTTCGTGGCGTGGGACAGGATCCCCGTGTCGGGATCGACGGGGGCCGGCGCTCCGACTCCGATCGCCCCGATGCGCTTGCGCGGCACGCCGGAATCCTCGATGGTCCGCCGCACCGTCTTGGCGAGAGCCTTCACGACGTCATTCGCGTCGGAGCCCGAGGGAGTAGGCCGCTTCTCCTCGCTCAGGAGCCGCCCCTTTCGGTCGACGACGGCGGCGAGGATCTTGGTGCCCCCGAGATCGACACCGACGACGCTGGCTCCGGGCTTCATGGAGGGAGCTGGACCGCGCTCCATCCTTCGGATTCCGCCGCGTGGCGAAAGCATTCCCCCGGTTTTCTTGGATCTCCTCGATGCGAGCGGGGGGGAGCTCGTGAGCGCTTGACCGGGTCGGATCCGCCCTCCACACTCCACCTCGCTCATGGATCCTCGCGAACGGTTGCGACGTCTCCGACACGTCGCCCTCGATCTCGACGGCACGCTCTACAAGGATGGCGCGCCGTTCGACTGTACGAAGCGATTCCTAAGGCGCCTGCGCGAGCTGGGAATCGGGCGGACGTTCGTGACGAACAACTCCGCGCGCAGCACGGGGGAGTACGTGGAGCTCCTTCACGACGTCGGGATCGACGCCGAGCCCGACGACGTCTACTCCTCCACCCTGGCCACGCTCGCGTACCTGAAGCGGGAGCTCCCGCGGGTCCGTCGGCTCTTCGTCCTGGGGACCGAGAGTCTCGAGGGCGAGCTCCGGACGGGAGGCTACGAGATCGCGGGCGCCGACCCCGACGATCCTCCGGACGCCGTGGTCGTGGGCTACGACACGGGGCTCACCTTCGAGCGGCTCAACCGAGCGGCGTACTGGATCGCGACGGGCAGGGAATTCGTGGCGACCCACCCCGACCGGGTGTGTCCGACGCGGCGGCGGACGGTGCTCGTGGACTGCGGGTCGATCTGCGCCGCGCTGCGGGAGGCCACGGGCCGCCGGCCGACGGCGGTGCCCGGGAAGCCGAGCCCGTTCATGCTCGCGGGGATCATGGAGCGGACCGGGGTGCGGGCCGACGAGCTGGCGATGGTCGGGGATCGGCTCTACACCGACGTCGCCATGGCGAAGAGCGCGGGATCGCTGGCGGTGCTCGTGCTCACGGGGGAGACGACGGCCGAGGCAGCGGCGGAGAGCCCCGACCGGCCCGACCTCACGCTGCGCGACGTCGGGGAGCTCGGGGAGATGTTGTTGGAGATCCGGAGGTCGAAGTCGTGAGCCCCGCCGTTCCCTACCTCTACTCCTATGGCGTCGGCGGGATCGTGTTCCTCGTCGGGCTGTTCTTCGCCTGGAGGCAGGGGTTGGTGGGTCCCTCCGGCCGAGGGCTGCGCAACCTCGTCCTGTGCTTCCTCGTGGCCGGGTTCTTCGTCGCGGTCCAGGGCTTCCTGCAGTTCGGCGGCATGGAGACGGCGGCGGAGGTCGCCTACGAGAGCGGGGCGGAGCACGTGGTGGGGGAGGAGGCCGGCCAGCGGGGTCGCCCCGTCGACTACGGGATCATGGTCGCGTACTTCCTCCTGATCCTCGTCGTGGGCACGTGGTTCGCGCGGCGGCAGAAGACGACGAAGGACTTCTTCTTCGGGGGACAGAAGTTCGCCTGGTGGCTGATCGCGGTCAGCCTGATCGCGACGACCGTCGGGTCGTACAGCTTCGTCAAGTACTCGAACAAGGGCTTCGGCTACGGGCTCTCCAGCAGCCAGACGTACCTCAACGACTGGCTGTGGTTCCCCCTGCTCGTCTTCGGCTGGCTGCCGATCCTCTACTTCTCGCGGGTGACTTCCGTGCCGGAGTACTTCGGCCGGCGCTTCGGCCGGGGAGTGCGCATGTGGGCGACGGCGTTCGTGCTGATCTACCTGATCGGGTACGTCGGCGTGAACCTGTTCACGATGGGCAAGGTCCTGAACGCGCTGCTGGGGTGGGAGATTCCCCTCGCCGCAATGCTCGTCGCGGTGATCTCGTGCACGTACGTCACGGCGGGAGGGCAGACGAGCGTGATCATGACCGACCTGCTGCAGGGGGTCATGCTGCTCTTCACCGGCGGCCTGATCCTCTTCCTCGGCATGCAGGAGCTGGGCGGCATCGAGGGCTTCTGGACCCACCTGCCGCGCGAATCACGCCTGGCCTTCCCGAACTTCAACGAGGACGCGAGCTTTCCGAGCGTGGGCATCTTCTGGCAGGACGGCATCGCCAACACCGCGATGTTCTACTTCCTGAACCAGGGGATCATCATGCGCTTCCTCGCCGCGAAATCCCTGCGCGAGAGCCGCCGGGCCGCGACGGCGATGGTGCTGATCCTGATGACCGTCGGCGCCTGCGTGGTCGGCGCGGGAGGCTGGGTGGCCCGCGCGCTCGTGCACTCCGGACATCTTCCCGGAGACGTCACCGCGGACCAGGCCTTCTACGTCGCGACCGAGCTCCTGAGCCGGCCGGGCATGTTCGGGCTGATCCTCGCCGCCCTGACCGCGGCGTTGATGTCGACCGTCGACACCCTGATCACCGCGGTGGCCGCGGTCCTGGTGAACGACGTGTACCGGCCCTACGTCAAGCCGCACGCGAGCGAGCGCGACCTGTTGCGCGTGGCCCGTCTGTCCGCGGTGGCGGTGACGGTGCTCGGCGTGCTCCTGGTGCCGCTCTTCATGATGTTCGACTCGATCTATGACGCGCACGGAGCGTTCACCGCCGCGGTGACTCCCCCGCTCGTCGTGACGCTGCTGCTGAGTGTCTTCTGGCGGCGCTTCACGCGGAAGGCGGCGTTTTGGACGCTGGCGGGGGGCCTGTTCGCGATGGGGCTGTCGCTCTTCGTGCCGGAGGTGATCCGTCCCTTCGCTCACGGCGTGCCGATGAAGGAGGTCGAGGACACCTTCCTCTCGGGCATGAAGCAGTACAAGTTCATGCGCGCCTGCTACGGCGTGGCGGTGTGCGGCGCGATCGGGGTGATCGTGACCCTGTTCACCCGGCCGGAGCCCGGAACGCGCCAGCGGGGCCTCGTGTGGGGGACGATCGCGGACGCCCTGCGACGCTACAAGGGCGCGCCCGGGAAGGAGCATGCTCCGCGACCGACCCTCGCCGCGGTGGCACGCTCGACCGACGAGGACGCGACGAGCGACGCCGGCTGGCCCCTCGTGCGCATGTCGCGCGGCCTCGCCGACGCGCTCCGGGCCGAGCCCGGCGACCTCCTCTACGTCACCGACCGCCGCCGCTGGCTCGGCGGCCTGCGCTCCGCCCACGTGATGGTCGCCTCGATCGACGAGGACGAATCCACCACCACCGGCATCGAGCTGGGCGCCTCGGTCCACGATGCCGTCGTGGTGCCGCGACGCACCGGTGAGAAGCTGCGGGTCGAGAGGTTGTACTGATGGTCGCGTCGCGACGACGGACGTGGGTGTCGCTCGTCCTCGCGGGCGTGCTCGTCGCGGTCGGACTAGTCCTCTGGAGAGGGACGTGCCACGTCGAGGAAGCGCCGGCTCCGGAACCGAGCACTCCGGCGCAGGAGAGGGACCTCGCGAGCGACACGGAGCCCGGGCTCTCGGCTGCGGACGACCCGCCCCCGGAGGAAGCGCGGCACGAAGTCGTCTCGCCGCCGGTCGTCGGGCGAGTGTTCGACGAGGCGAGCGGGAATCCCCTGATCGGGTGCCGCGTCGAGCTGCAGGTCGAGTTCCTCGAGAACACGATCGAGGAGACGGTCACGGACGATAACGGGCGCTTCACCCTGCCGGGAGGACCCGAAGAGGGATTGGTCGCCTGCGTCTTTCCGCCCCTCGGCTGGCGCGTGCGAACTCCCACCCTCTCGCTCGAGGGCCGGAATCCGGGCTCCCTCCTCGAGTTCCCCGCCTACCGAGTGACGACGGCCCCTTTCCACGGGCTCGTGATCGACGAGTACTCCGGGGAACGGGTCCCGTACATCAAGGTTCGCCTCGAGGCGCTCGGTCCTGAAACCGGCCGGGAGCGGTCGAGGGCGGAAGAGGCCATCCGAACCGATGAGCACGGAGGATTCACCACTACCACCTGCTTCGATGGAGGACGGATCTTCGTGTGGGTCACCGGGGGGGGTGGCGCCTTCGTGCTCGAGGACTGGATGCCGAGCCCGGGGAGCGATGACCCGACGGTCATTTCGGCTCGCGTGGGACCCACGTACCTCCTGGATCTCTCCAGCGACGAGTTCGTGGCTCCGACCTCTCTCTCGGCGGTCCTGCTCCAGGATTCGGGACTCGATGCCTGGGTGGTACCGACTTGGGGCCATCAACCTCTTGCGTTCGTCCGCGAGGGTACGCCCTGGCCTTTCGCGAGGTTCTCCCGTGGGCCGATCGAGGCCGGTTTCGAATCCGGGTCGTGCCGTCTCGCTGTCTACTCGGACAGGGAGTTCTGGCTCGGCTCCGCGTCCATCGAGGCCCATTTCGCCGGGACGAGCGAGCCGGTGCCCATCGTGCTCTGCCGTTGCGTCGTGGTCCACGGGCGTGTGGCCGGGTCGGGCGACGAGAAGGTCGACGGCTTCCGAATACGGATTCGGCGTGGCAACGCAGCGGATCGAGTCGGTGAGGAGGAGCGCGACTTCGATATCCGCGAGGACTACTTCGTGGTCGCCCTTCGCGAGCAGGGTTCCTACCGGATCCGGGCCGAGTGCGGGGACGTCGTATCCGATTGGATCGAGGTCGAGGTGAGGCCAGGGATCCACGTGAGACAGGACTTGTTCCTCGGCGCGGCTCCTCCTCCTGCTTTCCGCCCCGGCCGCGGTTCCACAAGGGCGATTTTCGCCCCCGATGGGCCGCACGAAGTTCGGGGCATCGTCACAAGCTCGCGAAACCGTCCGTACGACTGGATGGCCGCCAATGTGGTGCCAGTGGATTCCGCGGGGGACGGGCACTTCGGGGACATGGAATGGCGGAAGTTGCAGGGCAACTGGACGGGGACCTTCACCGTGAAGGGAATCGACGAGGGGCGCCACCGGATCCGTTTCGAGGTCCACCCGGCCTTTCCGGTGTCCGGTCCCGTAGAGATCACCGTTCCGACCGAGGAGAATCTCGTCTTCGAGATCCGGGACGACGTCCCCGTGGCGAACGTCCGATTCGTGCCCCACGACGCGGACACCAAGGAGGTTCTTCCGTCTTTCGACGTCGACCTCGAGCTTCCGGGCGACGTCTGGGACGGGGAGGAATTCTGGCTTCCCGATACCCCGGTGTTGCGCGACCACCCTCGGGAGGTTCCGTTCGACTGGTTCCTGCGAGCAGTGGGCTACGCTCCTTCCTGGGGCACCTACGAGCCCGACCCGGAGGCGGAGGGCGACGTGGCCCTGCGCATCCCCATGACGCGGGGGTGGGGTATCGAGCTGCACGTGTGGGATCCCGACCGCGAGCCCCTGGAGGGTGTTCTCGTCTCGATCGACGGAATCCCCGTCGGCCGGACGGATTCCGACGGCGAGCTGCACGTCACCGCCCCTGAGCGGCCGCTCGCGCTGGGATTCGAGTTCCGCGACTGGGTGCTCTCGAACCAGCCCAGCTGGCGCAACGATCTGGCTCCGGACGGGCGCCTCCTCGATCGCGAGGTCTTCGTCGACGCCACCCTGTGCCCCCCGGATCGATGACCCAGGGCGGATCGAGCGGCCCTACCGACGAACCGGCGCGATCCCGGAGAGCTCTCTCACCCGAAGCAGGTCGTTGAACTCGAGCAGGTCCTTGCTCCGCAGCGCGTCGAGCTGCTCGCGATGATCGAGTAGCTGCTGACGCAGCAGGGCGTGAACCTCCCGCTGCTGCTGGTTGGGGGCGAAATCGAAGCTGGAGGCCAGGTCGCCGCCCAGGACGGAGAGCTTGCAGTACAGGCGGTTCGGATAGCGGAAGGACTTGGAGTCGCCTTCGCGGATCACGGGCTGCAAGACCTGGTCCTCGATCGTGGCGATCTTCTCGTCCAGGGCCTTCGCGGCCTCGACGACGTCGTCGAATCCCCCGCGGCCGTCCAGGCGAGCGCGCAGGTCGGCGAGCTGGCGACGCATCCGCTCCATGGTGTCGATCAGGTCCGTGGCGGCGTTGATGTCCTCGCGGAGCTCGAGCTGCATCTCGACGAGTTTCCGGGCGCTCCCCACGGTGCCCGCCGAACGCGGATCCTTGCTCACGACCAGCTCCCGCGCGATCTCGGTGCCGTCGACCGACAGGGTCACGGTGTAGGTGCCCGGGGCCACGGTGATTCCCGAGAAACCGCCGCCCGTGCCCCAGCTCAGGATCGGATACCACCCCTCGCGCTCCCAGGTCTCCCGGAACCGCTTCTCCTCGACGACGCGGGGATTGCCCGGGGGCTTGATCCGGAGCTTCGCCTGCCCCGCCGGCTCGTAGGTCAGATTCCACGTGACGCGGTTGATGCCCGGATCCTTGCCTCCCTTCAACGTCTTCACCGTGCGTCCCGCCTCGTCGGCGATGGTGAGGGTCACGTCGCCCTCGGGCTCCGCCTTCAGGTAGTAGTTGAGGAAGGCGCGCTTCGTCACCGGGGGGCCACCGGTGATCCGGTGCATGCGGTAGTTGGCCCGGCGGGGAGCGAAGAAGTGGACGTCCTCCGCCAGGACATCCTCGGTCAGCTGTCGAAGGGGGGTGATGTCGTCCATGATCCAGAAGCCCCGGCCGTAGGTGGCGACCACGAGGTCGTCGAAGCGCTCCTGGACCAGCATGTGATGCACCGGCGCGTGGGGGAGGTTGTTCTGCAACGGAAGCCAGCTCCCGCCGTCGTCGAGCGAGAGCCAGATCGCGTTCTCGGTCCCCAGGAAGAGCATGCCCGGACGCACGGGATCCTCGTGGATCCAGTGGCAGTAGCTGAACACGCTCTCGGGGATCCCCGCCGCGATCGAGGTCCACGTTCGGCCGTAGTCGGTCGTCGTGAACACGTAGGGATCCCGATCGTTCATCTGGTGGAAGTCGATCGTGACGTAGGCGGTCGCCGTGTCGTGGGGGGACGCCTCCACGTTGCTGATGGTCCCCCAGGCGGGCAGGTCGGAGATGTTCTTCGCGACCTCGGACCAAGTCTCCCCGCCGTCGCGGGTCACGTGCAGGAGGCCGTCGTTCGAGCCGGCCCAGATGCACCCCGCCTCGAGCGGCGATTCCTCGATCGCGAACAACGTGCAGCCGTACTCGACGGCGAGGTTGTCCTTGGTCAGGCCTCCCGAGGGCCCCATCCTGCTCGCGTCGTTCGTGGTCAGGTCCGGGCTGATGATCCGCCAGCTTTGGCCCGCGTCGGTGGTCACGTGGACGTACTGGCTGCCCGCGTAGACCTTCTCGTGGTCGTGGGGCGAGATCGAGATGGGGAAGGTCCAGTTGAAGCGGTACTTCACGTCATTGGCCGCCGCGCCGTAGGTCGATTCGGGCCACGGCTTCACGGTCCGGTTGTGCCCCGTTCGGTAGTCGACGCGGGTGAGGTTGGCCTGGTAGGAGCCGCCCCACACGACGTGGTGATCGACGGGATCCGGCTCGATGAAGCCGCACTCGCCGCCGGCGGTGGGCTCCCAGAGCGAGGCTTCGCGGCCGCTGCCTCCGGAGGCGGTGCTCGGACCTCGGTAAGCAGGACCGTCCTGCATGCCCCCGTAGACGTGGTACGGGATCTGGTCGTCCACGGCCACGTGATACATCTGGGCGATGGGGAGCCGGATCCGGTTCCACGATTCGCCGCGGTCGAGCGTGATCAACACGCCTCCGTCGTCGCTGATCATCATCCGGTCCGGAATGAGCGAATCGGCCCACATGTCATGGGCATCGCCGCTCCACCCCGTTCGCTCGGTCGTCTGGCCGCCGTCGCGCGTGATGCTGTGGCTGTTGGCGGCGAAGTACACCACGTTCTCGTCCGCGGGATTGACCAGGATGCGCGATGCGTAGTGGGGACGCTCGTTGAGGAGGCGATCGTGGCTGACGAGCCTCCAGCGCTCGCCGCCATCCCCGGAACGCCAGAGGACGCCGCGGTTCGGCGCCCCCGTCTCGATGATCGCGTAGATCACCTCCGGGTTGCTGTGAGAGAAGGCGAGCCCGACCTTTCCGATCGGCGGCTCCGGCAATCCGTGGCCGCTCAGAGGATGCGGGGATTGGCGGGGCTCATCGCGATCTCGAAGCAGCCCGTGTTCTCGTCGACGAAGAGCACGTGCTCCCAGGTATCGCCCCCGTCGCTCGTACGGAAGATCCCGCGTTCCTGTTGAGGGCCGTAGCAATGACCGAGAGCCGCCACGAGCACGATGTCCGGATCTCGCGGGTCGATGACGATGCGTCCGATCCTCCCGGTCGTCTCGAGCCCCATGTGCTTCCAGGTCTTGCCCGCGTCCGTGGACCTGTAGACGCCGTTGCCGATCGAGACGTTGCTGCGGATGAAGGCTTCGCCCGTGCCGGCCCAGACGACGTTCGGGTCGGAGGGGGCGATGGCCAGGGCTCCGATGGATTGCGCCGGCTGATCGTCGAAGATCGGCTCCCAGCTCAGACCCGCGTCGACGGACTTCCACACTCCGCCCGACGCTGCGCCGACGTAGTAGGTCGTCGGATCGCCCGGGACGCCCACCACCGCGGACGTGCGATTGCCCGCCGGCCCGATATGGCGGTACTGGAGCCGGCCGTAGAGATCGGGCGTGATCTCCTGGGCGTGGCCGGGAGCCGAGCGGTCGAGCACGGCGGAGAGAGCCAGGACGGAGACGACGAGGACCTTCGTGAGCGGGAAGCGCGACATGGCAACACCGGGTGGGGGTGGATCTCCGTGCGAGTGAGCCGCGCATGATACGGCGTTCCGCGTCGGCCCCCCCGGTGGATTCGAGGCCCGGGACCGGCCGGCGGCTGCCCACCGGACGGGCGGCCCCGAATCGGGAATCGGGTTTCCCGCCACAGACGATGGGGTTCCTGTCAATGAGATCCCGGCTGGAGCCGATAGAGAGGCGGGTTCCCCCACGTATCCCGCCACCGCCCCGCGTCCCGCGCCGAGCGAGGACCCGGCACCGGTGCCCCCTCCGTATCCATCGCCAGTGACTACCGAGCGACGAAACACGCGCAGGATCCTCCTCGTCGGCGACGAGAAGGGAGCGTTGGACGGGGTTCGAAAGCTCCTGGAAGAACTTCGTGACGCCTGGTCCCTGTCTTTCGCGGCCGACGCCGATCGCGCGCGGGAGATCCTCCTCGCCGAGCCCCAGCACGTCGTGGTCGCGGACGTCGACCTGCCGGGACGGGACGGGCTCGAGCTCCTCGGGGAGATCCGCGCCGACGAGCGCACGCGGGACGTTCCCGTCGTGATCCTCACCGGGAGGGGAGAGCACGATCTCCAGCGTCGCGCTCTCGATCTCGGGGCCACCGACCTGCTCGTGAAGCCCGTGTTGCGGGAAGAGCTGATCGCGCGGCTCCGGAGCGTCCTGCGCACGAAGGAGTACCGGGACGAGCTCGAGGAGGCGAACCGCCTCCTGGAGCGGCGCGTCGAGGAACGGACCGCGGAGCTGGAGCAAGCCCGCGTCGAGCTCATCTGGCGCCTCGGCCGCGCGGGCGAGTTCCGCGACTCCGAGACGGGGCTCCACGTCGTCCGCGTCGGGTTCCTCTCGCGGCGGATCGCGGAGGCGCTCGGCCTCGACGACGCGATCGTCCGGAGCATCTTCCTGACCAGCCCCCTCCACGACATCGGCAAGATCCGCATCCCCGACGCCATCCTCCTCCGGCACGGGAGGCTCGAGGGAAAGGACTGGGACCTGATGCAGCGGCACACCCGGATCGGGGCGTCGCTCCTCAGGGACGATCCGTTCCGCAAGGCGGGGCTCGATCGGGCCGCCGGGGAGACGCCGCTTCCGCATCCCGCCGTGCTGGACAGTCCCCTCCTGGACATGGCCGCGGACATCGCCGAATACCACCACGAGCGCTGGGACGGCACCGGCTATCCCGAAGGGCTCGCGAGGGACGACATCCCCCTCGCCGCGCGGATCACCGCGGTGGCGGACGTCTACGACGCCCTGCGCTCCTCGCGTCCGTACAAGGTGCCCCTCTCCGAGGAGGAGGTGCTCGGCATCATGCGCTCCGGCATCCGGAGGCACTTCGATCCCGCCGTGCTCCACGGCTTCGAGGACGCCCTCCTCGACCTCCAGAAGATCGGCGACCGCTACCGCGACCGGGAGCAGCGGGACCTGCAGGCGGACAGCCGCCGCGAGCTGCGGGAGCTGCGGGACGCCTCCTGACACCCCATCCGCAATCCGACCGGCGATTCTCGCGTCAGACCGGCTTCCGCACCCGGTTCAGCAGGATGCGGCGAAGGCCGGGGAGGGACTTGATGGTGCGGGAGGCGGTGCGGCGGAGCCAGCCCTCGTCTTGCCAGGCCCAGCGGCGGAAGGCGTCGGCGCGGCGACGGCGCCAGCGGCGTCAGCGGAGCCGCACGGGAGCGGGGACCGGCGGGCGGTTCACGAGCGCGTAGCCCAGCTCACGCATCAGGTCCCCGGCGACGTGCTCGATGGCGCGGATCTCGCCGCGGGAGAGCTCCTCCCGCCAGCCGGCGACCTGGCGCTTGCGGAAGAATCCGCCGGGGGCGACGCCTGAACACCTGCACCGGCCCGGCGAGGCCCCCCAGGAAGGGTGCGAGCACCGCACATCGGCTCCCCAGCGTATGCTTGGTCGTCTCCCCGCTCTCCCGGTCCAGGACCTGGCAGACAAACACCGACTTGTGATGATAGGCCACGACGATTGTGCGATGATTCTGCATGGGGTGTCCTCCATGGGGATGGCGGTGAGCTTGCACTCAGCCACCATACCCCGAGTTCTGAGAGGCGCCCCTCTACGTCATCTAGTGCGTTTTCCTAGAGTCATCGACTTCGCCCATCATCACACCTCCCCGCATGAACCCGGACAAGGGTACCCAGACGTCGAACATGGCCCGCCGCACCGCGAGGATAGTCAGCCACGCGGCCCGGAGCACGGTCCTTGCCGCGGCTGTCCTGACCGGTCTCGCGACTGCCCGACCTGCGACACCTCAAGCCACCGATTCTTCCCATATCGTCTGTCTCCACGGAACCGGACAGTACTACGAAGCGTTCGCCGTTCTTCTCGCCGAGCACCTCCGGATTTCGTTTCCGCGGCATACCGTTACGGCCACCAACAAGCTGGGCACCGACCAGCTTCGCGGAGCCATGGACATCATTACCGCGATTGCAGAACGTGCTAACCAGGAGGGTGTGTACTACCTGGGCCTCACGCAGAGCGACGTCGCCTTCCACTTTCGCCACGGAGGGCATCCCGCCTACCGGACGCCACACCGTTGGAATTCCAGCGTCGTCGCCCTTGCGCGTGTGCTTCCAGAGTACCTCTACATCTTCTCGAGCCAGCGGGGACATCAAACGGATGATGGGCCTGCATCTTATGCGGACCACGCAATCACATGGAGGGACAACTACCTCGGAGCCGTTGGCAGCGGGACGCTTCTCACCTCGCTGAACGTGCTGCCCGTCCTGGGAGAGGAGAGCGGCGTTGCCAAGGTAAGGGAGTTCCTGTTCAGCAATACCAGCACAGCACGTCAAGAACGCAGCTCGCCCTGGGGGGGTATGCTTGTCTCGGGAACACGCCCAAACGAGTTATTCAGCCGCCTCGAGTCAGGACATGGAAGTCTCGTTTCTCTGCGGGACAACGAGATTCGTCACCTCTGCGACGCGTACTCCCACTGCTACAAGAAGGCGTTTCTCGACGAAACTGCTCTCCGCATGCCCGGCACGAGCATCGCGACGATCGAGATCCCGGCGTTGCTCGTGGGCAGCAAGACGCTTCCAAACGAAATCGCCCAATCGATTGCGAGCTTCCTCAGCGAGCCACGAAGCCTCGACGATCCTGAGGCCTCGCCAAACCGGCCCACTTGGCTCGACGGCTCCTTCGTTAACCGAATAAGGGCCGGGCTGCTTGCGTACAAGGACAAGGAGAGATCCGAGAAACTCATCCTCTCGCCCCATCGCACCGTGAGCGGGATTTCCGAGCCGGACCTGACGTTCGAACTCCTGATCTGCCTGCTGTGCTTGACCGTCATGCTTGGATTCGTACGGAGAATCGCCGGCCACCTACGGAAGCGCAGAGACCTCCTCGACACGTCTCCCCTGCTCACGATTCCGATTGCGGTCGCCTTCATCGTCTTTTGGATCCACGCGTGCCTGCTGATCATCCGGCACATCGAGTACAGCAGCTACATGTCGTACCAGACCGACAAGCTCACCCCCTTCCTGCAGTTGGCGT
>CAYRXS010000062.1:0-14882 GCA_964428225.1 uncultured Planctomycetaceae bacterium
CGATGTCGTCATACACCTTGCGGGCTCGCTTGCGCTCCGCGAGGAGCCCCTCGAGCCGCTGTCCCCCGACCTCCATCGCCACGTCGACCAGGGCCGCTCCCTCCGGCAGGGGGAACTCGTAGATCGCCTCGAGCGACCGGCTCTGTCGATTGACGAAGGTCTGACGCACCGTGGTCTGCGCCAGGCCGTCCTCGACGAGCGCGGTCACGTGATGGGACTTCACCCCGATCGGGGGACTTCCATCGCGCGGCGTGAGCTGAGCGGAGGCGGGGCCGACGAAGAGGGCGAGCAGGGCGAGGAATACGAACCGTCTCATGGCCTACCTCCGTTGTTCGTTGTCGAGGGCACCAACGCAGCGAGGACCCGATCGGTTCAACGGCGGACGCGAAAACACCCGATCGAGCGCTCGGCGGCCCGCCACGCCGTCGCGGAAATGTCCCGGCGACCGCGCGCATGCGGTGCGGTATGCTGTCCCCGTCGTCGCGCGACGTCCCCCTCCCTCCACCGGAGAATCCGATCATGCTCAGCGCCATTGCCTTGCTCCCTCTCCTCCTGTTCGCTCCGACCGACGATCCCCCACAGTGGGGCGGCTTCCGCGGGCCCAATGGCACGGGCGTGGGCGGCGCGCATCCCCTCCCCGAGACCCTGGATCCGGACGAGTCGCTGCGCTGGCGCACCGAGGTCCCGAAGGGCTACTCGTCGCCGATCGTGACCGGGAAGCGGATCTTCCTCACCGCCGCGGAGGGCGAGGAGCTGCTCACCCTGTGCCTCGATCGCGAGACCGGTGAGGAGGTCTGGCGGCGGGAGGTCCCCTTCGACGGCAAACGCCCCGGCGCGAACTCGCCGGCCGCCCCCTCGCCGGTGACCGACGGTGAGCTGGTGGTCTCCCTCTTCCATTCCTTCGGGATGATCGCCTACGACATGGACGGCGAGGAGCTGTGGGCGCAGGAGCTCGGCCCGTTCAACATCCCCCACGGCATGTCGAGCTCTCCTCTCCTCCACGGAGACCTCCTCGTCGTCCAGGCGGATCAGGACTCGGGCTCCTTCCTCGCCGCCTACGACAAGAAGACCGGGGATCTCCGCTGGAAGGTCGACCGCCCGGGGACGACCCACAGCTACACGACCCCCGCGATCTACCTCCCCGAGAAGGGGCCCGCCGAGATCATCATCTCGGGGGCGTTCAAGATCTCCTCCCACTCCCTGGAGGACGGCGAGCTGCTCTGGTGGATCGAAGGCTCCGGCTTCCAGCCCAAGGCCGTCCCCGTGATCGTCGGCGACCGCTGCATCGTGTGTGCCTACTCCCTCCCGTCGACCGAAGCCGGGCTGCCCCAGATCACCCAGACCTTCGAAGAGGTGCTCGAGGAGCGGGACGAGGACGGCGACGGGCTGCTCTCCAAGAAGGAGTACCCCCATCCGATGCTCGTGATGGCCTGGTTCGTCTTCGATCTGAACGACGACGGGCTGTTCGACAAGCGGGACTGGGAATACCTGATCGCCAGCGGCCGGCCGACGGGCGCGCTGTACGCCATCCGGCTCGGGGGGCGCGGCAACGTCACGGAGAGCCACGTCCTCTGGAAGTACGACGGCCGACGCGGGCTGCCGGACATCGCGTCTCCCGTCGTGGTCGGCGACACGGTGTTCCTCGTCAAGAGCGGCGGCCTGTTCAGCGCCTTCGACGTGAAGAGCGGCGAGCTCTCCAAGATGGAGCGGATCGGTGATCCCGACACGTACTACGCCTCGCCCGTCGCCGCCGACGGCAAGGTGATCACCGCGAGTTACGGGGGGCAGTTGACGCTGCTCTCCGCCTCCCGCGAGTGGGAGGTCCTCTCGGTCGCGGATCTGGGCGAGGGCATCTGGTCGACACCCGCCCTCGCGGACGGCCAGATCATCGTGCGGACCCAGGAGGCCGTCTACTGCTTCGCCACCGTCTCCGAGGAATAGGGAATGCAGCACTACGTCGAGGACAAGGTGGTGATTATCACGGGGGGATCCTCCGGATTCGGTCTGGAGGCGGCGCGGATCCTGCTCGAGCTGGGGGCGCACGTCGTCATCACCGGGCGTGACCGCGAGCGCCTCGACCGCGCGGAGGAGGACCTGGGGCACGCGGAGCTGCTGGCCGTGCGAGCGGACGCGGTCCGCACCGAGGACTGGAAGGAGTCGATCGATCGCACGCTCGAGCGGTTCGAACGGATCGACGTGCTCGTGAACAACCACGGCGCGGGAGTGAAGATCGCGAACGTGGAGACGATGACGGACGAGGACGTGCAGACGATCCTCGACGTCAACCTCACCTCGGTCGTCAAGGGGTGCCGCGAGGTCGTGCGGGTCATGAAGCCTCGAGGCTCGGGGCACGTCGTCAACGTGTCCAGCGCCTGCGCCCACCACGCGTGGCCGAGCTGGGCGATCTACACCGCGGCCAAGGCCGGCATGGTCGCCTTCACGCGGTGCCTGCACCTGGAGATGGCGGAATGGGGCGGCAAGGCCACGAGCTTCGTCCCCGGCGCCGCCCGCACCGGGTTCTGCGACGCGGCGGGGATCGACGACGCGTGGATGGACGGCTACCCCGATGCCCACGACTTCGCCCGCACCCTGGTACACTGCATCGACGTCCCGGACGGCTCCTTCGTCGAGGAGGTCAACATCTGGGGCACGAAACAGGTCAAGGAGGTGCTCAACCCCTTCTGAGGAGGACGACGCGAGGCGCCATGCACGGAACATCGGCCAGAGAGCTCACGACCTTCCTCGGCGC
This sequence comes from uncultured Planctomycetaceae bacterium, assembly GCA_964428225.1. Lineage (GTDB taxonomy): Bacteria > Planctomycetota > UBA1135 > UBA1135 > JBFMCU01. The sequence goes on from CAYRXS010000062.1 coordinate 2,750, forward strand.
CCTGGCGGGCCTGTTCCTCGCGGCGGGCTCCTCCTCCTTCGCGCAGGAGCCGGCGTCGCTCACCACCGATCGCTTCCGGCAAATGGTCGAGGAGGACTGGCTGCGGCACGAGCGGTACCGCCAGGAGGCGAACGCCGCGGCCGGAGAGATCACCACCCCCGTCGACGCCGCGGGCGGCTGTGACGGGATCAAGGACGGCTACTTCGGGTTCCACACCGGCAAGGAGGAGTCGCCCTGGTGGCAGGTGGATCTCGGGGCGAGCCTGCCGATCGATCGCGTGGTGCTCTGGAACCGCACCGAGGGAGCCTCCGATCGAGCGGATCACGTCCGCATCCTCCTCTCGGACGACGGGGCGGAGTGGCGCCTCGTCTACGCGCACGACGGCGAGACGTTCTACGGCCAGGCCAACGGCGAGCCGCTCGCGGTGGCGCTGGAGGAGCAGGCGGGGCGCTTCGTCCGCGTACAGGCTCCCGGCGCGACCTACCTCCACCTGGACGAGGTCGAGGTCTTCGCCCCCGACGGCGCCAACCTCGCCCTGGAGCGGCCCGCGGACCAGAGCAGCGTCTCCGAGTGGTCATCGGGGACGCCCCGGATCCACCCCCTGGACTGGGCGGAGTGCGGCGCGGAGCGCGTGAGGGAGATCCTGGATCACTGCCGACGTCTCGTGGCCGAGCTCGACGACGCGGGGCGGGACCTCGCCGCGGAGCGCGCGGAGCTCGACCGCCTCGAGCGCGTCCGCCGAGCCACGCCGCCCGGGGAGGCCGGCGAAGAGCTCTACATGGAGGCGCGCTGGCTCCAGCGCCGGCTCACCCTCGCCAATCCCCTGCTGGACTTCGAGGCCATCCTCTTCGCGAAGCGGGTGCCGGGCAGCTTCAACCACATGTCCGACCAGTACCTGGGCTGGTGGTCCCGCCCGGGGGGAGGCATCCACGTCCTGCGGGACTTCACCGGCGACGTCCCGCGCGTCGAGCACGTCAGCCACGCCTTCGAGGAGCCCGGCAGCTTCCTGCGCCCCTCGCTCTCCTGCGACGGCGAGAAGGTCCTGTTCGCCTGGTGTCGCTTCCACCCCTGGCTCGCCGACGAGCAGAACAAGCTGGACAAGGGCAACGTCCCCGAGGACGCCTTCTATCACCTCTTCGAGATGAACGTCGACGGCAGCGGCCTCCGACAGTTGACGCACGGCAAGTACGACGACTTCGACGGGCGCTACCTGCCGGACGGGCGCATCGTGTTCCTCTCCACCCGCCGGGGGCAGTCCGTCCAGTGCGGCCGCGACAGCGCGGGGCGCACGCTCGAGACGAACGACCTCCCCGACGCCTACGTCCGTTGCGGCGGCGGACCCGAGCGGCCCTGCGCCGTCTACACGCTGCATACGATGGACGCGGACGGCGGCGACCTGTACGCCATCTCGCCCTTCGAGATGTTCGAGTGGAACCCCTCCGTGGCCCGGGACGGCTCGATCCTCTATTCGCGGTGGGACTACATCGACCGCGACAACATGCCGTTCATGAGCCTGTGGGCGATCAACCCCGACGGCACGAACGCCCGCCTCGTCTACGGCAACGCCACGCACACCCCCCACTGCACGTTCGAGCCGCGGTGCATCCCGGGATCGCCCAAGATCGTCTTCACCGCCTCCGCGCACCACGACCAGACCAAGGGCAGCCTGGTGCTCCTCGATCCCTCCCGCGGCACGGAGGGGCCGGAGCCGATCACCCGGCTGACCCCGGAGGTCCCCTTCCCCGAGATCGAGGGCTGGCCGCTCACCTACTACGCCAATCCCTGGCCGCTGTCGGAGCGCTTCTACCTGGTCACGTGGGGAGACGAGGGGACCATGGTCCCCAGCCGGGAGCAGGGCTGGTCCCGGTGGCACTCGGTCGACCGTCCCCCCGACGGGATGGGTCTGTACCTCCTCGACGCCGAGGGCAGCCTCGAGCTGCTCTACCGGGATCCGGAGATCTCCTGCGTGACGCCGATCCCCCTGCGCCCGCGCCCGCGGCCCTTCGACATCGCGAGCCGGGTCGAGCCCGACGGGCCGGCGGAGGGCCGGTTCTTCGTGGCCGACGTCTACCGGGGCCTGGAGACCGTGGAGCGAGGCGAGGTGGACGCTCTTCGCATCGTCGCCGTGCCGCCCAAGACCCACCCCACGATGAACTTCCCCAGCATCGGCGTCACGCGCGACGATCCGGGCAAGTGCGTATTGGGCACGGTCCCGGTGGAAGAGGACGGCTCGGCCTACTTCCGCGCGCCGGCGGGGGTGATCGTCTTCTTCCAGGCCCTCGACGCCGAGGGCATGGCCCTGCAGACGATGCGCAGCACCACTCACGTGCAGGCCGGCCAGACCCTGAGCTGCATCGGCTGCCACGAGTCGCGCGGCGAGGCGCCCCCCTCGCGCCCCGGCCCCTATCTCGCGGCCGCGCGCCCGCCGTCGAGGATCACGCCCGGTCCCTCCGGCTCCTGGCCGCTGCGCTTCGACCGGCTCGTGCAACCCGTGCTCGATCGCAAGTGCGTGAGCTGCCACGAGCCCGACGGTGACGACCCGCGAGCCGCCGCGCTCGACCTGACCGATCCCGCGGCCTACGACTTGCTGGTCCGCTACGGGAGCCCGAGCCTCTACGACCACGTGTGGGCGCGCTATCGCGCGGGCGCCTCCCGCGAGGGAGCGTGCGCCGCGCGCACGAGCGGCCTGCTCGCCCTCCTCGACGGCCCCGAGGGCCACCACGGCGCGGCGCTCGACGCGGACGAGCGGCGGCGGCTGATCGTGTGGATGGACACCTACGCCCAGCGGAGCGGCTCGTTCGACGCCGACCAGGAGCGGCGCCTCCGCGAGCTGCGCGAGGCTTCCGCGGACCTCCTGAACGAGGAGTAGCCGCGCGGGCGAGCGGGTCGGCTCAGAACGCCTTGCCCAGGCGATCGAGCACCGTGTCCGGATCCCCGATCTTCTCGAGCAGCTGCTCGGCTTCCGTGCCGAGGGCCTTGATCACGTCGAGCGGTCCGCGGACCTCCTTACCGTCGACCACGTAGATCGGCTGGCCCTGCTCGCTGACGTACAGCCCGGTCCGGGGCTCCACGGGCACGAGGCCCTCGTACTTCGTCGGCGCCTCCTCCGCGGCGATCAGCGCCCACGCGGCGCGGTCGAAGATCAGCAGGTCGACCTCGTCCGCCTTGGCGTCCTTCTCCAGATCCTTCCAGCCCGGGGCGTCGAGATTCCCCCTCAGCAACCACAGGGACTTCATTGCCGTCTCCTCTGTCCGATGGCCATCGCGTCCTTCTCCGGCAGTCTCCGCCACCGCTCCCCTTTCCTACGGCCGCGCCCGGCCGGACGCAAGGGGAGGATGTGCACTTCGTTCGATCGAGGTACATCTCCCACCGATACGGGCGCCCTGCCTCCCAGGGGCTACACTCCCCGGAGGACGAGCTCCGGCCCACCGTCGGGAACCGGAGGTCTCCCGGACGAGGAGGTTCGCGAGGATGATCGGAGCGCTGCTGGCATCGAGCGTCACCCTGTTCGCCCCCACCGGAGACGCGCCGCGGGGCTCCGCGGTCCAGGCCGACGACGCGGCGACGTCAAGGGATCCCGGCCCGGTCCTCCTGTACCGGATCCCCGAGCACGACTTCTTCCCCGAGAGCATCGCCTTCGATCCCGTCTCGGAGTGCTACTTCCTCGGCAGCATGAGCCACCGCCGGATCCTGCGCCTGAGGAAGGACGGCTCGGTCGAGGACTTCGTCACCGCGCCCGAGGCGGGCCTCCTGAGCTCCATCGGCATGAAGGTCGACGCGCGACGAAGAGTGCTCTGGGTCTGCACCGGAAGGTACAACCTGTACGCCGATTTCGACTCGGCGCCCGCCCGCACCGGAGTGGTCGGCTTCCGCCTCGACGACGGCGGCCTGGTCGACGAGTGGCTCTTTCCCCAGGAGAGCGTGTACCACATCTTCAACGACCTCGTGGTGGCGCCCGGCGGGGAGATCTACGCGACGACCACGCTCATGGGGCGGGTCTACCGGCTCGAGCCCGGCAAGCCGAAGGCCGAGGTCGTGCTGCAGCTGGCCGAGGGTCGGCACGACAACGGCGTCACGTTCGGCCCGAGCCACGAGCACCTGTACCTGGCCATCGATCGCACCATCCACCGCCTGAAACTCGAGACCCGCGAGCTGGTCGAGCTCGCCATGCCGCCGGGCGAGGGGCCGGGTGTCGACGGCCTCTACTATCACGAGGGCTCGCTCGTGGCGGTTCTTCCCCGCTCGAATCGCATCGCGCGGTACTTCCTGAACGACGACGGCTCGGCCGTCGAGCGCGCCGTCGATCTCGTGCGAGGCCACGAGGACTTCGCCTACCCCACCACGGGAGTGATCGTGGGGACCAGCCTCGTCGTCGTGGCCACCAGCTACGCGGACCGCCCGCGGAAGGCGGATCCGACCGCGGAGCAGCACCCCGACGTGCTGATCTACGAGGTGCCGCTCGAGGTGGAGCGCGACCGGTAGCCCGCGGGCTCCGGGATCACTCGCCGATCCGGAACAGCGTCGTGTTCGTCCTCACGAACAGGCTGTCGTAGGCCACCACGACGCTCGAGCGGATGTAGTCGTCGTCCTCCTCCCCCATCGCGGCGCGGTGAAGGATCGAGCCGTCCGCGGGATCGACGACGAACACGTTCCCCCCGTGGTCCATCAGCCAGATGCGGCCGTCCGCGCCCGTCGGCGAGGCCCGCCACTTGTATTCCCGGGGCAGGCGGATGCTCCACTCCTGCTCGCCCGTCGCGGCGTCGACGCGGGTGAGTGCTTCGCGTTTGTCGCTCAGGACGAAGAAGTCTCCGTCGAAGTAGAGGGGCGTCGGGACGTCGGTGGTCACTGGATCGCGCCGCCCACCGCTCTTCCACGCAAGCGCGTCGTCCGTGAGCGTGCCCTCGCCCTCCAAACGCACCGCGAAGACCGGCTCCCCCTTCGGGCCGCAGGCTAGCACGACGCCCGACCCGACGACCGCGGAGGGCACGATGCGCCACCACTCCTCGCGGTGACCCGGATTCCACGTCCCCCACCGCCAGAGCTCCTTTCCGGTGGCGGGATCGTGGCCGGTGATGACGTCGCCGCCAACGATGAGGATCTCCTCGCGCTCGGGTCCGACGTACGGGATCGGGGTGACGTAGGACTCGAGCGACTCGAGCCGCGCGGGCGACGGGCGAACGTGCCGGTAGATCGTCTCCCCGGTCTTCGGATCGAGCGCGAGCAGGTAGGACTCGCCGCCCTCCTTGCCGATCCCGTGGGCGGGTGAGTCGCGCTGCAGTACGGGCAGGAAGATCCGTCCCTTCCAGAGCGTCGGCGAGGCGGCGAAGGTCCACTGGAAGGCGAAGTCCCCGTAGTCCTCCTGGATGTTCCGCGCCCACCGGCGCTCCCCGTCCATCGAGTAGCCGACCAGATCGCCGTTCCCGAAGAAGAACACGACGTGCTCGCCGTCGGTCGTGGCCGAGGGGGACGCGTAGGTCGTGCGCTTGTGGAGCGTGGTGGCGGTGCCCTTGCCCGCGGGGCGGTATCCGCTGCCCGCGACGTCGACCCAGCGCTCCTCCCCCGTGTCGCGGTCCAGGCACATCGCGAGGAGCGCTCCGCCCTCCTCGTCGGCGGCGGTCAGGAACACGCGCTCGCCCACCACGATCGGGGTGCTGGCTCCGGGTCCAGGAAGCGCGGCGGCCCATTTGACGTTTTCTTCCTTCGAGAAGGTCGCGGGCAGCCCCTTCGCCTTCGCCGAGCCGTCGAAGCTCGGTCCGCGCCAGTGCGGCCAGTCCTGGGCCGCGATCGAGGAGGCGAGGAGGAGGACGGCGAACGAGACGGTTGCGGTTCGGTGCATGGTTCGGATCGGCAGAGGGAATGCGGGGGTCAGCGTTTCGGCGCCGCGGCGTCCACCGCGACGAGCTGGCTCACGGTACGGAAGAAGAGGCGGCCCTTCGAGACCGCGGGAGTCGCCAGGCACGGCTCGCCCATCTCGTTCACCGCCAGGATCTCGAAGTCGGGGCCGGCCTGGACGACGAAGACCTCGCCGCTCTCCGCGGTGAAGTACAGCTTACCGTCGGCGGCGATCCCCGATGCGTTGAAACCGGTCGTGCCGTCTCCGAGGCGGTCGCGGTAGATCGACTCCCCCGTGCCGGCGTCGAAGCAGCTCAGGATGCCGCCGTCGCTGCACACGTAGAGCTCGTACCCGTAGACGAACGGCGTCTGCATGTAGATGCCGCGGTTGGGGTAGTACCACGCCATCCCCTCGCTCTCGTCGGGATCCGTCGTCAGCTCTCCCTTCGCCTCCACGTCGACCGCGTAGAGCGGGTGCAGCTCGCCGTGCGAGCTCGTCAGGAAGATCAGCTCGTGCGCGACGACCGGCGTGGGCACGGGGACGTCGCCGCCGCCGGAGAGCTTCCACAGCTCCTCGCCCGTCTCGAGGTCGTAGCCGCCAATGTGGTGGTAGCCGTTCAGGATGACCTGCTGCCGTCCGTCGGCTGCGCGCTCGTGGACGGTCGGCGTGCACCAGGTGGGTGCTTCGTCCCGCGGCGTGTGCCAGATGTCCTCGCCCGTCTTCGCGTCGAGCGCGGCGACGAAGGACTGGGCCTGCACGTCGCACTGCACGATCACCTTGTTCCCGTGGAGGATCGGCGAGCTCGCGAAGCCCCACTGGTACTGCAGGATCAGGTCCTCCGGGATGTCGGGCGCGCCGGCGTCGAGGATCCCGAAGTCGCGCTTCCAGAGGAGCTCGCCCGCGTGGTCGAAGCAGTACAGCCCCTCGGAGCCGAAGAACGCGACGACCCGTTCCGCGTCGCACGCCGGCGTCGGATTCGCGTGGGTCGACTTCGGATGCCGCTTGGTCTTCGGCGCCGCCTCCAGGGCGGTACGCTTCCAGAGCAGCTCTCCCGTCTCGCGATCGAGGCAGTGGACCTCGAACGTGTGCGGCCCCTCGTCCTCGACGGAGTCGCCCATGCCGTAGTCCGGCGAGCCGTAGAGGCTGGAGAGCTCCGAGTCGCCCTTCACGCGCACCGCGGTGGTCACGAAGACCTTGTCCCCCCAGACCACCGGGCTGGAGTGCGCGAGGCCGGGGATCGGCGTGGTCCAGGCGATGTTCTCACCCGTGGCCAGGTCCCATTCGACCATGGTCTCGTAGCCCTCCGCGACGCCGCTCGCGCGGTGGCCGCGGAAGGAGGGCCAGTGCCCGTCGTCCGTGGGCGTCCCGTCCTGGGCCGCCGCTACCCCGCCGATCATCGCGGCGAGGACCACGGCCAGCGTCCGTCTCGGACTCGATGTCTTCATGCTTGCTGCTCCTGCCTTCCGGTCTTCCTCAGCGGTCCTCTCCGGATCCGAACGCGTACAGGACCCCGTCGGTGCCTCCCACGTAGATCATGCCCCCCGCGACCGCAGGCGACGCCACGATCGGCTGTCCGATCTCGTACGACCACCGCTCCTGCCCGTCCTCCAGGCCGAGCACGTACACCCGCCCGTCGCTGGATCCGAAGACGACTTCGTCCCCGACGATCACCGGCGAGCCGTCGACCTTGCGGCGCGTGGGGAACTTCCACTGCGGCTCCCCGTCGGCCTTTCGCGCGCAGTGCAGGTTCTTGTCCCGCCCTCCGAAGACCACGCGGTCCGATCCGATCGACGGAGACGAGAAGAACGGGTGTCGCCCTCCAGGGTAGACCCAGGCGATCTCTCCGGAGTCGAGGTCCACGCAGACGAACTCGTTCCCGTAGTGACCGAGGTAGACGCGTCCCTCCGAGATCCCCACCGATCCGGGGACGTGGCACCCGTCCCCCAGCTCGACGCGGCTGACCGCGATCCCCTTTTCGATGTCGACGACGTGGAGGACTGCGTCGCACCCGCCGAAGACCGCGCGGCCCTCGTGGATCGCGGGAGTGCCGTTCACGAAGTTGTCGCTGGCGTACTTCCAGAGGAGCTCGCCGCTCTCCGCCGCGAAGCAGTAGAGGTGACAATCGTGGGAGCCGACCACCACGCGCAGCCCATCGGGGCCGCGATGGTAGTTGGCGCCGCCGATGATCCGATCGTCCGTCTCGTACTTCCAGAGCAGCTCGCCGTCGAGGGCGTCGAGCGCGTAGAGGAAGTAGTCCGACGATCCGACGAACACCTTGCCGTCGACCACGAGCGGCGGGGCCTCGATCACGTCCTCGGTGACGAAGTTCCACGCCCCTTTCCCGGTCGTGGCGTCCACGCAGTGCAGGCGAAAGTCGTCGGCGCCGAAGTACACGAGCTGCCCGGCCACGACCGGAGACGAGAGGATCGCCTTGCCGGCGTCGAAGGACCAGAGCAGGCTCGGCTCCTCGGGAAGTCGTCCTCCGGCGACGCCGGCGAGCCACGCATTCCCACGGGAGATCGGCCAGTCCTCGGGGAGCGCGGCCGCCGCCTCGTCGTCGCCGCCCTCCTCGACCTTGCCAGGTTCCTCCGGCGCGGGCGGGGGCGGCGGCTCCTCGGGCGCCTCCGCGATCGCGAACAGGTGCGTGGCGGTGGCGACGTACAGGACACCGTTCGCGGCGACGGCGGAGGAATAGACCGGAGCGACCACGTCGATCTCGACCACCTCGTCCTTCGTGTACTCCTTCCCCGCCCGGAGGATGGTCAGGTAGCCGTCCTCGTTGCCGACGTACACCTTGCCGTCGGCCAGCAGGGGCGAGCCCCAGATGTGCCCCATGGTGTCGTGCTTCCAGTACTGCTCGCCGGTCTCCGCGTCGAGGCAGTACACGAAGCCGGAGTAGTCCGTCGCGTAGAGGAGCCCGTCCCCGATGGCGAGCGAGGACATCGTGCGGTTGATCTTGCTGAAGGACCAGAGCACCTCGCCGGCGGCACTGACACAGATCAGGTTGCCGTAGCCCGCGCCGTGGTCGGGTTCCTGCCCGATCGTGCAGTACACCTTGCCCTCGTACGTGGCGGGGGTTCCCAGGACCTCGCTCGGTCCGCGGCGATCGCCGTAGGGCACCGGCTCGTCGTCCTTGACGCGGTAGTCCTCGGGATTGCAGTCGACGCGCCAGACCTCCTCGAGCGACGACCGCCCGTCCTCGCCCTCCCGGATCCCCGGAGCGAAGGCGTAGCAGAAGCCGTCGGGCGCCCCGAAGATGCACAGCTCCACGTCGTCGGTACGGAGGTACGCCGGCGACGACCAGCTCGCGTGGAACATGCGCGACGAGATCCCCGACGCCTCCTCGGCGAGAAGGAGTCCGGTCGCCTTGTCCACCAGGATCAGGCTCGGAGCCTCCGGATTCGAGATGACCTGGTGATCGATGTCGGCCCCGTTCGAGGTCGTGACCCAGAGGACGTCGCCCGCGATGAGCACCGAGCTGGAGGTGATGTTGTGCGGCTGGACTCCGCACTCCTCCGTCATGTCGAGCACCCAGAGGATGTCGGCGCCGTGCTCCGAGGGCGGGATGGGGTCCTCGCCGGGACCCGCGAGATAGGCCGCCTCGTCCTGGAACGCCCCGTCGTTGCCGTCGGCGAGACCGTCGACGTCCAGGCAGATCACCTCGCAGCGGTTCGTGACCAGGAACACCCGCTCTCCCTCCACGGACGGCGAGGAGCAGATCCCGACGTGGTCCCAATCGCTGACCATGCCCGTGCCCAGCTTCGGCACGTTGAGCTGCCAGAGGAACTCCCCGGTGGCCTCGTCGAAGCAGTACACGCAGCTGCGGTCCCTCAGGAATCGCGGATCGCGGGGCGCGCCGTTGTTCGTGCCCACGAAGACCTTGCCCCCGGAGACGGTCGGGTTGCCGTAGCTCTCGGATCCGAGCCGGGCGACCCAGCGCACGTTCCGCGTGGTCTCGGGATCGATCTCGTCGCTCCCGCGGAGGAACTTGCCGACGGCGAAGTCGCCGGGGAGCCCGGTCTCGTCGCTGCACATGCGTCGCGACTCGTCGCGGCCCCACATGGGCCAGTCGCCCCCGCCTCCTCCGTCGCTCGCGGCGAGCACGGCCCCGTTGAACCAGGGCGTGACTCCTCCCGTGCACTCCCCGCTCTCGGGATCGATGGCGATGCCGATCCAGTATCCGCGGAAGCCCGTCGACGCCTGCCTGTCGAGCACGGCCAGGGGCTGGCCGAGAGCGCGTACCCCCTCCAGCACGTCATCGTCGAAGCGCCCCGCGGCCACCACCTGCCGGTGAAACTGCGGCCGACCCTCGGGACCCGAGATCCAGTAGGGCGCGAGAAGCGTCGGAGTCTCGGTCGCCTCCCGGGGTTCCATTCCGAAGTCGAGTATGTTGTGCAGGCATCCCACGGTGGCGTCGTGCAGGCCGGAGCCCACGCAGCTGCACGCGAGCACCGGCTTCCCCCCGTCGAGCACGATCAGGGGATTCATCTCGTTCGGCACGTAGCCTCCCGGCCCCGCCGCGAGCATCCGCACCTGCTGGAAACGAGCCGAATCGGGAATGGACACGCCGCCGACGCACAGCCCGGTTCCGCCCCAGGTGTCCGTGTTGATCGTGTGGCACATGGCGGCGACGTTGCCCTCGGCGTCGACGACGACGACCCCGTCCGAGTGGCCACCGGATTCGTCACCCGTCTCGTCCTCGTCGGACGGGAAGCCCTGGACGCGCTGCATCCAGCCCGGCTCCTTCATCTTCTCCCAGATCAGCCGCGCGTTCTCCTTGGAGATCCGCGCCTCGGTCTCCACGGACGCGCCGGGGACGAGCTTCGCGAGGTCCTCCGCGCTCACGCTGCGCATCATGTAGGCGACGCGGTCGCACTGGATGAGCCAGTACAGGGCCTCCGCGGACTCGGTGTAGTGGCCGAACTGCGCCGGGTTCGCGAGCTCGAGGAGGTTCAGCGAGTCGATGATCTGCTCGCCGCCGATCATGGGCGGGGTGGGAGCGCACAGCTCGAGCTCCCGGTAGGTCGTCCGCAGCGGCTCGCTCCAGATCACCTCGTACCGGCGAAGGTCCTCCATCGTGGCCTTCCCGCCATCGGCGGTGACGGCGTCGACGAACGCGCGGGCCCACGGACCGGTGTACATGTGATCCGCGCCGTCCCTCGCCACGGCGCGAAGCGTCTCGGCCAGCGCGGTCTGGCGCAGGACGTCGCCGCGACCGACGAGCCCCCCGTCGGGCCCGGCGAATACCGCGCGGGTCGCGGGCAACCGGGAGAGCACGGCCTCCTTGCTCCGGATCCAGCCCGCGAGCGGCCCCTCGACGGCGATCCCCTCCTCGGCGAGGTGGATCGCGGGCCCGAAGAGGCTCGCGAACGGCAGCCGGCCGAAGCGCCGATGGACCGCCTCGAGCCCCTTCATGAACCCGGGCACGAGCGCGGTGCGTCCGCTCGGCACTCCGGAGCCCGGAATGGTCAGCGGGTCGTCCTCGGCGAGCGGCACCGCGAAGGGGGCCATCATCGCGTGGACCTCGCCGCTCGCCGCCTCGTAGTACACGACCACCATGATCCCCGCGTAGCTCACCGTCGCTCCCCCCGCGAGGGCGATCTGGGTCAGGGCCGTCGCGCACGCGGCGTCCATCGCGGTGCCGCCCTGGTGCAGGGCCTCGACCCCGACGCGTTGCGCCAGCACCTGCGTCGTCCCCGCGACCATGCCGTGCTTCCCGTGCGCGACCGGCTTGGACCGCCCCCAGGGTCGGTTCTGCTCGAGGAGGCGCCCCCACTCTCCCTCCGGCCAGCTCGCGGGGGACAGATCGACGGAAGGCGGGTTCTGGGGCGCCGCGTCGAGCGGGGTCGTCGGGCCGACCAGCCAGAGCGACAGGACTGTCGCCAGGGCCACGATTCGGGATCGATTTCGGGTCATGCGTGCGTCGTGGTCACTCGTCCTGGTCGCCGGTCGCCTCGACCGCCTGGCGGAGCATCTCCTCCAGATCGGCGTCCGCGGCGTCGAGAACGTTCTGCAGGTCGGCGCCTTCCAGGGACGTCGGCGTCCCCGATGCGCCCGCGAATCCGCTCCGGCGATCGCCCTCGCTGGTCATCGGGGTCTGGAGCGGGTTGCGCGCCGTCGCGAGGAGCACCGGGACCAGGTCCGCCTGGATCCCGGCGACGAGCGACCACAAAGCGGTCCGCGCCGCGGGGCTCTCGAGCCGCGTGTCGATCGTCCGGTCGGATCCTCCGCGCCCGGGCCAGGCCGCGAAGGTTCCGTCCGGCTCCTGGAGCATGACGAGGACGTGGCGGAACTCCTCGA
>CAYRXS010000062.1:14892-27312 GCA_964428225.1 uncultured Planctomycetaceae bacterium
TTGCCCGCGCCACCCATGTTATCCTGGAATCACAGAACACGGCCCAGGAGCCGAGGCCCTGCTGGCGGCGTAGGATGGCGGTGTTCAGCACGTGGAGCGGAACGGCCGCGCTGCCCTCCGGAATCGTGCGGCCGTGCTGGTCGCTGTAGTCGACGAGCTCGCGCAGGAACGCGTCGGTCGACTCGCAGCTCAGCGCGAGGAGCGCGGCCGCCGCCCCGCTCGCGCGGCCCGCCTCACGCCGCCGATCGAAGCCCGGGGCGTCGACGTAGAACACGTGACCGTCGTTGGTGTGCTCGCGCACGAAGGCGAGCCCCCGACGGAGCACCTCGCAGTCCACCGGCACGCCCACCCGCTCCGCCATGCCGAGGGCGAGCAGCGCCTGGTTCGTGGCGAGGGTGGCGTCGGAGAAGCCGACCTCCTCGCCGACCGGATCCCAGCCGCCGGTCTCGCCCTGCAGGGCGACGAGCCGCCCGACGGCGGTCGAGACGGAGGCGAGGCGCGCCGAGAGATCTTCTCCGGCCAGGGCGCCCAGCTCCGCCAGGCTCCAGAGCGGTCCGACCACCGGCTCGGCCTCGCCGGTCTCCTCCTCGGGAGCCGTCGTTCCGGAGAGCGCTCCGTCCGGGGGCGGGCCGCTGGCCATGCTGATCTGGATCCCCCCCCCGCCCTCGGGCAGGTCGAGACCCTCGAGGAGCTCCGCGAGCTCCGGGGGCAGCTCGTCGCTGCCGAGCTCGTACATCACCGCTCCCTCGGGGATCTCGAAGTCCCCGGTCGCGACGTGCCCGCCCCCGACCTCCGGGCCGGTGATGGTGGTGAACGCCACCGCCTCGATCTCGAGGGGTCCGGCCAGCTCGGCCAGGAACATCGTCGCCAGGGCCGTGCCCCACGGGTCGAGCGTGCGCTCGGAATCCCCGATCGCCGCCTCGACGCGGTCGCGGCAGCGGTCGAGCGCTCCGGCGAGCTCGCCCTCGGCGTCCCGCGCGCCCCCCGCCAGGAGCGCGAGCCCCGCCAGGGAGCACGTGACGACGTCCGCCTCCGGATCGTCCGCTCCCTCGAACGTCCCGTCCTCCCGCTGGAGCGCGACGAGCCTTTCGAGCCCGGCGCGGGCCATGCCGTCCAGGCGCTCCGACGGTCCGGGCAGCCCGACCTCCAGCGGCACCTCGTCGTGGGCCAGCGTCGCGACCTCGAGCTTTCCCGCCCGCCACAGGCCGAGGCCGATCGAGCCCTCGCCGGCCGAGACCCGGGCCTCGATCGCCCGCATCAGGTCCGGGCCGGGATCCTCCTTGTTCGGGAGCCACTCGTCGCCGACGCGGACGATCACGTCTCCCCGGGCAACGCCGGCGGCCGACAGCTCGCCGCCGGGCAGAACCTCGGTCACGACCATCCCTCCCGCCATCACGTCCCGAGACGCGCCGTCGGGGTCCGGGACCTCGACGCCCCGGGAGGCGGGATGAGCCCGGCCGCCCAGCCAGCCGAGCGGCTGCACGATGGCCCCGTCCTCGTCGAGCCAGCCCGCGGGCGTGGTGCATTGGCCTCCGCACGCGCCGACCGTCCAGGGCAGGACGAGCGCCAGGAGCGCCGTGATCCTTCTCGTTCGCCGCTTCGCCATGGTCTCAGTCCTCGTCTCGATCCGGCGCGCTCGCCTCCACGTGCTCGAGGTACAGCCCCAGCACCTGCAGGGCGAAACCCGTCCCCCACTTGTCCCCGTAGTCGGCGGCGGCGGTGTCCCACCAGCAGCCGTCCTCCTCCTGCGTGCGCAGCATCGTCCACGCGAAGCGGTCCCAGCGCTCCGGATCGACCTCGTCCCCCAGGCGTCGCGCCAGCTCGGCCGCGTAGCAGTAGCCGTAGAAGAAGAAGTAGCCGGAGATCTGGTGCACCGCGGTGTGCGGCTGGATGAGCTTGCGCCCGTCCTCCAGGTAGTTCTCGCCCTCGTCGAACACCTCGAGGCCGCGGCGGAGGTCGGGGAGGTCGTAGACCCCGGCATCGTGCAGGGCGAGCACGCACGCCACGGTGCGCGATCCGGCGCTCAGCTCGTTCACGGACTGCGCCTCCAGGAGGAAGCGGGCGTCGTAGATGAAGCCTCCCTTCACCGTGCGCATCCGGCGCAGCAGCTTGACGGCGTCCCCGGCGCAGCCCTTGGGGACGTCGAGACCGAGGTCCCGGGCCCGGAGGAGTGCGATGACGAAGTTGGCGGTGTTGAACGACATCGACTCGCCGCCCTTCGACGTGCCCGCGTAGTAGTTCCACCCGCCGTCCGCCTGCTGGTAGCGGAGCAGCCCGTCGATGCACACCTTGGCCGCGGGCTCGATCTCCTCGCGTCTCGCCTCGCCCTCGGGGGTCTGCAGGAAGTGCGTGAGGAAGTCGAGCTTGTAGCCGTAGCCCCAGGTGTTGAACGCCTCGCCCTTGTGATAGGCGAACTTCTCCACCCCCAGGAGCGCAGCGATCGCCTTCGCCAGAACCTTGTCCTCGGCCTCGCTCCGGGCCGCTCCCTTGTCGAGCAGAGCGGTGGCGCAGATCGCGGTGCACGCGATGCGCACCCCGTCCTGGCTCCCGCGGTTGCGGAGCTGGAAGCCGAAGTCCTTGAGGCTCGCCACCTTGGGATCGTGCGAGCCCCACGAGCCGTCGGCGTTCTGGCTCGCCACGAGGTGGGCGAAGCCGCGGGCGCGCGCCTCGCGGGCCCGAGCGACGAGCTCGTCGCGCTCGATCGGGGGTGCGAGTCGGTGCGGGTCGGCCTCCTGCGAGGACGCCGCCTCCGTGTCGTCCGCGTCCGTCGCGGGTTCCTGTGCGCCCCCGGCGATCGCGGTCAACACGAGCGCGAGCGAGGTCAGGAATGTCGTAGTCGTCGACTTCATCGGATCACTCCACGCGCAGGGCGAGCACGGGATCGAGCCGCGCCGCCTTCACCGCCGGCAGGGTGCCGAAGACGAGCCCCGTGACGATGGACACCGCGATCCCGAGGGGGAACGAGACGGGCTGGAAGGCCACCGTCCACTGGGCGAGCGAGCCCACGAGGTGCGCGAGCGCCGCGCCGAGGACCACCCCCAGGACTCCGCCGAGACAGCACAGCACCGTGCTCTCCGACACGAACAGCCGCACGACGTCGGCCTGCGTCGCGCCGAGCGCGCGCCTCAGCCCGATCTCGGATCGTCGCTCGGCCATGTTCGCGAGCATGATGTTCATGATGCCCACGCCCCCCACCAGCAGCGAGATGGCCGCCAGCGAGCCCATCACCCAGCGGAAGATGCGCTCGGCCTGGCGCTGCTCGCGAAGCAGCGCGAAGGGAACGGTCACCGAGACGTCGTCCTGTTTGTGACGCTGCTCCACGAGGTTCCTCGTGATCGTCGCCACCGGCGAGAGCGGGACTCCCTCGGCCATGCGCAGCACCGCCCGGTTCACCTCGACCTCGGTCGCCTCCGAGGTGCCGCCTCCCGTGCGGACCTGCCGCCGGCCGAAGCGGGCGAACGACGTGCGCAACGGGATCCAGGCCGCGTTGTCGGGATTCGAGAGGATGCCGGAGGAGCCGGTCTGGCCCTGGCGCTCCATCACGCCGACGACCGTGAAGTGCTTGCCTCCGATCTGCACCACCTCGCCGATCGACGAGGACAGCGGGAAGAGCCGCCGAGCCGCGTCGGCCCCGAGCACGCACACCGCCTGCGCGCGGGCCTCGTCGACCTCGCTCAGGAAGCGCCCGTCCCGGACCGCGTGGTCCATCACTCGCGGGTACTCCGTGCTGGTGGCGATCACGTTGATGTCGGAGGTCTCCAGGTTCGACTGCACGTCCTCGAGCATGATCCGCATCGGGACGATGGCCTCGATCTCCGGAACGTTGTCTTCCAGGATCTCGAGGTCCTCGCGGGTCAGCCCGTAGCGCGCGATCCACGACTGCTGCGAATCCGCCTTCTCCCGCCGCCGGACGCGCTCGGGCTTCACGCTGTCGAGGATCACGTTGCGCAGGCCCATCCGCTCGATGCGGTCGATCACGTCGCGTCGCGCCACCTCGCTGATCGAGAGCATGCAGATGACGCTTGCTACCCCGAAGATGATGCCCAGGGCCGCGAGACCCGATCGGGTCTTGTGCAGGAGCAGGTTAGTCCAGGCCTCCTTGGCGAGCTCAAGCACTTGCATCGACGACCTCCCCGTCCTTGAGATGGATCTGGCGGTCGGTCCGGCCGGCCAGGTTCGGGTCGTGGGTCACGAGGAGGACGGTCTTGCCCTCGTCGGCCAGCGACTTCAGCAGATCGAAGATCTGGTCCCCGATCTCCTCGTCGAGATTGCCCGTCGGCTCGTCGGCGAGGATGAGGCTGGGGCTCGAGAGCAGCGCCCGGGCGATCGCCGCGCGCTGCATCTCTCCTCCCGAGAGCTCGCGCGGCCGGTGGCGGAGCCGGTGCCCCAGACCCACGCGGTCGATCAGCGAACGCGCTCCCTCGCGGGCGGTGGCCGTGTCGCCCATCCGGGCGTAGCGCGCCGCCAGCAGCACGTTGTCCAGCAAGGTGAGCTGGGACACCAGGTGGAACGACTGGAACACGAAGCCCACCTCGGCGCCCCGGATCGCTGACCGCTCGCGGTCGTTCAGCTCCTCGACCGGACGGCCGTGGAGGCGGTAGACCCCCTCGCTCGGCCCCGTGAGGAGACCGAGCAGGTACAGGAGCGTGGTCTTGCCGCTCCCCGACGTGCCGACGACGGAGATGAACTCGCCCTGCTCGACCCCCAGCGACACGCTCTTGAGCGCGTGGACGTCTCCTCCCGGCATCGGGTAGATCTTCGAGACCCCGTCGAGCTGGAGCAGAGGGGCCTTCGGATCACTCTTCATTGGGATCCCAGAGGGCAATGGTCTCCCCGGGCCGCACGCCCTCGGTGACCTCCACCATCGTCCCGTTCGTGGCTCCGAGCTCGACCGGCCGGCGGGAGGTGTCCTTCCCCTCCTTCACGAGGCAGTAGAACTCCCCTCCCTCGCTGAAGACGGCGAGCACGGGCACCTGGACGGCATCCGGCACGGTGTCGGCGTGGACCGTCACCCGGCAGTTCATTCCGCTGCGGAGCTGCTTGAAGATCCCCTCGTACTCCCCGCGGACGGTGAACTCTCGGATGTCGGACATGAACGCGGTGCGGGCCGCGATCTGATCCACCTTCGTGAGGCGGCCGTCGATCGCCAGGGACGGGAACGCATCGGGCCGGATGCTGATGGGCAGCCCCGGTTTCATGTACTGGATGTCGTTCTCGAGCACGCTCATCTTGATGGAGAGCTGATCCATCGACGCGACGGTCATCAGGATCTGGTGCGTCCGCACGCGTCCCCCGACCTGCATCTCGCGCGTCTGATCGCTCATGCCGAACACCACCACGTCGGAGAACATGTCCCCGCCGATCGTGCCGTAGAACACGATGCCCTCGCGCGGGGAGGTCACCCGGAGCCCGGCCGCGTCCTCCTCGAGCTCCGAGACCTCACGCTCCGCCTTGTCCATCGCCCGCTGGGCCTTGGCCACCTCGGCCTGCTTCTCGCCGCGGTCGGCTCCCAGCCGGATCTGCGATTTCTTGAGCTCCGCCTCCTTCTTGACGACCTCGAGCTCCTTCTCCAGGATCGTCTTGTTCTGGTCGTATTTCTTCCAGAGCTCGACCTCGGCCTTCGTCTTCACCAGGCCTCGCTCGAGGTCCTGGATACGTCGCTTCTCGCGATCGATCAGGATGTTCTCCGTCGCAGTGTGGAGCTCGCGCTCCTCGTAGAGCTGGGTGAGCTGCTCGAAGTCGACCCGCGCGTCGGCGAGGTTGTGCTCCGCGTCGACGACCGACTGTTCCTTGTCCGCGAGATCGAGGAGCGCCTGCTCCCCGGCCTTCGCCAGCTCGCGCTGCTCCATCTCCAGCTCCATCTGATTCTGCTTGAGCGTCGTATCGCGCTCGATCTCGAACGCCGCGAGCTCGGCCTCGGCCTTGTCGAGGTCCACCTTCTTGTCGGTCACCTCGTTGCGCGCGTCCTCCAGCGACCGCTCCAGGGTCGAGGGATCGAACTCCATCAGGACGTCGCCTTCCTTCACCTCACTTCCCTCCGGCAGGAGGGAAGTGAGGATGAGATCGCCCCGATAGGTCTTCGGCTCGACCCGGATGTCGTCCTTGTTCTCGGCCACGAACGAGCCCGTCAGCTCGACCGCGATCGCGAGGTCTCCCTTGGTCACCTCCGCGGTGAAGGACGCGCGCTCGTCCTGAGGCGCGGCAATGCTCGTCAGCAGCCCGATGGACAGACCGCCCCCGAGGAGAGCGGTCCAGAGTGATGTTCGGCGCTCGTTCATGATCTCGACTCCTGTCCCCCGCATCGCGGGACACCACGGGGTGGTCGTCAGGCGACTGGTGTTCACGACGGCCCGCGCCCGGGGAGAGCGCGCCGTCCGACGCATGGTGAGGCGTCGCGGAGGGTCGCACAAGCCCTCCTCCGGAGGTGTTTGGGAGGCCCCGTCCTCCGACCTGCGCGCGGCATTTCTCGCGTTGCGCAGGCGCACCGATCCGTACGCTTTTCGTACTCGGGAGGGGATCTCGAGGGGGTGTCCCTCCCTCGTCCCGCCGGGGAGGCGTAGGCTTGCGCCATGGCCGGACGAGCTGCGAGCGCGTCACGCGACACTTCCCGCGTGAGGCCCCTCCCGGGGGCGATCGGATGAAGGGCGCGCTGGTCCTGCTCTGCCTGTGGTCGTCCCCCGGGATCCTCGAGGGCCGCGCGAGCGACGTCGAGCCCCCGGGCCTCCCGTACACGCAGGACGTTCCCTCGCTCACCACCGACGACGCGCGGAACGCGACCGGCGAGGGACTGGCGTTCCTGGAGGTCGTCGCGCCTCGCGACACGTACTACGTGCACGAGCGCATCCGCCTGCGGCTGCGCTTCGGGGTCGAGGAGCGCTTCCACCGCGAGGAGATGATCCAGCTCTTCCGCCGGAAGCTCGGCGTCCCCGTGCAGGTGCAGGCCCCCTTCCTTTCCGACCTGCCCGGCGCGATCCCCCTCGACGCCGACTCGCCCGCGACCGGGACCGATCGCGGTCGCCTCAGCTTCGCGCTCGACGACCGCGTGGCGGAGGCCGTCCGGCGAGAGGACCGGCTGGAGGACGGGCGTCGCTTCCTGGTGCTCGAGATCGAGCGGGACTTCCTGCCCGACTCCGCCGGGCGTCTCGCGATCCCCGCCCCGCGCCTCTGCTTCGCCCACGCCACGAGCTTCCGCGACGACTTCCTCGATGGTCGCGTTCCCGAGGATCGACACGACGTCTTCGTCACGGGGAACGAGCTCGTGCTCGACATCCTCGCCCTGCCCGAGGAGGGGCGGCCACCCGAGTACGCGGGCGCCGTCGGCCGGTTCGCGGTGCGGGCCGAGCTCGAGCCTATCGACCTCGAGGCCGGGGAGAGCCTCGAGCTGACCCTCCACATCGAGGGCGAGGGCAACCTCGGACACTTCGCCCCCCCGCGCCTGGACGGACTGGAGGGCTTTCACGTCCGCGGACGGATCGAGGAGGAATCCGAGGTCGGTCGCCGCATCATCTACGACCTCTCGCCCCGCAGCGAGCGCGTCACGGAGATGCCGCCCATCGCCTTCGCGTACTTCGATCCCGCACCCGACGGCGGCTACCGCACCGTGCGGACGGCCGCAATCCCCCTCCAAGTCCGGCCGCGGTCCGCGGACATCCACGACCTGAAGCCCGTGGCGGGGCGCACGCGCGCGGAGCCCGCTGCCCCGCCGTCGCCGACCCTGCTAGGGATCGTACTCCTGGCTCCCTGGATCCTGGCCATCGCGCTCCGGCTCCGGCGGCCGGGGCGCCCGCGCCGTCGGGTCGATCCCGGGCCGGAGCGCGCTCGCGCGGCGATCGCCGCGTTCCGGGAACGGGCCGACGAGCCGGGCGAGGATCCGGCGGAGGCCTTCGTCGACCTCCTCGCCGCCATCCTCGGGAGCCCGAGCGGGGCGGTGATCGGCCCGGACCTGGCGCATCGTCTCGAGCAGGCGGGCATTCCCCACGAGCCGGCGACCCGTTCCGCCGCGCTGCTCGACACCCTCTTCGCCTCGCGCTACGGGGGTCCCGCGTCCGCGGACGGCGCGGAGGCGGTCCGGGAGCTCGTCGACGAGCTCGAGCGGTCGATCCGGAATCCGGAGGGAGCACGGTGATCGCCCTGCTGCTCGGGCTCCTGCTCGGCCCCGCCGACCTCGGCGAGGCGGAGCGCGCGTACCGCGCGGGTCGGTACGAGGAGGCGCGCACCGTCTTCGAGGCCGCGCTGTCGGAGCCGGACGCACCCCGGGGCGCGCTGCTGTACGACATGGGCAACTGCTCCTACCGCCTCGGCCGTCACGCGGAAGCCGTGCTCTGCTACCGCCGCGCGCTGCTGCGCCTTCCCGGCGACGAGCAGGTGGAGGCCAACCTGCGCCTCGCGGAGCGGCGGCTCGGAATCGACACCCCCGATGACGCCTCGCCCGGCGCCGCGGTCCTGGCGTGGATCGACGCGATCCCGCCCCGCGCGCTGCTGATCGCGGTCGGGGTGATGCAGGGCGTCGGGCTCGTGGGCTTCGTGCTGTTGCGCCGGCGTCGCGCGGCCCGCGCCGCCCTGGCCCTGCTCGTGGTGATCGCCCTGCTCGGCGCCGCGCGGTTGGCCCGGGTCCACTGGCTCTCCGGTCCTCCCGCGGGCGTGGTCCTGCACGACGAGATCGAGCTGCGCGCCGAACCCCGCGACGACTCGCCCGTCTCCCTCGAGCTCGGCGGCGGCGAGCTGGTGCGGCTCGGAGAGGCGTCCGATGGCTGGATCCGCGTCGCGCACCCCCACGGCGCGGGCTGGACCGCGTCCGGAGGGGTGGGCGTGATCGACTGAGGAGGTCAGCGCGAGCCGATCTCCGCCGCGATCTCCCCGAGGTCCATCGTCGCCAGGCGCTCGACCGCGCTCGCATCCGTGATGCTCTCCGCCGCGAGCAGCCAGCGGGCGACGAGGACGTGCTCGGCGGTCTCGTCCCCGATCCTCGCCAGGGCGGAGATGGCCGCGGCGCGCGTGGCGGGTGACGTCGACGTCTGCAGGGCGAAGCGCGGGACCTCCGTCCCCAGATCCTCCCGCCAGGCGTGCAGGGCGACGGTAGCCAGAAAGGGATCTGCGTGCTGGCGAGCCAGTACGGCGAGCAACTCGTCGTTGTCCGCGCCGGGGTACTCACCGAGAAACGCCACCGCATGCAGTCGCTGGTCCGCGGTCCCCGTCTCGAAGATCAGCTCTTCCAGCGCGCGTCGCGCCGCGAGGCGGCGGCTGCGCACGAGGCCCTCGACCTCCGTCGGCAGAGGAGCGCCCCGGCTCGGCTCGACCTCCGCCGAGCCCGACGGGGCGCCGCGATCGGGCAGACGACCGCCGTCCGGACGGTACCGCTCGAACGTGTCCTCCATCGGCGAGACGCGCGACAGGCCCTCCGCGGTGACCCGGTAGAGCCCGTTCGACCTCAGGCCCAGGACCTCGCCGCCCCCGGCGTACCAGCGTCGCTCGAAGTCGTGCCCGCACGCGAGGTGCTCGGCGCACGTCAGTCCCCCCGAGCGGGGACAGAGGACGAGCCGCCCGTCGCGCCGGCGGTCGGTGAACGTGTGTCGCAGCCCGTCCGCGAGCAGGGTGATCGCCCCCGCCGTGGCCCGGGCGAAGCTCGCGCTGTGCAGGTGGCGCTGCAGGTACTCCACCGAGGGTCCGATCCCGCCCCCGACGCGGTGGTAGACGAGCACGGGCCGTTCTCCGGTGGTGGCCGCCTCGAGCGCGACGTCGATCGAGCGCTCCCAGTCGACGTCCGGGACGGTCTCGGGCGGAGCCGTCGTCCCCTCCGTGATCCGGGGCAGGGGCGCGTCGTCGAGACCCTCGGGCTTCTCGGCCCCGGCGCCCTCCGGCGCGGGATCCGGCGGCGTGCCCTCCCCGCGATCCGCCACGGGATCCTCGGTCCCCCCGGCCGGCGGCTCGTCGCGGACGGGAGGGGGAAGACCCTCGAGCCCCCGCCCCGCGTCGATCGCCCGGATGGAGGCGGCCACCTCGCGCCGGACCCCCGAATCCGTCTCGAGCGAGCGCACGAGGTAATCGCGCGCCTTGACCGGATCGTCGAGCAGGCGGTAGTGGAGGAAGCCGAGGTTCTGGTACGCGTCGCCGACGGCCTGGGCGATGGGGAACCGCTCGCTCTCCTCGGGGTTCGGCCCCATCTCCTCGAGCAGCGCCTCGCCCACCTGGATCGCCCGGTGGAGCATGCGCTCGGCTCCCTCCAGGTCCTCCCGCAGGTGGTAGATCTGGATGAGCGCGGTGTCGTTGATGATCCGCGGCTCGTGGGGCGCGAGGTCGGCGGCGCGTCGGTAGGTGTTCCACGACTCGACGAAGACGGACCGCGCGGCGTCGAACGAGCCGTCCTCGCCGCTGATCTCCGTGTCGCTCGCGATCTCCCGCAGCAGGTAGGCGACGTTGTTCCACGACCAGGCCTGCTGAGTGGCCTCCGCCACCTTGTGCGAGACGCGCCGGGCGTCGAGGAGCCGGTCGCGCACGTGGTACCGACCGCCCAGCCGGCCCAGCCCCTGGGCGGGGGTGCGGCCGAGCCCGTCCACGCGCTCCGCGAACTCGGGCCACTCCTCCATGACCGTCGCCCACTCCTCCTCCGCGCGCTCGACGTCGTCCGCGTCCAGGGCGCTCCAGCCGGCGCCCACGCGGGCCTGCATCTCGACCCACAGCGCGCTCTCCCCGTAGGCCGGATCGAGCGTGGCCGCCTCGCGCATCCTCTCGGTGCAGTGGGCGTAATGCTCCGCGGCGTCCTCGTTGCGACGTTCCCGCGCCGCGAGGTCGCCGGCGAGTCGCGCGACGTAGCCCGCGTACCAGCGCACGATCGCGTCGCCCGGGTGGGCGGCGACGAGCGCCTCGTACACGCGGGGGAGGCGCTCCTCGATCCCCACCCCGAGGTGGAGATCGACGACGGCCCGGTGCAGCGCGATCGACGACGGCTCCCCGGCGAGCGCGTCGAGCAGCTTGCGAATCGCGAGGTCGGAGAGCTCGATCGAGGCGAGCCATCGCGCCTCCGCGACGGCGACCTCCGCGTTCCGAGCGGCCACGACGCGTATCTCCTCGATGCCGCGGCGAAGCTCGAGGACGTCGCGGGAGAACGCGACGCGGTCGACGTGCTCTCTCCGCGCGAACGCGCCCGTCCGCGCCCGCAGCACGAGCCCCACGGTCCCGTCCGCCGCCTTCCCGTCGCGGTCGAGCTGGAGCCCGAGGGCGCGCGTCGCTCGCTCCTCGGCGGCGGCGAGCTCGCCGGCACGAAGACGGGCGTTCGCCGCCGCGAGCAGCGCCTCGTCGTCGTCGGGGAGCAGCTGCGCGGCCCGGTCCCACGCCGCGGCCGCATCGGCGTGAAGGAGCATGCTCCCACCCTCCGCGCCCGCGAGCCGCTCGAAAGCCCCCGCCAGCCAGCGCCAGGCCTCCGCGTCGTCGGGAAGGGCGTCGAGGTGTCGTTCCACCGAGGTGATCGCCCGGTCGAGCCGGCCTTCCCTCTCCAGGGCCTCGGCGTCCGCTCGCCAGTCGTTCGCGGCTCCGAGGGCGATCCCTCCGAGCACCAGGAAGTGCTGCCACCAGCTCATATGCGCCTCTCCAGTCCGTCCGGCGTCCCGGGATCTCGGTCCACTTCGTAGGTCGGTCGCCGGAATCCGGCAAGGACAAACGAACGGATCCGCGCAAAGGCTGTGAATGAGCCGCGCCCGCGATCCGCGCTCACGGAGGCGACGCGAGGCCGGATCGGATCGGGCTCAGGGCGCCGGTTCCCCGAGGACGTACCCCTGGCCGCGACGCGTGCGGATCAGATCCTTCCCGTCGGGCCCGAGCTTCGAGCGGAGGATGCAGATCGCCGAATCGACCGCGTTGCTCGACGGCAGGCGGTTCACCCCGTAGATGTGGTCCTCGATCTCCACGCGCGTGACCGTGTGCCCCCGACGCAGGACGAGGTACTCGAGGAGCGAGTACTCACGCGCGGTGAGATCCAGCGCGCCTCCCCGATAGGCGGCCTTGCGAGCCACGACGTCCACGACGAGCTCTCCGATCTCCACCACTGGCGTCCTCTCCTCGTAACGGCGCCGCACGAGGGCGTGCACGCGGGCGAGCAGCTCGTCGAAGGCGAACGGCTTGACCAGGTAGTCGTCGGCTCCGGTGTTCAGACCGAGCACGCGATCCTCGACCCGGTCCCTGGCGGTCAGGAGCAGCACGTGCGGTCGATCCTCCTTGTCCTGGAGCCGGGCCAGCACGCTCATCCCGTCGAGTTTCGGCAGCATCAGGTCGAGGATGAGGACGTCGTAGGGGTTGTTGCGCGCGTAGCTCAACCCGAGCTCGCCGTCGCCCGCGACGTCCACGGCGAAGCCCTCGTGGGTCAGCCCGACCCTCAGCGACTCGCTGAGGGTCACGGAGTCCTCGATGATCAAGACGCGCATGTCGAAC
>CAYRXS010000063.1:0-27236 GCA_964428225.1 uncultured Planctomycetaceae bacterium
ACGGTCTCGCCCGCGTGATCTCGGGGATCGACGCGGCCGTGGATGCCGGCTTCTCGAACACGAAGGTCAACACCGTCGTGATCCGGGGCTTCAACGCCGACGAGCTCGAATCGATCCTGGAGTACGGACGGGAGCGAGGCGTCGAGGTGCGCTTCATCGAGTACATGGACGTGGTCGGAGCGACGCAATGGCGAATCGAGGACGTGGTGCCGAGGGAAGAGATCCTCGAGCGTCTCTCGCGCCACTTCGGGGAGATCACGCCCGTGAAGCCCGCCGACTCGTCCGCCGATGTCCGTGAGATCGCGAGCGAGCAGGCCGCGCCCGCGGACCGGTACCGGCTCCTCGACGGCACGGTGTTCGGCATCGTGGCCTCGACCACGTCCCCGTTCTGCCGCGACTGCGTCCGCAGCCGTCTCACCGCGGACGGCATGTGGTATCTCTGCCTGTACGCCACGGATGGCCTCGATCTGCGAGGTCCGCTGCGCTCGGGAGCGCCGCCCGCGGAGATCGCGCGGATCATCGGGAACGGCTGGGGCGACCGCGAGGAGCGGGGCGCGGAGCTGGGGCTGGCCGGTCGCGAAGCCGGAACCGCCGGTCCGGACCGAGACGGGCGGGGCGATCCGCATCTCGAGATGCATACACGGGGCGGATAGCTCGCGAGGGCGGCGGGGAGCGCCCGCCCCTTGCTCGAGTCCCCTCCCCCCCCGATACTCCGGGCGAGCCCGTGGAGACTCGTACTACCAACGCCAAGTCGCCGTTCCTGCGAATCCTGCCGAACGCCCTGTCCGTTCTGCGGCTGGTGCTCGCGGTGGCCTTCCCCTTCCTCGATCCTCGGTGGTGGCTCGCCGCGGTCCTGGTCGCGGGAGTCAGCGACTGGCTGGATGGTTACCTCGCGCGGCGCTGGAGGCTCACGAGCTGGCTGGGAGGAGTCCTCGACGGACTCGCCGACAAGCTGTTCGTCTTCTCCGTCCTCCTGACGCTCGCGTTCCACGGGGACCTCTCGGCATGGTGGATTCCCGTCCTGCTCGCGCGCGATCTTTCCGTGGCGATGGGCATGGCGATCGGGATCGCGAGGGGAAACCGCCAGGCGATCCGCGACGTGGGCTCGCGATTCTTCGGCAAGCTGACCACCGTCGTCATCTTCGCCTTCTTCTTCGCACTGCTCGCCCTGCCGGAGCAGGAGCTGCTGCACCGCGTGTTGTACATCCTCTCCGGGGCCCTCAGCATCACCGCCGCCGTCGACTACGGACGCGCCCGCTTGCGCGCGCTGGCGCAGTGATCGATACCGTCACGGACGCGCGGTAGCCGCGCGCGTGGAGCTCACTCTCTCGCCTTCTCCAGCGCGAGGAGCAGCTCGTCCCGGCTGAAGGGCTTCGTGAGCGTGGCGACGGCGCCCATCCGTCCGGCGGCGGCACGGGTGGCCATCCCCCCCACTTTCCCCGACATGGCGATGATCTTCGTGCCCGGGAAGGCCTGCTTGATCGCCTTGCAGGTCTCGATGCCGTCGGGGCCGGGCATGACCAGGTCGCTGATCACGACCTCCACGTTCGTCGTCTTCAGGCGGGCGAGCGCCTCGTCTCCGCTGGAGGCCACGTGGCAGTGGTATCCGAGCCCCTCGATGAGCACCTTCATGAGGTCGCGGATCGTCTCCTCGTCGTCGATGACCATCACTTGCGGGGTACCGGATCCCGCTTCGTCCGGATCCTTCGCCAGTCCGCGGCGGACGTGCTCGAGGAGGTCGTTCGGAGTGAACGGCTTCTGCAGGAGATCATCAGGGGAGTGGGAGTCCCAGTTGGAGTGCTCGTTCTCCAGGAAGCCGGACATGAACAGCGTCTTCGTGTTCGGGAAGCGCTCCTTGAGCTCCTCGGCGAGCTCGAAGCCCCCGACGAACGGCATGTTGATGTCGGTGAGAACGAGGTCGACCGCGCCCTGCAGGCCTTCGCAGAGACGCAGGGCCTCCTGCCCGTTCTCGGCGGTCAACACCTCGTGCCCTTCGCGCCGCAGGATCACGGAGACGAGGCGGCGCACCTGCGAATCGTCCTCGACGACGCAGATTCGCTTCCGGGCGCCCGGCTCGGCGACCTTCGTCCGATCGCTCACCTCGACCCGGTCCGGGGAGGCCGCGGCCGGAAGGAAGATCTCCACCACGAGACCGGATCGGCCGAAGCCGCGGTCCCGGGCGTTCGCCACCGCGATCCGCCCGTGGTTCTGCGTGACGATCCCGTAGACCGTGGCCAGCCCCATTCCTCGACGGCCCTGGACTTCGTGGGTCGTGAAGTACGGCTCGAAGGCCTTGGCGAGGATCGCCGGGGACATCCCCGGGCCGCTGTCCACCAGGCGCAGGCGGACCCAATCGCGACCGGGCAGATCCTCGTCGGCGGGGCCGCGCACGTCCTGCGGAAGGCAGCTCGTGCGCGAGGCCTGCACCCGGAAGGTGCCCTTGCCCCTCATCGCCTCTCGGGCGTTGCGGACCAGGTTCTTCAGAACGGCGTAGAACTGGACGCGATCCACCCGCAGTCGCGGGCAGTCGGGCTCGAGCTCGATGCTCAGCTCCACCCCATCGGTGAGCAGGAACCCGAGCTCCTCCTCCATCTCCTCGAAGAGGATCGAGAGATCCAGCGACACGGGGCGGGCCACCTGCCGACGACTGAAGGCCAGGAGCTGCTGCGTGAGCAGACGCGCCTGCTCCGCGGCGTCCGAGATCTCCTCCGCGCTCACCCGTTGGGGGGAGTCGTCGTCGAGCGACGCGAGCAGCATGTAGCTGTGCCCGAGGATCGCCGTCAGCTGGTCGTTGAAGTCGTTCGCGATGCCCCCGGCCAGATCCCCCATGGCATCCATCGCGTGTTTCGCGCACGAATCCTGGAATTCGTCTCCGGGCGATCCCTCGAGCACGTCCGCCAGGCCGTCCTCGATCAGGAGACCGACCTCGCCGGTTGTCCCCGAGTCCGGATCGTCGATCTGCCGGCTCAGGAGCAGAGCCTCCTTGGTCGTCCCGAACGCGTCCTTCACCTGGATCGACCGGGGCGATTCCCGGCCCTGGCAGCCCGGAAGGACGTTCGACAACGGCTTGCCCACGAGCTCCTCTTCCGACCGCCCGAGGATCTCGAACAGGCGGTTCGTGCTCGCCTCCAGACGTCCCTCCTCGTCCAGCAGCCAGATGGCCTGCGGAAGCTCCTCGAAACGACGGCGCGCACGTTCCAGCTCCGCCTGGAGTCGGTCCGCCTGCGCGTCCTTGTCCGCCAGGAGGTCCCGGAGGCCGCGAAGGGCGCCCGACAGGCTCCCCACCCGGCGCCGGAAGTCGCGACCGCGCAGGAGCGTGTCCAGCTCCTCCATGTCCCCCCTCTCCACGCAGCCGAGGGCGTGCTCGACCAGGCGCCGGCGGCGCTCGCGGGAGCGGCGGCGCGCGAGCCAGGCGCCCGCCAGGACCACGACGACGAGTGCGTACCCCGCCCAGGCCGCCAGGAACGGGCCCTCCGGGGCCTCCGCGACCTGGACCACGCCCTCCTCGACCGCGGGAGCGGTTCCGAGGGAGGCGAAGGGGGTCCACCAGCGGGCAGGGATCATGAGGTCGGTCCGGAAGGCTCTGGGATCGGGGCCGAGACGCGGAGGGAGCGGATCGGTCTCGGGCGGAGGGACCGCTCACTTCCCGAGGCGAGGATCGACAGATCCCGCTCCACCCATGAGGAAAACCGGGGCGGAGGACCCCATGCGGGCCGATTCTCTCCCGGGAGAGAGACAGGACCGGTCGGCTAGTCGGCCAGGGACGCCAGGTCGGCGGGGGTGGCCTCCCGGGGCCCGATGGTGATCGTCCCCGTGAACACGGTCTCGGGGGAGAGCCGGATCTTCCCGTTGGGCGGGCTCGTCGCCCGACCGTCGTCGTCCACCGGGTCGAGGGCCAGGGCGGGCTGCTCTCCCCCGGAGCAGAAGCGGTTGTCGCCCTGGATCTTGACCTCCCGGCAGCCCCCGATGGCCACCACGGGCCGGTCGCCGCACCCCGTCGCGAACCGGAAGTCGTTGTCGCGCAGGACCAGGACCCCGTTGGGCACCTTCTCACCGCCTTGCCAGGCCGCGAGCGCCCCGGTGCCGTAGGGGACGCCCGGCGTCGTGAGCTTCCTGATCCGCGCGTCGAAGCCGGCTCGATAGGTGTTTCCCTCGAGGACGATCGGCCCGGTCAGGCGCCCGGCGAAGGTGAAGGCGGCGCCCCCCTTGAAGCCGTCCTCCCTCGAGATGCAGACGTCCTCGACCCGGCAGTTGCGGATCGTGATCTGCCCCTTGCCCGGAAGGCCTTCCTTCTCCCGCGCGGTGAACTGGCAGAACGTGCGGCCGAGCCGCTTGGCGACGACGTTCTCGATCGTGATCCGTCCCTGAGGATTTTGCAGGTAGAAGCCGTGCTCGTACCGGATGTTCTGCACGCGCGCCGGCTGGCTCACCCCGGCGAAGCGGAAGTCGCGCAGGTTTTGTCCCCAGACACCCCACTTCGTTCGAGGTCCGCGGCCGGTCAGGTGATCGAAGCGGCCGAGGACGTGGCAATCCTCGAAGTGGTAGCCGTCGTGCGTCTTGTCGGGAGACTGGCGGTAGAACATGATCGCCGCCCGCTCGCTCCCGAGGATCTCGATGCCGCGGAAGGTGATGTAGGAGTTGCGGATCGCCTGGTCGATGGCGATGGTGTCGCCCCGCCCGCTGGTGATGCGCACCTTCCCCTGGGCCTGGACGACCACCGGCGCTCCCTTCCGGCCTCCCGACGTGCGCGCGTTCGCCCGGGAGCTCGAGCGGAACCCGATGGTGAACGGGGCGTAGTCGCCCGTCTCGAGGAGGATGAGGGTGCCGGGGCGCGCCTTCTCGAGCGCCCGGGCGATCGGATGGTCGACGCGCTGCGGGGTGCCCCCCGGCAGGGTCATCGTGGTCGGCGTGCAGGTGATCCAGCTCTCGCCCTGCGGGCCGGAGGAGGCCGGCGTCCCCGCCGAGGTGACGGCGCCGACCACGAGGCAGAGGAACGAAGGAGCGATTCTCATGGCCGGCCGCGTCGGCTCATCGCTTCTTGCGCCGGCGGAACGTCTCGGAGGTGTCCTGCTGGTTCTTGGCGTAGGCTCGCCAGAGATCGTCGATGACCTTGAAGACGTCCTTTCCCTTGACGTCGAAGATCTCCTCCGAGACCTCTCGCCAGTCGGCGATGAACGCGGCGCGGTCCCGGGCGGCGATGCACCCCTCGCGGAGCCAGATCTGCCCCTCCTTGCCCAGGTCCTTGGCGATCCAGTCGAACATGCTCCACGACTTCGCGAGGTCGGCATCCTCGAAGTCGAAGAGGTACTTGAGGGCCATCTTGTCGAACCGCGGCCCCTTGTCGAGAGCGATCCCGTTGTACATGTCGCGCAGCCCGATCATCACGGTCTTCAGGCCCTCCTCTCCCGCCGGTCGGACGTAGGTGCTCTCGCGGAACTCCTTGCACGTGACCGTGTTGCGTCCGGTGTACTCGAAGGAGAGGTAGTAGCCGAGCCCCTCGTGCATCCAGGGCTGGTTCATGCCGTGGGGCGTGCCGTTGAAGTGCATGTCCGCGAGCGCGTGCCCCATCGTGTGCAGGACGATGCCCTCCAGGTCCCTTCCGTCGTAGTACCGCCAGGAGTTGACGATCTGCGGCGGCAAGGTCCGGACGATCCTCCGGCCCGGAATCTCCCGGTGGCGATCCAGGTGCTTCACCTGCACGTAGTAGTAGTCCTCGAGGAAGCGCCGGTGCTCCTCCGGGTCGTTCGAGCCGAACCAGTACTCGATGAAGATGTCGTCGGGGATCTGGTCGGGGAACTCGTCGTCGACGTAGGGATCGACGAATTCGATGCGGAATCCCTCGATGAGCTCCTCGGCGAGCTGGAGGAGGGAGGTCACCCGCTTGTCTCCGATCTCCTCGATGTAGAGGAACCGGACGTGCTGGCTCTCCTGGGCGTGGAACTTCAGCTTGCCGCCGGTGATCTCCTTCGAGGCTTCGACCAGCGCCTCGGGGGTGTCCACGTCGTGAACCGACTCGATCGCCGTCTTCCATCGCGCGTTGAGCGCGTCCTTCTTCGAGACCTTCGCCTCCTTGTCGAGCTCCTTCTGGAGCTTCTTGGCGGCCTCCGAGAACGAGATCTCCTCCAGCCAGGACTGCAGTCGCTGGTATTCGAGGACCACGAGCCGGTGCCTCTCGAACCACGGGACGCTCCCCTTCTCCTCGGCGTCGCGGGCGGTGCGCGCACGCTCGATGCGGTCCTTGCGGAATCTGTATTCCTTCGCCAGGGACTGGATGTCCTCGGTACGCATGAAGACGGAGAGTTGCGCGATGTCCGAGCCGGGGACGGCCGCGACCGACTTCCTGGTGGTCGGCACCTTCTTGCCGTCCTCGATCTCGTAGGGCACCGCCTCGGGATCCTTCGGATTGAGCACGAAGAGCTCGTTCTGCTCGTTCGCGCGCGGATCCGCGCCGGCCCGGCGGTAGCGAATTCCCTTGTCGGTGACCTCGATCCCGCCCCCGGGGACGGGCTCTCCCAGCAGCACGATCTCACCATGGAGGATGGTCGTGAACTTCTTGTACCTCTTGGCCACCTTCTCGCTCGGAAAGTGCACCGTTACGATCTGCGCCTCGCAGATTCCGGCGAAGAGGAAGACGGAAAGGAGTGACAGCAGGAGCTTGCGTACCATGGCGGAATCCTCGGGAGGGGTGAGGATGTGTTCGGCGGCCGACGAGCTCTCTTCGGTCTCCGGGCGCCCCGACGTGAGCCGCGACCGGTGCGATTATAGGGCATGGGCCCCCGCGCCCTCGGACTTACGCCGGAAGGACGTACTGCCGCCGAGAGATGACCACGGAGCCGACGACGAGGGCCACCAGCGTGATCCAGGCGATCATCCGCAGGCCTTCCTCCGGGGGAACGAGCTCGATGGACAGGGGGTGCATCAGGCGCCGGCTGAGCTCGGGATCGCCGGCCAGCAGGTAGCTCTTCAGGTAGTACTGGATCGTCAAGCTCTGGTTGCTCCCGGGGAGATTGGCCATCAACCCCTCGACGGCGAAGGTGTAGCCCAACCCCACGATGATCGGTCGCCGGAAGAGGACTCCCGCGACCGCGAAGACCGTGGTGTACGTAACTCCGCCCAGGAGCACGACGTTGATGATCCTCCGCCGGACTTCTTCGGGCTGGGTCAGCTCGTAGACATCGGCGGCGATGCGATCAAAGATGATGAAGACGACCCAACCGCTTGCCCAGAGCATCACCGTCACGACGAGCAGCACGGCCAGCCATCTGCCGATCAGGATCGCGGATCTCGGAATCGGACGGGTCAAGAGATAGGTGATCGTCCGATCGTCCACCTCCTCGGCCACCACCGTCGATCCGAGGATCAAGGCCACGAGGGGCACGACGCACTGCACATTCATGATCCAGGCGATCTCGAGGACAGGCGGAGACGTGCGCCCTTGAGAGAGCCAGGCCAAGAGGAGCGCGCACAGCACGGGAGAGAGCACGATCGCCAGGCAGATGAGCGTTCTCATCGTGAAGACGGTCGTCCCGAGCTGGGTGCGAAACAGGATCCAGGTGGCGACCAGAAACCTCATCGTCACGTCACCAGGTAGTCGAAGACCGCCTCGAGGCTCGCGTCGACGCATTCGAGGCTGCGAATGCCGTACTGTCCCTCCGCGGCGAGCTGTGTCAATCGCCGGTTGAAGCGCTCGATTCCGCGGGTCTCCAAGAACAACCGCCCCTCCGTTTCGTCGATTCCCACCGTCAGCACTTCCTCGACCCCGATCAGGGCACGGGCGAGACCACGGACGTCCCGGGCGCTCAGCTCCACGCGTTGTGGGTGTTCGCTCAGGAGTGAGCGAACGTCGGAAATCGTCCCCTGGGCGAGCAACCGCCCGCGATGGATGAGGAGGATGTTGGAGGTGAGGATTTCGATCTCGTGCAGAACGTGGCTGGACACGAGTATGTCCATCCCCTTCTCGGAGAGCTCCTTCAGCAATCCGATGACACGGCGCCGACCCCCTGGATCGAGCCCCCCGAGCGGCTCGTCCAGGATCAGGACCTCGGGATCGTGCGCGATCGCCTGGGCGAGCTTCACGCGCTGTCGCATGCCCTTCGAGTATCCACTCGTCCGGCGGTTCATGTCCTGCTCGAGGTCGAGCCGAACAAGGGCCTCCCGGGCGCGCCGAGCGGCCTCCCGGCGAGAGTAGCCCGACAGGCGGAGGAGGAATCGCACCATCTCGAACCCGCTCATCCGCCGGTAGAGGGCGTCCTGCTGAGGGCAGACTCCCATCCGGCGATAGAGCCGGGAATTGGCGAAGGGATTCTCACCGAACACGCGGACCGTGCCCCGCGACGGCTTCAGCTCCCCGGCGATCAACTTGAGGAAGGTGGACTTGCCGGCCCCGTTGGGACCGAGCAGACCGGTGATCCCTCCCTCGATGCGGACCGAGAGCTCGTTGAGCCCGACCACCTGTCCGTACCAGCGACCGAGATCGACAGCCTCGACGACTGTGCTCATCCCACGACCTCCAGTCGGCGAAGGCGCACCGCGACGATCAGGAGCGAGACCGCGACGATACCCGCCAGCACCAACCACGCCAGGGCGAGCGGGATGTCCGGCCAGCCCCGCTCGAGCTGGAAGATCTGGCCGGCGACCCTCCGCAGATCGTCGATCGGGCTGATCGCCTGATACGCGTCCCCCTCCAGATCGCTGATGAGCTTGCCCATGGCGAGGGGCATCAAGAACACGCCGAAGAACGCGATGAGCGCGTAGCTGAACCGAGGGGCGAGGCTCGACACGCACAGGGCTACGGAGCTCGTAACGACGATACAGACCACGGAGTACAGGATCGACCTCCAGATCACGTCACCCTCTTCGATCAGGAACGACCACTCGGGAGACGAGAACGAGGCGACGAGACAGATCACGAGACCCGGCACGAGAACGGCGCAAGCCGTGAAGAAGGACGCCGTCAGGAACTTGCCCAGGAAGTAGTCCAGCCGGGTCATCGGACGGCAGAAATAGAGCTGGTGCGCGCCGGCTTTCAGGTCCTTGGCGAACATCGGGGTGCCGAACCAAGCCGCGGGCAGCAGGGCGAAGAGCTGCGACCAGGTGTTGAAGGTGACGATGTTGTTGCGCACCTGGAGCTGCTGCATCGCGCGCTGGGCCAGCATGCCGACGAGCCCTCCGCCCTCCCCGGATTCGTTCGGCACCATCTGGAGCTCGGCGGCGTACTTCCCATATACGAAGAACGAGAAGACCACGGTCCCGATCAATGGGATGGCGTAGAGCAGGACCAGGGGCAGCTTCTTCTTGCTGGCCACCCGGATTCCCGCCGTGGTGATCGGCCAGAAGCGAAGCGGATGCTGGCGGAGCGTGCCTCGGAATCGGCGGTAGGCCTCCTGGTTCGTGATCGCCATCAGCTCGACTCCGCTTCCGACAGAGCCTCGAGGAAGACGTCCTCCAACGAGGACTTCCGCGGCGTCAGGGATGTGAGAACGGCCTGGCTTCGAGCAGCGATGGCGAAGATTTCGTCGCCGTCGTCTTCCGAGACGCGGAGGAGGAAACGACCCGCGGATTCCCGTTCGAATTCGATGTCGTTGTCCTCGAGCGCGGCGGCAAACCGCGGGATCTCGCCCGCGACCTCCGCGCGCATCAGCGTCACTTCCTCCCGGATCATTTCCTCGATCGTCCCCGTCGTGAGCACACGACCCCGATGAATGACGATGACCTCCCGGCAGGTCGCCTCGACGTCGGGCAGCAGGTGCGAAGACAGGAGGATGTTCTTGCCGTGTTTGTGGCCCAAGTCGTGGACCAGCTCCAGCATGTGCCGGCGCCCCTTGGGATCGAGCCCGTTCGTCGGCTCGTCGAGCAGCAGCAGCTCGGGATCGTGCACCAGCGCCTGGGCGAGCTTCAGCCGCTGCTTCATGCCCGTGGAATACTCGTCGAGCAGGCGGTAGCGCGCCTCCTCGATCCCGACGTAGTCCAGCATCTCGTGCGCGCGCGTCATGGCGTCCCGCCGGGTCATCCCCGTCACGCGCCCGAGCGTCATGACGAGCTCGACGGCGTTCATGCCCGGAACCAGACAATCCCCCTCCGGCATGTGCCCCACCGCGCGTCGTACCGCCAGCCGCCCTCGCCTCGTAAGCGGATCGTGACCCGCGATGCGCGCCGAGCCTCGTTGCGGCGCGAGCAGGCCGAGCAACAGCATCAGGAGCGTCGTCTTCCCCGCCCCGTTCGGCCCCAGCATTCCGACGGGTCCCGGCTCGATGTCCAGGGTGACACCGTCGAGGGCGCGGATGGAGCCGTACCACTTCGAGAGGTCTCGGAGCGAGATGACGGGGGCGGTCATGGGTGCCGAGATTACGCGCATCGACGGGCAAAGATTGCAAGCCACGGCGAGCAGATCCTCCCGTGGCAGGAAATCCTTTCCTGTCTCCCGTTTTCTGACACTTCGCCCACCTTTGTTCCCCCCTCGAACGGAACCTGATCGCCCCCGGTTCGTCCCAAAAACGGCGGGGCTACCATCCGAGGGCCACCACTCGGTTCCCAAGCCCCGGTCGCGGGTCCGGCGCCTCTCTCTTCCCCGACTGGAGGCGCAATGGACAGACCCCTCACCGCGACCGGGGTGTTTTTTTTTGCCTCGGCGGAGCGGCGAGGACCGGGTCACCCGCGAGGAGCGGGCCCCCAGCGCCCCACCTCGAGGCGCGTGTCGTTGAAGCAGGCGCCGTGAGCGATGTCGGTGAAGGAGTCGGGGGCGAGAGTGTTCGCCGTGTTGCCGTTCAGCGTGTTGTGGGACCAGAGGCCCTTGGGGAGGAAGACGAGTCCGGGGCGGACATCGTCGGTGAGGTGGACGGTCGTCCTCACCTCGCCCTGGTCGTTGAAGAGGCGCACCACCTCGCCTTCCCGGATGTCACGGTCGGACGCATCGCGGGGATGCACCTGCGCGGAGGTGATGTCGGGGTGGAGCTGGCCGAAGGTGGAGCTGATCGTGCGTTCCGTGGACGGCGAGATCATCGTGAGCGGAAAGCGCTCGTTCGGGGGATCGTCGGCGAAGACGTAGAGACCGCGGGGGGAGGCGAGGTGGAGGCGCTCGGGGAACAGGTCGATGAGGCCGTCCGGCGTTCGAGGAGTCACGTCGACGAGCTGGATCGGCCGGAGACCGCAGGGGGGGAAAGCGATACCGTCCCGCTCGAGGGTGGCGCGAACGTCGGGCAGGTCGCGAAGGATCGATTCGACGAGCTCGGCCGGAGTCTCGGGATCGTCGGGCTTTCCGAGGTCCAGTCGACGAAGGAGGTCGGCGAAGACCGCGTAGTTGGGGCGCGCCTCGCCGACGGGATCGATCGCCGGCCGGGAGAGCTGGAGGGCGAGCGCCCCGTAGCCCTTGCGCAGATCCCAGTGCTCCAGGAACGTGGTCGCCGGCAGCACGACGTCCGCGTACCGGGCGGTGTCGGTCATGACCGGATCGAAGACCACCGTGAACAGGTCGTCGCGCGCCAGGCTCCGTCGCACCCGCCCCTGGTCGGGCACGGTGGCGAGCGGGTTGCAGTCGTACACGAAGAGCAGCTCGACGGGAGGGTCCGCCTCTCCATCCAGAGCGCGGCCGAGGCGGTTGATGTCGACGAGGCGTGTGTTCGCCGGAGGCTCGTTCGCCGCATCCGCCAGGCTCCACGCGCGGCTGTTGCTCATCGTGAATCCGCCTCCGCGCACCCCGAGCTTCCCCCCCACCGTGGGAAGCGCGAGCACGGCGCACGCCGCCGAGCCGCCGTTGCGGTTGCGCTCGAGCCCCCAGCCGCAGCGCACGACCGCGGGCGCGGAGCTCGCGTAGAGCTCGGCGAGGCGCCGGACGTCGCCCTCCTCCAGCCCGCACACCCGGGCGGCTCGCGCGAAGGTCCAGGGGTCGGCCCGCTCGCGCAGGGCGTCGGCGCCGACTGTATGCTCGTCGAGGAAGGGGCGGTCGGCCCGGTCCGTCGCGAACAGGTGGCGGATCAAGGCCAGGGCGAGGGGCAGATCCGTTCCCGGGCGGAGGCCGAGATGAAGATCGGCGCGAGCGGCCAGCTTCGTGCGACGCGGATCGACCACCGCCAGCATGGCGCCTCGCTTCTGCGCGTTGCGGATGTGCGTGACGACGTGCATTCCGCTCGAGTGGGGATTCGCTCCCCACACGACGATGAGGGAGGCGTGCTCGTAGTCCTCGAAGGCCACGCCGGGCATGCACCCGTACATCGCCTCGTTGGCGGCGCTCGTCGGGGCCGCGCAGAGCGATCGGCGGAGCCGGGAGGCGCCCAGCCGGCGGAAGAGCCGACGGTCCACCGCTCCCTCGGTGAGCAGACCGTTCGATCCTCCGTAGGAGACGGGGAGGATCGCCTCTCCCCCGCGGCTCTCGACGGTGTCACGGAGCCGCGCCGCGATCCGATCCAGCGCCTCGTCCCACGACAGGGGGAGAAACCCGCCGGGAGCCCCCTTCGCCGAACCCCGCACCCTTCCCAGGGGTTGCATCACCCTCTCCTCGCAATAGAGATGGCGGGCGAACCGACGGACCTTGGCGCAGATCACGCCGTCCGTCAGCGGATTCTCCCGGGTGCCCTGGAGGGACACCACGCGCCCGTCCTCGATCCCCACTTCGAGGCTGCAGCCATCCGGGCAGTCGAGCGTACAGGCGCTCGGAAGCGTGTCGCGAGTGATGGCCAACGGGGATTCTCGTCTCTCGAGGAGGCGGGCGGAGAGGACGCCGGCGCTATCATCCGAACCGACTCCAACGATGCGCCCAGGATACCGTAGTCTCCCCGACACCGTCCCCAGGAGGCCATGATGCTCCCTCTCCTTCCGCTGATTCTCGTTCCTCTCCTGACCGTTTCGCCCCAGGAACCGGCCGCCGGCGATCGGGGCCGAAGCCTGTTCACCGCCGAGTGGCACGCCGGCCGCCGCGCCGCGCTCATGGAGAGGATTCCCGAGGGCGTCGTCGTGCTGCGAGGCCGCGGTACACCGGGGGACTACCAGGCGTTCCGCCAGGACAACAACTTCTGGTACTTCACGGGCATCGAGACTCCGAACGCCGTCCTCGTGATGACCAAGGACGGACGCGAGATCCTGCTCGTACCGCCCGCCAATCCCCGGCTCGAGCTCCAGGTGGGGAACCTGATCGATCCGGAGGAGGCGAAGGAGCTCACGGGGATCGAGGATTGTCGGTCGATCGGCGGGAGTCATCCTCCGGAATACAGCGGGCTCGCCAAGCTCCTCGACGAGCTCGCCCGGGAGCACGGGACCTTCTTCACCCAGGGGGGTCCCACGCAGAACCGAATGACGGGATGGGACGTGTCGGGGGATCGCGCCGACGCGATGGTGGTCGATCCCTACGACGGTCGCCAGTCTCGGCAGGAGCGTTTCATGACGACGCTCGCCGACAAGCACGGCGTCGAAGTGAAGGGCCTCGGGAGTCTGATCGGCATGCTGCGGGTGGCGAAGACCGCCCCCGAGATCCAGGCCATGCGGGAGGCGTCCAGGATCTCGGCACTGGCTCACGAGAAGGCCATGCGAACCACCCTGCCTCGCGAGCACGAGTGGCAGGTTGCGGCGAGAATGACCGGGGACTTCCTCGAGGAGGGTGCGGCGGGGCCGGCCTACGGCGCGATCGTCAACTCCGGCGTGAACACCAGCATCATGCGACGCCGGAGCCTCGACGAGGTCATCCCCGAGAGCGACCTGGTGCTGGTCGACTACGGGGCGGAATACCGCTACTACTGCGCGAGCGTGGCGCGCACGTGGCCCGCGGGGCGCGAGTTCACGGATCGTCAGCGCGAGGTCTACGAGATCGTGCTCGGGGCGCACGAGGTCGCGCTCGCGGAGTGCAAGCCCGGAGGCGGGCTCATGCGGATCCAGATAGCAGCGAACAAGCACTTCAAGAAGAACGGGGTCCCTCAGTTGCGAGACCGGCTGAGCCACTGGATCGGGATGGCCAGCCTGGACGTGGGCCCCGCCGGGACGAAGTTCCAGCCGGGGACGGTGCTCGCGGTGGAGTCGGCCGTTCATCTCCCGAAGGAGGGGTTGGGCATCCGGATCGCGGACGTGGTCCTGATCACCGATGACGGCTACGAGATCCTGTCGACGGCGCCCCGCACCATCGAGGAGATCGAGGCCCTGCGCGCGGAGGCCTGGGAGAGCTCGGGTCGCTGATCCCGGCTCGTCTCCCGTCGCGACGCGGGTCGGCTCCTCACCGGGAGTCGTCGGCCTCGAGCACTCCGTGGGCCCAGGCGCGGACCCGCGCGCACCACTCCGGACGCTGGAGGAACCCGCCGTCGTTGTGTCCTCCCGCGGTCTCCAGGAGCTCCTTGGGCTCCGCGGCCGCCGCGAGCAGAGAGCGGGCGTGGGAGAACGGCACGATCTCGTCGGCCGGACTGTGGATGAGGAGCTTCGGCACGTCGAGCTCACCGATCTTCTCCTCGTTCTCGTAGCGGTGCCGCAGGAGCAGGCCGACGGGAAGCCAGGGGTAGTGGTGGGCGCCGACGTCTCTCAGCGACGTGAATCCGCTCTCGGCGATCAGCCCGCGCACCGGACGGCCCCGGGCGAGCTCGATGCTGACGGCCACTCCGAGGGACTCCCCGAACAGGAGCACGCGCGCGGGGTCCACGCCCTTCTCGTCCACGAGGTGGTCGTAGACGGCCTGCGCATCGAGGTAGGTCCCGTTCTCGCCCGGACGTCCCCCGCTGCGCCCGTAGCCCCGATAGTCGTAGAGAAGGACGCTGAGCCCCATGTCCCGGAAGACCCGAGCGTGGTAGAGGCGGTGCTCGATGCTGCCCGCGTTTCCGTGGCTGAAGAGGACGACGCCCTTCGCGTTCGGAGCGGGGATCAGCCAGGCGAAGATCCGCACTCCGTCCTCCGTCTCGACCTCGATCTCCTCGAACTCCATCCCCGCGCTCGCGGGATCCGTCGAGAGGCCGGCCGTGGGAAAGTAGATGAGCTTCTCCTGAAGGAGGAACATCACGACGCCGAGCCCCACGAAGACGGCGAGGACGGTCAGGAGGAAGCCGAACAACTTGCGTTTCACCGCGCGGGTGGGCAGAGGAGAGGGAACAGGGGTATGGTCAGACGCGAGAACCTCTCGAGATCTTACG
The DNA here is from genome assembly GCA_964428225.1 of uncultured Planctomycetaceae bacterium. Taxonomy (GTDB): domain Bacteria; phylum Planctomycetota; class UBA1135; order UBA1135; genus JBFMCU01. The sequence continues at coordinate 15,093 of CAYRXS010000063.1, forward strand.
CTTTCGTGTCATCCCGATCCCCTCGGGCCGCGTCGGGAGGGTGGCGGACGGAATACCCCCCTCACGACGCACGGAGGACCACCCCCATGAAGCGGACGATTCGACTCGCCCCCCTGTTCCTCGCTCTCGGCCTCGCGGCCTGTCTGGAGAACGAGGAGGAGATCGTGATTCACGAGGACGGCTCGGTCGACATCCGGATCGCGGCCAAGGGAGACCTGGGAGACCTCTCGAACGGGTACTCGGTCCCGCTGGATCCCGGCTGGGAGCTGCGCACGGAGGACACCCGGACCTGGGTGAGCCTGATCGGATTCGACACGGGCAGCGCCGCGGTCCAGGCGCGAGTCGGCGAGGTGGAGTGGCCGGATGCCGAGGCGGCGAAGAACGGCAACGTGCGGCTGGAGGTCGGTCTCCGGGCCGACTCCGTCTTCGACCTCCCCCAGCTCCACGCGCCTGTGGCCGAGCCCTACCGGACGGCGTTCCTTCGCCGGACGACGAGCCTGGACGTCCGCGCCGCGAGCGATCGGAAGGTGTACGTCTTCGAGCGCGTCTATCACCGACGCGATCCCTATCACCAGAAGGCGTTCGAGCGCGCGTACGAAGCGTTCTCCGAGGAGCTGCGGGGGAAGCTCGAGCGCGAGGAGGACCTCTCGCCCGCGGAGTGGGGGACCGTGGAGGAGCTGGTGCGGGACAGCTTCCAGGACCTGGCGGAAGCGTTCGCGCGCGACGCGATCCTCGGGCTCTACACGAAGGGCGATGCTTCTCTGTCGCCGAAGGTGATTCCGACGATCGTCGAGGACGTGCGCGAGGCCGCCGCTCGGCTGGTCACCGTGGAGAGGCTCTCCGCGATCCACGCCCGCCTCCAGACGGCCACGAGCGACGAGGAGAAAGAGGAAGTGAATCGCATGGTCCGGGACCTCGAGGACGGCCTCCTGCAGTCGATCCGGGACTCGCTGCGCCGGGATCTTCGCCGGGAGGGCGTGGCAGAGACCACCCGGAACGCGGTCCTCTTCGGCCTGGAGTGGGGCTTCACCGCTTTCGCTCACACCGACGACATCGGCGACGAGGGATTCACGGTCCGGGTGAAGCTGCCCGGGACCCTGATCTCCGGAAACCACGACGGCGAGGCGGACGGCTTCGCCGTCTGGAAGTTCAAGGGTGAAACCCTCCGCGAGGGAGACGTCGTCCTGCGGGCCGTGTCGGTGCTGGAGTAGACCGTCGTGGACCCGGGTCGGATCGCCGCCTTCGACCGGCTCGTCGCGGAGCATGGCCCATCCGTGCTCCGCGTCTGCCGCTCGATCCTGCGCGACGATCACCTCGGCGCCGACGCCGCGCAGGAGACGTTCGTCCGCCTCTGGACGCGATTGGTCGCCAACCGCGCGCCGAGACGATTCGGGGCGTGGCTGCGCCGGGTGGCGATCACGGCCTCGCTCGATCTCCGCCGGCGCCGGGAGGTGCGCGAGCGGGTCGTGGATCGGATCGGGAGCGAGCTGCGCGAACACGCCGGACGTTCCCCCGAGGACCATCTCGCGGCGCGCGAGCTCGAGGAGCGCTTCGCACAGGCGCTCGAGCGGCTCTCCGACGGCCAGCGCACCGTGTTCCTCCTCCGCCACTCCGGCGGCCTGCACCTCGCCGAGGTGGCGGAGACGCTCGACGTCTCGCTGCCCACGGTCAAGACCCAGTTCGCGCGGGCCTGCCTCAAGCTGCAGGACGCGCTCCGACCGTTCGAACCCGAACCCGACGAGCAGCCATGAACCTGGAACGAGCCAAGGAGCTCCTCGCGCTCCGCCTGTACGACGAGCTCTCTCCCGAGGAGAGCGCCGAGCTGGAACGGCTCCTCGCCCGCTCCGAGGAGGCTCGGAACTACGCCCGCGAGCTGGAGCGCGGACTGGGGACGTGGAAGGCCGCGGCCGAGCGGGAGACCGCGCCGGAGCTGCCCACGAGCTGGAGCGAGCGCCTGCGCGAGGAGACGCGCGAGCTCCCCCCGCGTCGCGCCGTCTGGCGGACGGTCGCGACCTTCGCCGCGGGGCTGGCGGCGGGCCTCCTGCTCACCTGGGCGAACCGGCCGGAGCCCGAGGTCGAGCCCCCGGATCCCGCGCCCGGCCCGATGGAGCTCGCCGGAGCGATCTCGCCCCCGTTCGATCCGCGACCCTTTCCCCCGCCGAAGGCCACGGGGGGTGGCGCGCTGTCCCGGCGGGGGATCCGGACCGGGCGCTGACCTCCTCCGCGCCCGGGCTCGGGTTCCCACGACCGCCCGGGGCGGATCCGGAAGGGTCTTCCGACTCCGGGCGAAGTCGTCCCGGGCCCGAGACGGAAATCTCCCCTTTGCGACATCCTTTGGCGTTTCGGGTCAGGGCGACGTTCCCCCGGTTCCGATAGGGAAGCCACGCGGGGAAGAGCGGGCGTGTCCAAGGAGCACGGTCGAAGACCGGATCCAGCCATCGAGGACTCATGAACGCGGCGAGAACGGACGCCCAGGGCGGCCTGCGGAAGGCCTCCCGAAAGGGCATGACCCTGATCGAGGTCCTCGTGGCCTTCGCGATGCTCTCCCTGGCCCTCCTGGGCTTCGTGAAGGTCATCCTCTGCTCCACGACCACGACCGACGCACAGCACGAGACCATGACCGCGAAGGAGGCGGCTCGCCAGGCCATCGAGACCCTCCAGGCGGCGAGCTTCTCCGACGTCTTCGCGCTCTACAACGACGATCCCAACGACGATCCGGGAGGGGCGGGAACCGCTCCCGGTAGCGCGCTCGAGGTCACGGGATTGAACGCGCCCGCCGGCGCCGCGAACGGAGCGGTGGGGCAGATCCTGTTCCCGACGGTGGACGATCCCGCCGAGGGGCTGCAGCTTCGCGAGGACGTCGTCGACGACTCGCTCGGCATGCCGCGCGACCTCGATGGAGACGGCCAGGTGGATGACGTCGATCACGCGGGGGACTACCAACTGCTGCCGGTGAGGATTCGCCTGCAGTGGACGGGCAGGGCGGGCCTTTCGACCATCGAGATCAAGACCCTGCTCGCCGACTACTGAGATCATCGATGACGAACCGGAACCGACGCGGCTTCACTTTCGTCGAGCTCGCCATCGCGGTGACCATCCTGGGGCTGATCGTCTACTCGATCGGCCTGGTCGCCACCCGCGGCGAGGGGGCGTACCGATCCGCGAGACGCGTAGCGAACCTCGAGGCGCAGATGGGAAGGACGTTGACGAGGGTCGTCGACGAGCTCGCCGGGGTCGGAGCCTCGGTGCTGTTCCCCGATCCCTCCGATGAGTTCGGCACGGAGACCCTGACGTTCCGGATCGCGGAGGGGGTCACGGACGGCGACATCGACTGGGGCCCCCTGACGCGCATCGAGTTCGCCTACGCCGACGACGAGCTCGACGACGGTGTCGACAACGACGACGACGGCCTGATCGACGAGGGCGTGCTGCGGGTCGTCCGCAACGTGGGCCTGGCGAACGAGCAGACCGTCATCCTGTGCAAGGACGTCAGCGAGTTCATGCCGGGCGAGGTCCTCAACGGGGACGACGACAACGGCAACGAGGTGACCGACGAACGCGGCTTCAACGTGCACCAGGTCGGCGACATTCTCGAGATCCGGCTGGCTCTGTCGAACCTGGACGCGGCGGGACGACTCCTGGAACGCACGATTTCCACATCCGTGAGACTGAGGAACTGACCAGACAGATGACGAATTCGACCAAATCGAGCGGTGCATGCGACCGCGGACGCAGGGGTTCCTCGCTGGTGATCGTGGTTCTCCTGATGAGCGTCTTCGCGGTTCTCTCGCTCTCGCTCGTCTCGGCGAACGTGGCGACGGGCAAGGAGCACCGCCAGCTCCGGGACAGTCTCGCCGCGAGATGTGCCAGCGAGGCCGGAATCGGAGCCGCGTTCTTCAACCTGGAGTCCGGGGGAACCGGCAACCTCGGCGGCGAGGAAGCGCCGGAGACGCTCGGATCGGACACGTACTGGGTGCAGGCCTCGGATCTGGGCGACGGATACGTCTCCCTGTCGTCGACGGGGCGCTCCAACCGGACGGAGACCCGGGTGGAGCTGATCGTTCTGTCCGCCTCATCGGCGTTCTTCCGTTGGGGAGCGTTCGGGGACGTGAGCATGACGATCGACAGCAACGCGTTCTTCGACGCCTACGACTCCTCCCTGGGCTCCTACGACGACCAGGACGTCAACGGAAACGGCAGCAGCCGCCACGCGAGCGATGACGGAAGCATCGGCTCGAACGGCGACATCTCCTTGGACTCGAACGCGAAGGTCTTCGGGGGCGCCGTGCCTGGTCCCGGCCATTCGACTTCGGTGACGGGGAACGCCTTCGTGACCGGGTCGACGACCCCCGCGGATTCGCCGACGGACATGCCCGCGCTCGATATCCCCGTGTTTCCTCCGTCGGGATCGCTGGAGGTGGGCAGCAGCGACTCGGATTCGCTGGTCTCGGGGGAGTACAACTTCGCCACGTTCCACCTCGACAGCAACGCCACTCTGGACATCACGGGGCCCGCCACGATCGTCTGCGGCGACATGATCCTCGACTCCAACGCCGAGATCCACATCGACGCGACGAACGGCCCCGTGGAGTTCTACGTGGTCGACGACTTCGCCCTGAACAGCAACACGCTCATCACCTCGCTCACGAACACTCCGGCCGACGTCACCATCAACCTGGAGAGCGACAACGTGATCGATCCCGAGGTGACGGTCGACCTCGACGAGATCGACTTCGACTCGAACGCCCAGCTCTACGGCACCATCTATGCCCCGAACGCGGCCGTCGACATCAACAGCAACTTCGAGCTCTTCGGCGCGATCATCGCCCACAACCTCCACCTCGATAGCAACTCCCGCATCCACTACGACGAGGCGCTGATGGAGGCGGGCGGAGGTAGTGGCAACGACTACGAAACCGTCTGCTGGCGCGTGAGGTCCGCGTCCGCCTACGACCAGTGATCTCCAGTTGCCGATCATGAATCCCGGTCGTCACGGTCGTCCCCGCCGCCGAATACCCCGGATCCTCGGGGGAATGGCCATCGTTGTCTTCGTGCTCGTGTCGCGGGCGGAGGCTCTGCAGGTCGATCGTCCTTCGGGAGCGGACGCCGCTTCCGCCGCGAGCGCGGACGAGCCTCCCCATCCCGCGGACGTCGCGACGTGGGAGATCCTGCGCGAGATGCGGCACAAGCCCCTTCCGCCTCTCGACGAGATCGCGCCGCGGCTGGCCTCGCGGGCTCGGGGTCGCATCGCCACACTCTTCGACGTCCTGGTGACTCGACGCGTCCCGGGATCGAACGACGTCCCGCCCCAGGCTCTGAGCGTCCCGCAGCGGGATCTGATCCTGGAAGCCTTCCGACGGTTCGACCGCTCCCCCGTCCTCCGGGAGGCCCGGAGGCAGGTGGAGAGCTCCGACACCTTCCTCTCCCGCGCGAGCGCCATTCGAGCCGCGGGGGCGGTCGGAGACGGGGACGACGTGGCGTGGATCCTGGCGCTCCCTCCCCCTCTGCTCGAGAAGGGACCGGCGAAGATCGTCCACCTCGCCGTGGAGGAGGCCCTCGCGGAGATCCTGCGGAGGCATCCGTCTTCTCACGATCGCCTGCACCTGCTCTGGCAGGGCACGTCGAACGAGCTCCTGGCGTCCGTGGTCCGGGCCGTGGGCTCGGCGGGAGATCCCCGGGGATACGAGCTCCTGGGCGACGTCGTCTCGTGGCGAGCCGAGCTCTCGAATCTCGTGTTCGCGCAGGTGCCGCGGATCGGCCCGTCCGATTCGCACGAGGCGAACGCGGAGCTCTGCGATCGGATTCGCCCGTTCCTGGATCCGGAGGACGCGACGACGTGCCAGGCGGCATCCCTCGCTCTCGGAGAGCTGGGGGACCTGCAGTCGGTCGAGATCCTGATCGAGCTCCTCCAGGCGGAATCCCCCGGGCTGCGCAGCAACGCTCTCTGGGCCCTGCAACGAATCACCGGGTTCTCCTTTCCCGAGTCCCACGAGACATGGTCCGTCTGGTTCGCGGAGGAGATGGGGTGGGCGAGGAAGGAGAAGGCCCGCGTCGTCCGCCACCTCGCGTCCCGCGACGACCGGGATGTCGTCGAGGCGATACGGATCGCCTCCCGACACCCGCTCTTCCGCCACGAGCTCTCGGAAGCCCTGTGCGGCGTTCTGAGCCATGGACGCGCCCGGCTGCGCGGCCTCGCCTGCCGAACGCTCGAGCGGCTCTCCTCCCGCACGGCGGTCATCCCCCTGGTGGAGCGGCTGGACGATCGGGACGACGGGGTTCGGGACTCGGCATGGAGCGCCCTGAAGGGCATCACCGGACGCGATCTGCCCCTCGATCAGACCGCCTGGCTCACCGCGCTCGAGCAGTAGCGAGAAGCCGTCCCCGACCTCCTTCGCGGCCCGATCGGGAACTTTCTTCCTCCCCCCGGCCGGATCGCCGATTCCACTGGAGTCGAGGCGGAGAAGCTCCGATACGTCGCTTCGGGAAGACGAGACGACGCGGAGGCCCCGCCGGACCCCTCCGCGGCTCGCGAACCGCTGATTCGGACATCCATGAAAAGGGCTCGAACTCGCATGGCCGGCTTGACCGTGATCGAGGTGATGGTCGGCACGGGAATCCTCCTCCTGTCCCTGCTCGGCTTCACCCGGGTGGTCGTCTTCTCCGACGCGAATCCCGGGGCTCATCGCGAACACCGCGTGGCGCAGAAGGCGGCGGAGCGCATCGTCGACGAGCTGCAACGGGCGAGCTTCTCGGACGTCTACGCCCTGTACAACGACGATCCGTTCGACGATCCAGGGGGACTGGAAACCGCCCCGGGGAATCGGTTCTGGGTGCCGGAGCTGGCTCCCTCTCCCCATCGGCCGACCGGACCGGTGGGGCGCATCTCCTTCCCCACCCTGTACAACTTCAACGACGGCCTCCTGCTTCGCGAGGATGTCCTGGACCCCGCGCTCGGCATGCCGCGGGACCTCAACGGTGACTCGCGCGTCGATCAGCTCGACCACTCGAAGGACTACACCCTGCTCCCGGTGACCATACGGATCGAGTGGCACGGCGAGGCGGGACCTTCGGTCCTCGAGACCCGGACCCTGCTCGCGGACTACTGAGGGAGGAGGCGATGAAGAACGACAGCGAACAACCTGCCTTCGATATGCCGCTCCCCCGACTGGGGATCTTCGCGGTGATCGCGCTGGTGCTCGTGGCTGCGACGAGCGGCTCCGCCTTCTCGCTGGTCAAGGCGGGGAACGACTTCGAAAGCCACCTCGATCGAATCCGGGGAGACCTCGACTCCTCGACGGCCAGCGACGCGGGGATCGCCGCCGCGGTGCACGACCTTCGGGGCGGAGGCTCCGGAGACTTCGGGAACGAGGAGCATCCGATTCGCTTCGGTGCGGGCTCGTACTGGGTCCAGACCTCGATGCTCGAGAGCGGGCTGCTCTCGGTGGATTCGACGGGGGTGTCCGCCGGCGAGCGCACGCGGACGCAGCTGATCGCCCGCCGCAAGAGCGAGGGGAGCCTCGAGGTCGAGACCGTCTCCCTTCGCACCTGGTTCGGCTCCGACGACGAGGGATAGACCGGGGCGAAGCGCCCGCGACCGGGCCCGGCCCGGGTTTACCATCCTCGAATTCCCGGCGAGAGCGGGGGGCGCTATGGTGGCGCCGCCATGAAAGCAATCGCCCTGCATCTGAGTCTCCTCTCGCTCGCTCTCGGTTGCGCCTCGCCCTCGGCTACGGCACAGGAAGAAGCCGACCCGAATCGTTCGGGCTTCGAGCCGATCCGGTTCGGCGATCCGGAGGAGGGCGGCTACGACGCCCCGTTCTTCCCCGGCGCGCGCTACGACGAACGGATTCCGGCACCCGAGTTCGTGCTCGGACAGGAGCACGCCACCCGCTTCTCCCACCACGAGGAGATCGTCGCGTGCTTCCGGCGCTGGTCCGAGGCCTCGCCGAGGCTGGTCCTGCAGCCCCACGGGAAAACCCACGAAGGGCGCGCGCTCGTCCACGCCGTGGTGACGTCGCCGGCGAACCACGAACGCCTCGAGCGGATCCTCGCCGCCCACGCCGAGCTGCAGGATCCTCGCGGAAGGACGGACGGCGAGCTGGACGCCCTCCTCTCCGATCTCCCGGCCATCGCCTGGATGGGCTACAGCATCCACGGTGACGAGCTGTCGGGAGCGGACGCGTCGGTGGCTCTGGGCTATCACCTCGCGGCGTGCGTCGATCCGGAGGTCACGGAGCTCCTGGACGACGTCGTGATCGTGATCGACCCGGTCATGAATCCCGACGGCCGCGAGCGCATCATCTCCATGGTCGAGCAGTCGGCGGGGTACACGCCGAACCTCGACTACGCCAGCATGCACCGGGGACGGTGGCCCTACGGCCGCGGCAACCACTACCTGTTCGACATGAACCGGGACTGGATGTCGGGGACGCAGCCGGAGACGCGGGGGAGGTGGCGGACGCTCCTCGAGTATCCGCCCCAGCTCTTCGTCGACGCCCACGAGATGGGTCCGATGGACACCTTCCTCTTCTACCCGCAGACCCCACCGGTCAATCCGAACTTCCCCGAGAAGCTGCTCGCCTGGCAGAAGCGGTATGCCACGGACGCGGCGGCGGCATTCGACGCGCAGGGCTGGAGCTACTACACGCGAGAATGGGCGGACGCCTGGGGACCGTTCTACTCGGACGCGTGGGGCTCGCTCGCGGGGGCGACCGGGATCCTCTACGAGCAATCCAACACCCTCGGCTTCCCCCTGCGGCGAAGCTCGGGTCGGATCATCACCTTCCGCGAGTCGGTCCATCACCAGGTCGCGGCGAGCTGGGCGAACCTGAGGACCCTCGCCGCGAATCGCGCCGAGATCCTCGACGACTACCTCGCCACGAAGAAGCGGTGCGTCTCGACCGAGACCCCGGGCAACGACCGGATGTTCGCGTTTTTCGCGAATGGGAACGCGACTCGCACCCGCGAGATCCTCCGGATCCTCCTCCAGCAGGGGATCGAGGTCTTCCGCACCGATCGAGACCTCGCGGTCACGAACGCGGTCCACGTCCTCGACGGCGAGGTGAGCGAGGCGACGATCCCCTCCGGCTCCTACGTCGTCCCCGCCCGCCAGCCGCGGGGGCCGATGGTCAGGTCCTATCTGGCCTTCGATCCGCGGATGAGCCGCGAGGCGCTCCTGGAGGAGCGGGAGGACATCGTGCGCGACGGGTCGAGCGGCATGTACGACCTGACGGCCTGGGCCCTTCCCCATGCCCTGGCGCTCGATTCGTGGTGGTGCGACGTCGCGCCGGCTCTCGGCGAGCGCGTCCTCGCCCCCCCCGCGCAGACGACGTCGCTCGTCCCGCTCTCCCCCGGCGCCTCCGTGCCGGTGGCCTGGGCGGTCGACGGAACGGACGACGCCTCGGTCGGCTTCGCGGCCCGCGCCATGGAGGCCGGCCTGAACGTCCATCTTTCGGACGAGCCCTTCCGCGTCGGCGCGGCCACGCTCCCTCGGGGCAGCCTGCTCGTGCGTCGCAGCGACAACGAGGGCGCCGCCGAGGAGATCCAGGCGCGCGTCCTGCGCGCCGCGGAGGAGGCCGGAATTCGGACCGTCTTCCCCGCGGGAACGGGGCTCGCCCCCGGCGACGAAGCGGACTACGGCGGCCGGCACTTCCGGCTGCTGTCCCGCCCCCGCATCGCGGTGGTCGCCAACGCGCCGATCTCGTCGAGCGCCTACGGTCACCTCTGGCACCACCTCGACACCGTGCTCGGGGTGCCCTTCACGATCCTCGACGCCCAGCGGCTGCGGCGCTACGACCTGCGCCGGTACAACGTCTTGGTCCTTCCTCCGGGGGCGAGTGCAGGCCTGCTCGAGCCCTTCCGAGGCGCGCTCGAGACCTGGGTGCGGGGAGGCGGCACGTTGATCGCCTGCGGACGCAGCGCGACCGCCCTGACCGAGGGGGGGCTCGGCCTGTCGAGCGTGGTCCTGCGCCGGGACGTCCTCGACGATCTCGAGCCCTACCTCGTCGCCGCCCGACGCGACCGCGAAGCGCGGGAGATCGACGTCGACGTCGACGCGGTCTGGGGCGATCGGCCCGCGGACACGGCGGCGGCCGAGGAGGAGGCGGAGATCCCCTCCGAGGTCGATCCGGAGCACGACGCCTGGCTGCGCCGGTTCTCTCCGCGGGGCGTCACCCTGCGGGGGGTGGTCGATCCGGAGGCGTGGATCACGGTGGGCATCGGGGAGGAGCTCCCGATCTCGTTCACCGGCTCGAACGTCTTCCTCGCCGACGGCTCGGTGAGCGCGGCGGTGCGGATCGCGGAGGCCTCGCGACTCCGCCTCGGCGGGCTCGTGTGGCCCGAGGTGCGCGAGCGGCTCGCGGAGAGTGCGTGGCTCACCGTCGAGCGGTCGGGCAATGGCCAGGTGATCCTGTTCGCGGACAGTCCCGCGATGCGCGGCTACAACCTCGCCACGGGTCGGCTCTTCGCCAACGCGACGGTGTACGGACCGGGCGCGGGCGCGAACCAGCCCCGGGATTGGTAGCGTCGGTCATGACGTTTCTCGATCGTCGTTCCACGCAGCCTGGCCGGCGGCGCATCCCATGACGACCCCCGCTCCTCAGCGGATAGGCATCGTCCACCCCGGACCGCGGGACGTCCGCGGTGGCAACCGGACCACGGCCCTGCGGTGGGCGCGGATTCTCCGGTCGCTGGGCGCGAGCGTCTTCGTCGAGGGGGGCTGGAACGGCCGGGAGTGTGACGTCCTCGTGGCTCTCAACGCCTGGAAGAGCGGCGACTCGGTCCGGCGCTTCCACCAGGCCCACCCCGATCGGCCCCTGGTGGTGGCGATAACGGGCACGGATCTCTACACGGACGGCCCGCACCCCGAGGCGCTGGAGGAGGCGCTCGCCGCCGCGACGCGCATCCTGGTGCTCCAGGAGAACGCGATCGAGGAGCTGGCGCCGCACCACCGAGCCCGGGCTCGCGTGATCCACCAGTCGGTGCGCCCCCTCCCGGATCCCCCCCGTCCCAGGACGGATCTCTTCGAGGTCTGCGTGATCGCGAACCTGCGGCCCGTGAAGGATCCGCTCCTCGCGGCGCGGGCGGCGAGGCTCCTGCCCGAGGCATCCGCGATCCGCGTCCTGCTCGTCGGCGGCCTGCTCGACGAGGGGCTGCGACCGGAGCTGGAGCGGGAGCGGGAGGAGAACGCGCGCTTCCGCTGGCTCGGCGCGCGGCCGAGGCGCGCGACCCTGGAGCGGATCGCCGCTTCGCGACTCCTCGTGTCCACCTCGTACGCAGAGGGGGGTGGCGAGGTCGTCTCCGAGGCCCTGGCCCACTCCGTGCCCGTCCTCGCCACGGACATCCCCGGCTCGCGCGGGATGTTGCGAGGGGACTATCCGGGCCTCTTCCCGGTCGGCGACGCCTCGGCCCTCGCGGAGCTGCTGCGCCGCGCGGAGACGGATCGCGCGTTCCTCACCGAGCTGTCGCGCCGATGTCGGGAACGGGCGGCCATCGCGGATCCCGAGCGGGAGACCTGGCGATGGAAGGCGCTCCTCGGGGAGCTGGGCTCCGCGTCATGAGCATCCACGTGTCTCGGTTTCCTTCCCCCATCGGCGAGCTCGCGGTGGCGGTGGACGAGACGGGAGCGCTCGTCCGGCTCGAGTTCCTGAGCGCGGGCACCTACGAGTCCTTCCTCGAGGCCGTCGCCACGCGCGCGGGCGGGTCTCCCGAGCACTCACCCGAGCGATGCGCGCGCGTGCGCGACCAACTCGCCGAGTACTTCGCGGGCGAGCGCCGCGACTTCGACCTGCCCCTGCGTCTCGAGGGCACCGACTTCCAGCTCGCGGTCTGGAAGGAGCTCACGCGAATCCCCTACGGCTCGACGCGCACATACGGCGAGATCGCCGCGCGCATCGGCTCCCCTCGCGCTTCTCGCGCCGTCGGCCAGTCGAACCACGTCAATCCCATCCCCATCGTCGTGCCGTGTCATCGCGTCGTTGGCGCCGACGGCACGCTGACCGGGTTCGGCGGCGGCCTCCCCGCCAAGCAGGCCCTGCTCGATCTCGAGCGAGGAGCAGGGCCGCTCTTCGCACCGTAGCCGCCGCGGAGAACTAGAGAAACGCCTCGACGACTTCGAGGACGCGGCCTCGCTTCTCGAGCAGGGAG
>CAYRXS010000064.1:0-7569 GCA_964428225.1 uncultured Planctomycetaceae bacterium
GGGGGTTGCGCGCTGGTCGCTCGAGTTGACCGGCCGGAGGGTGTGGTTACCCCGCCTGGTCTTGAACCTGGAATGACTGGACCAAAACCAGTTGTGTTGCCAATTACACCACGGGGTACCGGTATTCGAAGGAGCGGGACGCTCTCGCAGAGAGGCGGGGACCATACCAACGCCCTCTCCGGGGGTCAATCGGCCCCGAGCCTCATTCCCCTCGAGCGGATTCCCCGAACGGAGGGGCGGCGAGCCCCGCCTCGCGCAGGCGCCGCCAGCCCAGGTGGAGGGCGGTGGTCGCGGCGAGGGCGCGGATCCACCGGCGCTCGCGGGGCGGGAAGCGCCGGGAGGTCGTCCGGACCTCCCCGTCCAGCGACGTGCCGAACCACACCAGGCCGACGGGCTTCTCCTCGGTCCCTCCGCCGGGACCCGCGATCCCCGTGATCGAGAGGGCGAGCCGCGCTCCGGCCGCGCGGGCTGCGCCTCCGGCCATCGCCTCCGCCACCGCGGGGGAGACCGCGCCGTGCTCGGCGAGGAGAGCCTCGTCCACCCCCAGGGCGCGCGCCTTCGCCTCGTTCGCGTAGGTGACGAAGCCCTCGCGGAAGACGGCGCTGATCCCGGGCACGTCGGTGAGCCGCGAGGCGACGAGCCCCCCCGTGCAGGACTCGGCGGTGGTGATGGAGATGCCGCGGTCGATCAGGGCCTCTCCCAGTACCTGCTCCGGCCGCGGCGTGGTCTCGCTGAAGACGTGATCGGCGAACCGCTCCCGGAAGGCCGCGACTCGCTCGCGCAGGCGCGCGCCCGCCTCGGGTCCCCGCTCCCGGGCGCGCAGGCTCACGGTCAGGACCCCCCGCTTCGCCGAGCAGCCCATCCGCGGATCGGCTCCGCGCTCCATCCACGCGCCGCATCGCTCCTCGAACACGCTCTCCGACAGGCCGAACAGGTGCAGCCGGTGCTCGGCCGGCGGCTCGGGCACGAGCCGGGCCTCGACGAGCCACGGCACGACCTCCTCCTCGAGCACCTGGCGGAGCTCCCGGGGCGGTCCGGGCAGGGACACCACGATCGCGCCCCCGACCTCGACCCGGAAGCCCGGCGCGGTGCCGGCCCGGTTCTGGATCCGCACGCTCCCCCGGGGGAAGAGGGCCTGGCGGCGGTTCGTGTCGCTCATGGCGATCCCGCGGTGGCGGAACCACCGCTCGATCTCCGCGAGGGCCTCCTCGGAGAGCTCGAGCTCGACGCCGAGGGCCCGCGCGATGCCGTGGCGCGTCACGTCGTCCCCGGTGGGCCCGAGCCCTCCGCTCACCACGACGAGCGTCCCGGGGGCGATGACCGCGGACACCGCGGCGGCGATCGTCTCCTCGTCGTCGGGCACGACGCGCACGCCCTCCACCGTCAACCCGAGCTCCGCGAGCGCGCGCGCGACCTCCGGAGAGTCGAGGTCGGGGTGAGCGCCGGCGAGCAGCTCATCGCCCACCGCGACGATCGAAGCCCGCTCGAGCCGCGGCGTCAACCGCCGTCCCCTCCCCCGTCGAGCGCGAGGCCGGTGGGCTTTCGCCTCCCCGCGGCGATCCGCGCTCCCCACACGCCGATCTCGTACAGGATGATCAGGGGAATCCCCATCATGAGCTGCGTGATCGGATCGGGCGGGGTGAGCATCGCCGCGACCACGAAGGCTCCCACGATGCAGTGGCCCCGGTACTTCGACATCGTCCGGGGCTGCACGATGTCCGCGCCGCCGAGGAAGGTCATGATCAGCGGGAGCTGGAAGATCACCCCGAAGGCAAGGCAGAGCCCGGTCAGGAAGGTCAGGAAGTTCTTGGTGGTGATCGTGGGCAGGGCGAGCGTCACGTCCGCGTCCTTGTTCAGGAAGTACATCCCGTAGGGCACGATGACGAAGAACCCGAAGAGGATCCCCACCGCGAACATGACCACGGAGACGGGGAAGTAGCGCAGGATCGCCTTCTGCTCCTTCCTGTAGAGCCCCGCGGCGATGAACCTCCACATCTGCCACAGGAGCACGGGGCCACCCGCGACGAGCGCGAAGTAGAGGCAGATCTTCAGCTTGTAGAGAAAGACCTCGCCGGCTCCGATCGCGTGCAGCCGGGTGTCCCACCCCCGCAGCCGCTCGTCGGTCGGGTCGTCGGTCTCGAAGTACTTGGACCGTTTCCAGAAGCGCTCGTCTTCCGGCTCCAGGTCCACGTTGTGCTCCTCGAGCAGATCCTCCGCCTCCCCGATGAGGTGGGTTTCCAGCATCCCCATCGCCCTCGTGTGGGGAATCGAGACGATCTGGGCGATCTCGTCCTTGAAGTAGAACGCCACGAAGAAGGCGATCGCGACGGTGATCACCCCCTTGAACAGTCTCGACCGGAGCTCCCCGAGGTGCTCTCCCAGGGTCATCCGGGTCTGCTCGAAGGGATCGCGGTCTTCCGCCATGGAGGGGGAGATGCTGCAACACGGCCGGGTGCCGCGCCAGCGATATCTACGACCCGGGGGCTCTCGAGCCCGCGATCACCGGGAACGCGGGGGCCGCTCCGTCATTTCCCGGCCAGGCCGGAGTCGACGCGGAAGAACGCGCGGATGTCCTGGAGGGGGATGATCTGGACGCCGATGGCCTCGGCTTCCTTGTACACGGGCAGCTCGGAGGGCTGGATCGGCTCGTCGAGCGGGTCGCCCGTATCGGGATCGGCCCAGAGCTCGGAGCCCACGATCAGGAAGTGCGTCGTCAGATCGAGACCGGGCTGGACGACGATCCCCAGGCGCTCGAGGAGCATCGTGAGCTCGCGCTCGTTGAAGCTGCCCGAGAAGCGCCCGCAGAGCACCGCGTTGCGGCCGCCCGTGGGGTCGTAGAGGGGATTGATGATTTCGTCCCCGGCCACGACGGGGTCGTAGCGGTCGGCGAGCTCGGTGAAGCTCACCTCGGCGCGGTTCGCCTCGACGCGGGTCACCTCGGCCCAGGCCTTGAAGCGCTTCGCTCCCGGGATCCCGGACTCGACGCGGAAGCGCGTGCCGCGGGTCAGCCGCTGGTTCGCGCCGATGTCGACCCAGCCGATGGGCATCTTGTCGGAGACCTCGAGGATCTTGCCGTCGGGGTACAGGCTGAAGGGCTCCTTCGCGAACTTCGTGTCCTCCGCCAGCTTCAGGATGCGGGCTTCGAGCCGCGCCTGCTCGAGGTCCCAGTCGCGTTGCGCGGCGCTCAGCTCGGACCGCGCGTTGCGCAGCTCGAGATCCCGCTCGGCGGTCTGGCTCTGCGAGTCCGAGAGCCGGTCCTCGATCTCCTGCTGGCGCTGGTTCGCCCGCTGCTCGTCGTCCGCGATCTGCGTGCGGAGGCCGCCGATCAGGTCGTCCTTCTCCCGCGTGACCGTCTGCACGTTCCCGGTGGCCACCTGGACCTCGTTCTCCAGGCTGGTGATCCGGCGCTGGAGCTCGCCGATCTGCGTCGCCTGGGCGGTGAAGGCCGCGATGATCGGGGTGATGACCGACTCGTAGGTGTCGTTCGAGTCCCCGAGGTCGGAGAAGGCCTCCCGGAACCGCTCCAGGCCGTCGCGGGCGGCGGCGAGGTCGCAGTCGGGGTCGGCGGACTCCCGGTCGTACCAGCCGAGGACGGTGGTGACGTCCCGCCGCTTGTTCGCCTCCACGTCCGCGGTGGTGGTGGCCTTCTGTTCCTCGACTCGGGCGTCCTCCTTCGCTTTTCGCTCGCTGGCCCGATCGCTCGAAGCAACGAAGGCGAAGCCGACGGCCGCCAGGAACAGGACGATGACGACGATCATCCAGATCGCGCTGATACGGGCTACACCACTGTTGGGACGCAGGATCATCGGGGGCTTCCTCGAGACGCTCGGCTCTCCGGCGGGACGGATCCCGCCGGACGGCAGGAAAAGGAGGGGACACGGCAGGTTGCCGTGGCGCGTCTTGATACCCGACGCAGCGCCCCTAACGCAAGGTTCGTGCGGGATTTGGGGGCCTTGACGGGGACCGGTGACGACGTAGCCTGGGGGCGTTCGTCGCCCCCCGGCCACGAGCCCTACCCCGCGAGCCCCGCGGGGTTTCCCGGAGGTTCCCGCTCCCGATGACGTCCCCCGATCCCCCTCCCGGCGACGCCCCGACCGCCGAATCGCCCCTGCCGCGCCCGACCGTCGTCCTCGGCGTGCTCGGGGGGATCGCGTCAGGCAAGTCGCGGGTGGCCCGGGCCCTGGCCGGGGCGGAGGGCCGGGTGATCGACGCCGACGAGCTCGCCGAGGAGGTCCTGGGCCTCCCCGAGGTGGTGGAGCGGATCCGGGAGCGCTTCGGGGAGGGCTGCCTGGACCGCGAGGGCCGCCCGGACCGGGATGCCCTCGCGGGCCTCGTGTTCGATCCGGAAACGGGCGATGAGGCACGTCGGGCCCTCGAAGGCTGGACCCACCCGCTCGTTCGTGCCAGGATCTTGGAGCGATTGCGCGAGGCTCGAGCCGCCGGCATCCCGCGCGTGGTGCTGGACGTGCCGTTGCTGCTCGAGAACGACTCGCGACACGGGCTCGTGAAGCAGTGTGACGTGCTCGTGTTCGTGGACGCCGATCTCCCCGCGCGCGATCGTCGGGCTCGCCACGCTCGTGGGTGGTCGCCCGGCGAGGTCGCACGCCGCGAGGCCACCCAGCTCGAGCTCGACTTGAAGCGGAAGCGGGCGGACGTCGTGGTCTCCAACAACGGAAGCCCGGAGGAGCTGGAGCAGGAAGTCAGCCAAGCCCTGCGCCGGCTCGGGATCGCCTGATCCCCCGCCCCCCTTCCCCCACACCCCCACCCACTCGATCCGGCATGGCCAAGAAACGGAACTGGCAGAGGAAGAAGCGACAACGCCCGAGCGGCGGCGGAGGCGGAGGCGGAGGAGCGCTCGCCGCGGTCATGGAGGGTCCGAGGATCGACTACGACGCCCTGCCCGCCGATCTCTCCGAGGAGGAGCTGGAAGAGCTCGAGTCCAGCCTTCCCCCCTCTCGGCGCAAGACGAAGCCCAAGGCGGTGAGCTACTCCGAGCTGGTGAAGCGGCAGCTCAACGAGCTCCACGAGGTGGCCAAGAAGGAGAAGGTCGACGTCGAGGGCTTGCGCAAGCGCCGCGACATCGTGTGGGCGATCACGTCCGCCCGCCTCACGAAGCACATACCCGTCCGGGTCACGGGATGCCTCGAGGTGTGTCAGAACGGACACTCGTTCCTGCGGCAGACGAAGAACTGCTACCTCGCCAACGAGGAGGACGTCTTCGTGCCTCCCTCCCTGATCGAGAAGTACGGGATGCGAACCGGCATGACCGTGGAGGGAGAGCTTCGCGCCGCCAAGGAGGGGGAGAAGTACTTCGCGATCAAGACGGTTCTGTCCATCGACGAGCACAAGCCCGAGAAGGCCATCGAGAGGACCCCCTTCACCGAGCTCGTCCCCATCTACCCCAACCAGCGCTTCATCCTGGAGGGGGCACCCGAGAATCCCCTCGAGATGCGCATCGCGGACCTGATCACCCCCATCGGGCGCGGGCAGCGGGGGGTCATCGTCGCCCCGCCCCGGACGGGCAAGACGATCCTGCTCCACCAGATCGCGAACTCGATCGTGGAGAACGCCCCGGACGTGCACCTGATCATCCTGCTGATCGACGAGCGTCCCGAGGAGGTCACCGACTTCGAGCGCTCGATCCCCGAGGGCAAGCGCGAGGTCATCGCCTCGACCTTCGACGAGTCCGCCTCGCGACACCTCAAGGTGGCCCGCATGGTGATCGAGAAGGCGCGGTGCATGGTCGAGGCCGGGCGCGACGTCGCCATCCTGCTCGACTCGATCACCCGCCTGGCCCGCTCCTCGAACAACGAGGCGCCCTCCCACGGCAAGCTCCTGTCGGGGGGCATTGAGGCCACCGCCCTGCAGTTCCCCAAGCGGTTCTTCGGCTCGGCCCGGAACATCGAGCACGGGGGCTCGCTCACGATCCTGGGCACGGCGCTCGTGGAGACCGGATCCAAGATGGACGAGGTGATCTTCGAGGAGTTCAAGGGCACCGGCAACATGGAGCTCGTCCTGGACCGCCGGCTCTCCGACCGGCGCATGTTCCCCGCCATCGACATCAACCGCTCCGGCACGCGCAAGGAGGAGCTCATCTTCACCGAGGAGGAGCTCAGTCGCGTCTGGATGCTGCTGCGGGTCCTGAACGAGCTCGACCCCGTCGAGGCGATGGAGATGCTCATCCAGAAGATGAAGCGGACCGGCTCGAACGGCGAGTTCCTGCTGACCATCGGGAGCTGAGAGCCGCGTGCACATCCTCTTCGTTCTCGACACCTGGGGACTCATCGGGGGGACGGAGCGCTACGCGGCGGTCGTGGTCCCCGCCCTGCTCGAGCGCGGGCACCGGGTGACCGTGCTCTGCCGGGAGAGCCGGGCCTCCGACCTCGACGAGGTCGAGGTGATCGAGCTCCCCGGCCTCGAGGGCGAGCGCATGCCGCGGTGGCTCAGCGCGGAGCTCGTGCGCCGCGTGCGCGGGGCCACGCCGGACGTGATCTACCTGTCCGCGCTGCACAACCTGGACGCCCACGAGCGCCTGGTCGAGCTCGCCCCCCTCGTACGCTACGTGCACGACCACACCCTGTTCTGCCCCGGGCTGAACAAGTACCGGGAGGATGGCGAGAACTGCCGCGAGGCGATGGGCGTGGAATGCCTGCGGCGGTACTGGACCACCGAGGGATGCGTCTGCCTCAAGCGCGAGCCGCACGCGAGCTTCCTGCTGACCCCGATCCGCGCCCTGCGTCGCAAGTGGCGCGAGCTCGAGATCGTCCAGCGCTCGACCCGCGTGCTCACGAACTCCCACTACATGCGGAGCGAGCTCCTGAAGGTGGGCTTCCCGCCCGACACGACCTCCGTGCTCCCCCTCTTCACCCTCTCGAACACGGACGCCCAGCCGCGGGGCGAGCTTGATCTCGCGACGCGGGAGTTCCTCGACGCCTCCGACGCCCCGCTCCTGTTCACGCCGGCGCGGTTGACCCTGCCCGACAAGGGCGTGGACTTTCTGACCAGCGCCCTGGCCGCGGTGAAGAGCCCCTTCCGCGCGGTGGTCGCCGGAACCGGCCCCGCCGAGGAGTGGCTACGCGCCAAGGCGGTCGAGGACGGCGTGGGCGAGCGGATGCACTTCGCGGGCTGGGCCGAGCCGGGAGCGATCGAGACGCTCTACGCCCGCGCCGAGGTCGTCGTGTGCCCCTCCGTCTGGGACGAGCCCTTCGGCCTGGTCGGCATCGAGTCGATGGCCCACGGCAAGCCGGTCGTGGCCTTCGAGGTCGGCGGCATCCCGGACTGGCTCGAGGACGGCGAGACCGGCCTCCTCGTCCGCCGCAAGGACACCGAGGCGATGGCCGCGGCCATCGACCGCCTGCTCGGCGACCCCGAGCTGCGCACCCGCCTCGGGGAGCGGGGCCGCACCCGCGTGGCCGAGCGCTTCCCCCGCGAGGCCCACGTCGAGGGCCTCGAGGCGATCCTGCGAGCCGCCGCCCGATAGTACGGAGTCAGGGCAACTCCACCACGATTCCGGCCGCAGCGGCCGGAATCGTGGTGGGAGGAAACTTGTCGGGCGATCCGCGAGGTGCT
>CAYRXS010000064.1:7579-27218 GCA_964428225.1 uncultured Planctomycetaceae bacterium
CACCGGCTCGCCGCCAGGATCTGCGCCACGGTACGCGTCGCGGGGGGTCGTCCCTCGCGGGCGGCGAGGGCGGCGACGGCCTGGTCGAGGGCGAGGACGAGCCAGACGAGCTCCTCGGTGCGGCCCTCGACCCAGGCGGCGAGGATCGCGCGGCGCACCTCGGCGAGGTGGCGGCGCAGGAGGGCGGGATCGTCGAGGTGCTTCCAGTGGAAGAGCAGGGTGTTCTTCTCGATCGCCGCGCGAACCGCCTCCTCGGGGACCAGCCCCTCGATGGTCCCGCGGTGGTGGTGCTCCACGACAGAGAAGGGCACGTAGAGAACGCGCCGGCCGCGGCGCCAGGCGCTCCAGCAGTAGTCGACGTCCTCCCAGTAGAAGGGCTCGTACATCGCATCGAAGCCGCCCCCCTCCAGGAACCCCGCGGTGCGGAACAGGCACGTCCCCCCCACCGCGAAGGCGACGGGGGTGTCCTCGGAGGGCGCCTCCGGCTCGTCCGCGTCGAGGCCCCGCATGCGGCAGCCGATCCGGCCCGCCCGGAGCTCGAACCCGGTCCAGGACTCGATCCGCTCCTCGTCGCCGTCGAGCAGGACCCGCGGCACCGCGGCGGCGACGTCCTCGTCCATGGCCGCCACGAGGGGATCGAGGAAGCCCGGGCGCACGAGGACGTCGGTGTTCATGGAGAAGAACAGGTCGTGGCGGGCCTCCTCCGCCCCGCTCCGCAGCGCCGGCCCGAACCCGCCGTTCTCCTCCCGGACCACCACCCGGACGGAGGGGAAGGCGTCGGCCGCCCAGGCGCGCAGCTCGTCGCGGCCCGTGTCGTCGACGAGGATCGCCTCGTCACCGGTCGCGCGGCGCCCGAGCTCCTCGAGCAGCGGCGGCAGGCTCCGCTCCAGGAGGTCCGTGGTCCCCAGGGAGGGCAGGACGATCGAGACGGGTCGAGTCACGGCTCGCCCCCTTCTCCGTCCTCGTCCTCGGGCTCCGGCGGACCCCACGCCTCGATGAGCTTGCCGAGTGCGCTCCGGCTCACGATCTTCCACAGGAACCGCCTGCGAGCCGCGAGGCTTGCCTGCCGCATCATGTCGCGGCGCCACTCCATCTCGGCGACCGCCGCGTCCGCGGTTCCGCGGGCGAAGCGCACCGCTTCGATCAGCTCGTCGAAGGACTCGTCGCTCCACTCGCGCTCGCGCACGGTGCCGACCAGGTTGTTGATCACGTCGAGCAGGGGCGCGATCTCCGCCCCCATCAGGGATTCCTGCGCGTTCAGGGCGGCGGCGCCCAGCTCGGCGGTCGCCTGCAGGCGCCCCTTGGTCCGATCGAGGATCTCCTGCGTCTCGCTCAGGTTTTCGCGGAGCTGTCTTCCCCCCTCCTCGGCGGCATCGAGCTCGGCCCGTAGACTCTCGGTCGCCTGCTCCACGTCGCGACGGCATTCCTCCTCGGTGCGCAGGGCCTTCTCGATCTCGTCGAGACGCTCGGTACGCCACAAGAGGTCTTTGATCTCCTCGTCCTTCCCCTCGGCGATCTCGCGGAGCCACGCGAGCTCGGAGTCCCGGGCCTCGAAGGTCTCGCGGAGCCACTCGAGCTCGTGGGAATCCGGGAGCGAGGCGCCTGCCCCCGGCCCGTCGCCCGCGCCCTCGCCGAGCCGCGCCCGCAGCCGCTCGATCCCCTCGAAGGCGCGGCGGTGGAGCTCGCGGAGGGGAAGGGACGATAGATGCTCGAAGCGCTCCAGGAAGGCGCGCAGCGAGGCGGGCGGCTCGACCCGTCCGGACGCGCGCTCCTTCTCGACCGCCTCGACGAGGGGGACGTAGCGCTCCAGGAGCTCGGAGGCCTGCTCGTCGATGCCCTTCACCGGCTCGATCCCCGCGGCGAGCCTCTCTACCAGGCCCTCCTCCTCCACGCAGCGGCGCATCGCCGCCGCGAGGGCGTCCGGATCCCGGGGCTCGACCAGGAGCCCGTCCACGCCGTCGCGCACACTCTCGGGAAGGGCGCCGAAGTCGAGCGCCACGACCGGACGGCGGGCGGCGAAGGCCTCGCGGATCACGATCGGGTAGTTCTCGACCCAGATCGAGGGGATCACGACGACGTCGACCTCGGCCAGCAGGCCGGGCAGGTCCTCGCGCTCGTAGGCGCCGCGCCAGCGGATGCCCGCGGCGGCGGCGGCCTCGCGCAGCCGCTCCTGGTAGGGCAGGTCGGTCGAGTAGCCCCAGAGCGAGAGCTCCGCGGGGAGCGCGGCGCGCCGCCAGCCCTCGATGAGGAGGTGGATCCCCTTGTGCTTGGAGAGGCCGCCGAAGAAGCCGAAGCGCACCGGCCGGGCGGGATCGGGCCGGACGGGGGGAACGGCGGCGAGGTCCGCGCTCTCGATCCCGTAGGGCAGCACCTCGAGGCGGTCCGGTTCGATGCCGCCGCGGACGAGCTCGTCCGCGAGGAACCGGGTGGGCGCGATGATCCGGTCGATCCGCGTGTAGGCGCGAGCGCGCAGGCCGTCCAGATCGCGGCGCAGGTCGTAGGCGGCGTCCACGTCCTCGTCGGAGAGGCCGGCGGGCTCGGGATCGCCCTCGAGCAGCTCGCCCAGGGCCGCCCACTGCTCGTCGGTGAGCTGCTCGGGGAGCACCCCCATCTGGTAGTCGCCCAGGCCGGGGAGGGAGTTGAGGTACCCCAGGGCGACGTCGCACGAGGCGCAGGCCATGGAGTCGCCGCGGACGTCGCAGTGCTCGAGATCGGGGCGCAGCAGCGTGTAGCGATGGCAGATCCCGTAGTAGTCGTGCGCGGTGTAGACCGTGGGCACTCCCCGCCGCGCGGCTTCGTGGACGAGGCCGACTCCGAGCTTCACGACGTGCTGGAAGTGCACGATCTCCGGCCGCTCGCGATCCAGGAACGCGCCGAACCGCTTGGCCACCGCCGGGCGCTCCAGCATCTCGCGGGGACCGGAGGGGTCGTGGTTGACGGTGAGCCAGTGCACGGCGTAGCCGTCCCGCTCCTCCCGACGCAGGGCGAGGTCGAGGGTCCGAGTGGATCGCCGAGGCACGAAGACCTCGACCGTGTGGCCCTTTCGCGCGAGGGCGGCGGCGAGGCCCGCCGTGTAGTTCTCGACGCCCGTACGTTCCACCGGGGGAAAACCGTGGGAGACGAGACAGATTCTCATGGGTACGTGGCGAATGTTCCGCCGACTATCGTCCATTCTGCGGCTTGCAACCCCTGCGTAAAGCCCTGAAAAGGCCGACTTTCTTTCAGCGGGGACTCCCCGGGGACCGAGAGAGGGTGCGGGAAGGCTTCCAGGAACACCTGGGGGAAGGCAGTTGAATTGTGTCTCGAGATACGGGCACCGTCGCGCGGTGGGCGCGCCGGGAGCGGCTCGAAAACGGCGAAACACGAGCGCGGGGTTCACTCTGATCGAGCTCGCGATCGCGGTTTCGATATTGATGATCGGAATGGTCAGCGTGCTCTCCGCGACCTCGCGGATGCACTCCCTGCGCAAGCAGAACCGTGAGCGGTCGCTGGCCCAGAACGCGACGCGATCGGTGGCGGAGCGGATCCACGCGCGCTCCTACGAGCTCTCCGAATCGCCGGAGACGTGGGCCGAGGACCTGATCGCGGAGTTCAGCGACGGAGGTGCGCACGGGCACACCTTCGACGTTCGAGTCCTCTCCGCCCTCCCCGACCGGGAGGCGGACGGACTGATCACCTTCGTCACGAACGAGACAGAGACGGACCAGGACCTGGGGATCCGGATCGGTATGCCCCGGGATCTCAACGCGGACGGGGACGACAACGACCTGGACGTCGCCGGGGACGCGAGGATCATCCCGGTGATCCTCGAGGTCCGCTGGCGAAGCCAGTCCGGCGAGAGCAGCTACAGGCACGCCTTCTACGTAATGGGGTACTGACCGATGCTCGAACGCCATGACGACCGAAGGTCCGTAGCGACCCGCACCGCACGCCGGGGAACCAGCCTGGTCGAGCTGATGATCGTGGTGATGCTCTTCACCGTGGTCTTCCTGGCGTCGCTGGGGATGGTCGACTCGGGTCGACGCTTCTCCAGCTCCACGATCGGGATCTCCACGGCCGAGGAGCACGCCCAGCAGATGCTGTTCCGTATCGAGCACGAGCTGGCCAACGCCAGCGGGCTCGAGCCGAACGCGGTGATCACCGCGGACCTGGGAAACGGCGAGGTCGCATCCCTGCAGGTGGATTCGACCCTCGGGTTCCCTCCCTTCGGTCGGCTCCTCCTCGAGCGGGGGACGACGCAAGCGGAGCGGCTCTCCTACGATCGCCTGAACGACGACCAGGTCAACTTCGAGCTCCTGATGCGCGGCGAGGGCTGCACGTCAGACATAAATCACTGGGACAACGCGGAGCTGATGTGGATGGGCCTCGCGGAGCCGCTCGAGCTGCAGGACAACCCCCCTCCCGAGGACTTCGACGGGATCGCCGACGAGAACGGCACGCCCGTCTTCTTCCGCGGCGACGGCACGGGATTCTCGTACCGCCTGCCGATCGACCCGGCGGGGGGCAGGAACTTCCTCAACGGCGAGGACCTGTTCTGGGGGGCGGAGGTACCGGGTGTCGGGCCGACGCTCGACGGGTACGTCGCGCTCTACTTCGAGCCGCGCTCGGTCTACGAGGAAGCGGCGACGGACGACGACCTGAACAAAGACGGCGACCGCATCGACGTGTTCGACGTGGGGCAGATCCGCCGTGTGGTATGGGATGCCACGAACCCCACCGTGGCGCAGGAAGACGTCGGCTTCGGTCCGACGGTGATCCTGCAGGAGCGATGCAACTGGGGCGGAGATCTGGACGACGACGGCTTCGACGACCCGATCTTCCTGTGGGACAAGGACACGAACGTGCTCCACGTGAGGCTGTTCGTGCTGGGTCACGCTCTGAAGACCATGCCGATCGTGCGTGAGGTCGATTCGGTCATGTTCCTCCGGAACGAGCCCGAGCTCTGAGCGACGACGAGGGGGAGGTACAGCGGATGGGAGTCCGAAGGGAAGGGAAAATGTACAACGGAACGACGAAGAGGGCTCGAAGGCGCGCAACGGGCCCGAGCTCGCGGCGGGGAAGCCGCGACGGGATCGCGCTCTTGCCGACCATGCTCGTGGTATCGGGTCTCGCGATCTTCGCGATGGCCCTGCTCACGACGGTCCTCAACGGCAAGCGCACGACGACGCACCAGAACGACGACTACAAGCTGTCCAGCGCGGTGGAGAGCGTGGCCATCCTCGCGGCCGAGGAGCTCTGGTCGGGCTACCTGGCCGCCCAGGGAGGAGCCGCGGGCTCGATCGGGTCGTTCCGCACCCACCTGCTCGCCCTCGGCATCGAGGACAGCGGTCCCGGAGACCCCCCCTCGAAGGACGAGGGGTTCGACCTGCTGCCGCTGCTCGACCTGCCGGAGACCGGCGACGGGCAATTGCGGTTCAACGACGTGAACATCGACTCGCTGCGCATCGTCCGCCGGGACGACGTGGATTCGGTGCAGCTGTTCCTCACCGCCTCCGCGAGCACGAGCCGCGGTCAGGGCATCGTCAACCCGGTGCTGAACCGCGCGGTGCAGCAGGTCTACACCATCGAGCCCGAGGAGTTCGCCGGATTCGACTACGCGATCCTCGCGAACAACGTCAACTGCATCTTCTGCCATGCGAGCGTCGATTCGGTCGACCGCTGGTACAACACCGATCCCGACGACTTCGGCACCTTCGAGCGCGTCAAGGTCGGCTCCCTGGAGCGGCTCATGCTCCGCCAGGACATCGACGGGAGCCCTGGGAGATGAACGACGGGGACGCGGACTCGTTCGTCGCCGGCACCATGTGCATCCGCGGAGTCGCCACGGACCACGAGGGGGTGGTGGTCTCGAACTGGAGCGACATGACGTTCAAGAGCTACGAGTTCGACGCGGACGGCAACATCCTCCAGGACGCCTGGGGCGAGATGACGGTGAGCGACTTCGTGCCCGCCGGTGACCCCCCCGATGCGGGCGAGAACCTCTACCTCGACTATCCGACCGAGTACTCGGACATGGTCGACGGCCTCCTGCCGCAGTACTTCCCGTCCCCGATCCCCGACGACGGGGGTGTCGATCCGGACACCGGGCTGCCGGACTCGACCGGAGAGGGCAATCGCGTGGTCGACGACTTCGAGTACGGGGTTCTGGCCGAGAACGCGGACGGAGCGATCACCGCGGGCATCCTGAACGTGACCCCGCACGACGAGATCCTCGACACGCCGCTCGACCTGGGCATGGCGGTGTGGTTCGGCAACGCGGACAGCATCCAGCAGAGCGTGACGGGAAACGTGATCCTGACGGGCACCTGGGACAACCCGATCACGATCGACGAGACGGTGGCCATCGACGGGGACCTGATCATCAACGGCTACGTGAAGGGCGAGGGAGCGCTGATCGTCCGGGGCAACGTGTACGTCCCCACGGATCTCCGCTACCTGGACGGCCGGGAGTACGTCGACGGCGACCTGCCCGGCGCCCCCACCGGCCCGCGGACCTTCGGCATCGCCCAGGACGGCACCAAGAACGCCCTCGGCCTCACGTGCGGCGGCAACATCATGATCGGCGACTACCAGCGGCCCGCCAAGCTGCACTGGGACTGGCACTGGGAGACGCCGCCCAAGTACGCGACGATCAGCGGGCATCCGGACACCGGCGATCCCCTGGTGGACGAGTGGAACTTCGCCCTGGCCGAGCTGGCGATCTTCAACCGCGACGAGTGGGCGAGGACCCAGCCCACGCTTCCCGACTCGCCGGGCGAGGCCGACGGACCCACCTCCGAGTGGGGGCCGAACCCGCTCTACGATCCGGACCACGTCCCGCGCTACTACGGCTACGGCGAGGAGACGATGATCCCGATCTGGAACCTCGGGGACATCTACTACGACGCCGACGCCGGCGCGTGGTACTCGGGCCACGAGGTCCCGATCGGCTGGGACACGACCATGCTGTCCTACGCGGATCCGACCGATCCGGGCGACTCGTTCCTGTTCGAGCTCGACGGCACCCCGAAGGCCGCGGCCTACTGCCTCGAGCCCAAGGGCGGCTGGATCGCCGACGACATCTACAAGATGGCGGTGGAGTACTTCCAGGACCTGCGTAGCTGGGGCGACGAGACCCTGATCGACGGGCTCCTGTACACGAACAACGCGATCTTCGGGATCGTGAACCGGGACGATCCGATGCTGGGGCGGATGGTCGTGAACGGTGCTCTCGTGTGTGCGGACCTCGGGGTCCTCACCCCGGGGGTCCGGGATCCCTGGAACTGGCTGCCGAACCACAGCCCGCTATCGGACTACGCGATCGGGCTGCAGCTGAACTACGACGCCCGGGTCAAGGACATGCTGAACGTGGTGAATCCGTTCCAGGTCCAGCTCAAGCGCACGCTCTGGAACCCGACGGCGAACATCCAGTAGGAGGCGGTCTCAGCCCTCCTGGGACTCCAGCCACCGCTCGGTGTCGATGGCCGCCATGCATCCCATGCCCGCGGCGGTGATCGCCTGACGGTACTTGCGGTCGCAGATGTCGCCGGCCGCGAACACCCCCTCGACGGAGGTGAAGGTGCCGTCGTGGACGCGGACGTAGCCCTCCTCGTCCAGCTCGACCTTGCCCTCGAAGACCGCGGAGTTGGGCGAGTGGCCGATGGCGGAGAACAACCCCTCGCAGGGCTGCTCCCAGGACTCCTCCGTCTCCGGATTCCGCAGGGTCACGGCTCGGATCCGTCCGTCGTCGCCGGTGTGGATCTCCTCGACGGTGGCGGGCACGAGGAACTCGATCTTCGGGTTGCCACGCGCGCGCTCGAGCATGATGGTCGAGGCGCGGAAGTAGTCGCGCCGGTGGACGATGGTCACCTTGCGGGCGAAGCGCGTGAGGAACGAGGCCTCCTCCATCGCCGAGTCGCCTCCCCCCACGACGATCACCTCCTTGTCCGGATAGAACGCGCCGTCGCAGGTCGCACAGGCCGAGACGCCGCCTCCCGAGGCCATGAGCTCCTTCTCCCGCTCGATCCCGATCAGCCGGGCGCTCGCCCCCGTGCTGATGATCACCGCCTTGGCCTGATAGGTCTCGAAATCGGTCTTCACGACGAAGGGGCGCGTCGAGAAGTCCACCTCGGTCACCGTCCCGATCTGGATCTCGGTCCCGAAGCGCTCGGCCTGGGCGCGCAGGTCGCCCATCATCTTCGGGCCATCGACTCCCTCCGGATAGCCGGGGAAGTTCTCCACCTCGTTGGTGATCGTGAGCTGGCCGCCGGGCTGCATGCCCTCGATCACGAGGGGCTGGAGGTTGGCGCGCGCGGTGTAGAGCGCGGCGGTGTATCCGGCGGGGCCGGAGCCGATGATGATGACGTTGCGGACTTCGCTCATGGTCGTTTCTCCCGGAGCTCGCCTCGGTTCGGCGAAGGGCCGCCGCGAGGGCGGATCAGTGTACGAGCGCGATGGTCGAGGACAAGCCGGCGCGGCGGCTGGCTTGCGGGAATCCCGGATGCTCTACTGACCTCGCGCGGCAGTACGACATTCTCGCCATGGTCGGACCCGAAAGAGCGAAGAGACCGTCCGCGTGGGAGCGCTGGCTCCCGCGCCTGCGTCGCCTGTGCGACGAGATCCGGGAGGTCACCCGTGCCGCGCTGGTCGACGCTCTGCGG
This sequence comes from uncultured Planctomycetaceae bacterium, assembly GCA_964428225.1. Taxonomy (GTDB): domain Bacteria; phylum Planctomycetota; class UBA1135; order UBA1135; genus JBFMCU01. The sequence goes on from CAYRXS010000064.1 coordinate 16,219, forward strand.
GAGGAACGCCCGGACCGCGTCGATCGCCCCCGGGGGGCGGGGGTGGGCGACGTCTCCTACGGGCTGGATCTGCCGAGCGAGGAGCTCATCGACCGCTGGCTCCTCGCGGAGGCGCGCCGCGGGCCGCTCTCCGTCCTGACCGAGGAGCGGGGCTGGCGACACCTGGGCCCCGGCGCGGATGGCGGCGAGCCGGTGGAGCTCCCCGGGTTCGACCACGGCGGGGTGCGCATCGCCTTCGATCCCGTCGACGGCACGCGGAACCTCATGGCGGACCTGCGCTCCGCGTGGACCGTCGTCTCGTTCGCGAACCCGGGGCCGGACGTGCCGCGCCTCGGCGAGCTCGCCGGCGGAATGGTCTCCGAGATCCCCGTCACCCGCGCGCGGGGCCACCGACTCTTCCACGCGGCGGCGTCCGGGCCCTGCTGGCTGGAGGAGACCGATCCCGACGCCTCGATGCCGTCCCCCGCCCGCCGCGTGGTCACCGACGACGACGATCGCCCCGACCACGGCTACTTCCCCTTCTTCCGGTACAAGCCCGCGCTGCGCCCCGACATCTCCCGGCTCGAGGCGGCGTTCTTCGCCGCGATCGAGGAGCACGAGGGCGCCGACCTGCTCACGTGCTACGACGACCAGTACCTCTCCAACGCGGGCCAGCTCGTCCTCCTCGTGCTCGGCACCTACCGCATGGTCGTCGACTCCCGGGCCCTCGTGGGGAAGCGGCGGGGAGTCCGGACGACCACGTCCAAGCCCTACGACGTGGCGGGGGCGATGGTCTGCGCGCGCGCGGCCGGCGCGGAGCTCACCGCCGCCGACGGGGGCGCGCTCGACTTCCCCATCGACGCGCGGACCCCGGTGGATTTCGCGGGCTACGTCAACCCCGCCACGCGGGCGCGGCTCGAGCCGCACTGGCTGCGCGCGCTGCGGGACGACCCGGGCTCCTGACCGACCCGCGGGCTTCGCTCACCCCCGATCGCGCGCCACGTCGAAGGCGCGGAGGGTCCGACCCCCCAGCCAGAGCAGCGCGAGGTCGATGAGGAGCACCGTGCACCACAGGGCGACGCCGGCCACGACGTAGTCCGCGGTCCCCGCCGCCTCCGCTCCGCCCTTCGAGAGGAAGAACGTCCCCACCGCGATTCCCCCGCCCAGGCCCGCGACGAGGGCGAGCATGACCATGCGGAGCAGCATCACCAGCATCCCGCGCCCCGCGTTCTGCAGGGCTCCCTCCTGGCCCGGCGTGAAGCGGACGGGCAGGAACAGGAACGCGGCGTTGTCCAGCGCCAGCCAGGCCAGGACGAGCAGCGGCTGCAGGCAGATGATGCCCAGGATGATCGGGTGGAATCCGCCCCCGGGCAGCAGGGTCCGCAGCGCCACGGCCCCCATCAGCAGCACCGAGACGAGGAAGACCTCCGGGAGGAGCGTGGCCACGAAGAGCCGGAAGGGCGAGACCGGCCAGGCCTTGATCACCTCCATGCGCTCGAGGTCGTCGCGGAAGTCGAACCGGAGACCGGAGCACAGGTAGAACGTCCCCAGGACCGAGATCAGGATCGGCGTGCCCACCACGACCGCCTCCTTCCCGTCCCCGACCTCGACGTCGATCACCGTGGACAGGATCGTGACGAAGGCGAGGATGATGACCGACATCCACAGCGTCCCCTTCGCCTTGCGGATCATCGCTCCCGTCTTCCTCCAGGCCACGGCGCCCGCGGGCCCGCGCCCGAAGAGCCACGGGATCCGCCAGCCCACCGTCCCCTTGGACACCTTGCCCGCGGCGGCTCCGCCCCCCCGGTGGAACCGGCGCAGGCGGGCCGCCACGTTCGCCGCGGTCTCCAGGGAGAGCTCGCGGAAGTCCACGGGCAGCCGCGCGGTCAGCTCGAAGAGACAGATCCAGATCCCCGCGCACACCGCGAGCCACATCAGGAAATCGATCGCGGAGGGGGCGGCGATCATGTGTCCCCAGGGCAGGAACGGGGCGATCAGGGTGCGGACGAGGGGGTGGGAGAGGGCCTCGCTCACGCCGCCGCTCGCAATGCCGCCGAACAGCGAGCGCGTGATGGCGAAGTCGTCGATCCCCTTCCCGGTGACCAGCAGCACCACGAGCAGGCCGGTCAGGGCGAGGACCAGGAAGAAGAGGACGCGCGCGAGGGTCTGCACCCGCTTCGCGAGCTTTCGCTCGATGCCTCCCGCGACGATGGCCATGAACTGGTGGACGAGCGGGATCGTCATCACCCCGAGGAAGATCCCCACGAAGGCCAGGAGGGGGATCGGCATGCTCCTCATCCCCACCGCGCCGATGATGAGCGCCCCGAACAGGCTTCGTCCGGACGTGGAGAGGATGCGGTAGCGGATCAGGTCGGAGCGTCGCACCGGCGCGCTGAACAGCCGCTCGATCTCGTTGCGAGGCAGGAACAGCCCGCGGTGTTGGAAGGCGCCGGTGAGGTTGAGCATCACCAGGACGAAGGCGAAGATCTGCACCAGGGACCGGAGCCGGGCGTTCTCGGCGAGCTCGTCCTCCTCCGCGAACAGGGACTCCTCCGCCACGATCGCGGGCGCGCCCTCCGCGGTGCCCGGGGGCTCGTGGTCTCCCAGGAGCGAGGGAAGCACCAGGGCGCCGATCCACAGGGCGAAGAGCCCGAATCCCAGGAGGGTCAGGGCGGCGCCCTTGAACGTCCTCAGGCGTCGCCACGCCTTGCGGAGGATCCCCCGGAACTTGCGCCTCGCGAGCAGGGCGAGGGCCGGGTGGCCGAAGAAGGCGCTCACCGCTCCTCGGCTTCCGCTCCCGACTCCGCGGGCGGGGCCACGACCTCCTCGGGGGGCGGAGCGACATTCTCGAGCGGCGGCGTTCCGTCGCCGGTGGCGGCGAAGAAGATCTCCTCGAGGCTGGAGCCCTCCGCCGGGGACAGCGAGGCGCGCGCCTCCTCCAGCGTGCCCCGGAAGACGCTCTTGCCGCGGTCGAGGATGAGCAGCTCGTCCGCGAGCTCCTCGATCAGCTCGAGCAGGTGCGAGGAGAGGATGACGGTGGTCCCCTCCCCCGCGAGCTCGCGGATCGCGTCCTTGGCGGAGCGGATGCCGCGCGGATCCAGCCCCGACAGCGGCTCGTCGAGCAGGACGATTCGCGGCCGGGGCAGCCACACGCAGGAGAAGGCGAGCTTCTGGCGCATGCCGCGGCTGAGCTCGCCCCCGAGGGCGGCGCGCTTCTCGACGAGCTCGAATCGCTCGAGCAGGTTCTCGGCCCGCTCGTGCCAGTCGCGCATCCGGTGCAGGCGCGCGGTGAACTCCAGGTGCTCGAAGACGGTGAGCGTGTCGAACGGCTCGGGATCGTCGGGGACCCAGCCGAGACAGCTCTTCGCCTTCACGTCCTCGCTCGTCACGTCGTGACCGCAAACGAGGACGCGCCCCTCCCGGATGGGCAGCACTCCCACGACCGAGCGCAGGGCGGTGGTCTTACCGGCGCCGTTCGGCCCCACGAGGCCCAGGATGCGCCCGGGTCCCACGCGGAAGGAGAGCCGGTCGAGGGCTTGAACGCCGTCGTAGCTCTTCGACAGCGCCTCCACCAGGAGGGTCGGCGGGGCGGGGGGGGGGGGCTCGTCGTGGTCCATGGACGCCCAGGGTATTGAGGATCCGGCGGAACGGAAGGGCGGAGACGATTCCCGCGAGAGGCGGCCCGCCACGGTTGCCAATCCGTTCCCGGGAGCTAACGTGGAGAGCCTCGCACCCCTTGCCTTTCCTCGATGACCCGCGGTAGAGCCATCCGGATCCTCGTCGCCCTCGCGATCGCCCTCGTGCTCGCGGACGGCTCGATCTCGCTCTTCATGATCCGGGACGGGGTGTTCCTGGACATCCCTCTCCCCCCCTTCGGGGAGATCACCCACCCGCGGCAGCGGGGCTGGCTGAAGGGGCTGGGGGCGGCCGAGCAGACCGGGATCGGCCGGTTCGACGCGGACCTGGGCTGGACCTGGGCGCCGTCCACCTATACCGCGGACGGCAAGTTCGAGATCAACTCCCTCGGAGCTCGGGGCCCGAAGGAGTACGGCCCGCGGCCCGAGGAGGGCAAGCGGCGGATCGTCACCTTCGGCGACTCGTTCACCTTCGGGGACGAGATCCCCGACCGGTTCACGTACCAGTACATCATCGAGGCGATCCGCCCCGAGTTCGAGGCGATCAACTTCGGGGTCAGCGGCTACGGCACCGATCAGGCCCTGCTGCGCTACCGCCGCCTGGGGCGCGAGCTCGACGCCGAGGTCGTGGTCATCGGCATCCTGCTGGAGAACATCGGCCGCAACGTCAACCGGTACCGCCCGCTCTGGAACCCCTCCACCGGTTTCTGCGCCACGAAGCCGCGCTTCGTGCTCGAGGGGACGGGGGGCGAGCTCCGGCTCCTCGTACAGCCCTTCCAGACGCGCGAGGAGCTGCGCACCGCGATTCTCGAGGAGACGGTGCTCGACCTCGTCGCCGATCACGAGTACTGGGTCGGTCGTCCGTCCGTCCCGACGGGGAAGCTGTCCTCTCTCGTCCGGATCGCCGCGGGCTTCGGGGCTCACCGCCGTCGCTCCCCCGCCAGCCTGTGGCAGGCGCGGGGCGAGGAGCCGTTCCGCGTGACCCTCGCCCTCCTCGAGGCCTTCCACCGCGAGGCTCTCGCGAATGGCGCGCGCCTCGCCCCGATCCTGATCTTCCCCTCGAAGGAGGACCTGCGGGACTGGTCGCTCCAGGACAAAACCTACTGGAACGGCCTGCACGCGGAGCTCGCGCGGCGGTCCATCCCCTTCGTGGACCCGATCCCCGCCCTGACCGCCCGGCAGCGGGAGCTCGATGCCGATCCCGAGCTGGGGAGCCTGTACTTCGGCGGGCACCTGTCCAGCGTGGGCAACTCCGTCGTGGCGAGGGAGCTCCTGGCCTGGATCGACGCGCAGTCGCGGTGAGTTGATGGCGCGCGCCGCGAGAGCGGGGTAGCATCGCGGGCCTCATGGCGAGGAAGGAAAGCCGATCTCCCGCGGCGGGGCTCGTCCTCGTTCGCCTGACCACCGGGCTCGTGCTGCTCGTGCACGGGTGGCGGTGGCTCGCCACGGGGGATCTCGACGGCGGGCTCGTACGCGACACCGTGGACTCCGCCCTGGTCGAGGGGCGGGGGATGATCGAGTGGTGGGGGCGCGAGGTCCTGCTCTCCAATCCCGACGCGATCGCCTTCCTCGCTCGCTGGGTGGCGTTCGTCACGGGGGCGTGCCTGACCCTCGGCGCGCTCACGCGACCGATGGCCACGATCGCCGCCTTCTTCCTCCTGAACGCGTGGGGGTTCGGGAGCGAGGGGCACGGGGTCCTGTTCCTCGTCCTCGCGGCGTGCTGTGTCGCCTGCGCGATGAGCCGGGCGGGACGGAGGCTGGGGCTGGATACCGTCTTCGATCAGCACTTCCCCGCCTGGCTGACCTGGACCCGGCGGAAGCGCTCGTTCCTGGACTGAGCCCGCTCAGCGGGTGGGAGTCACGCGAGCCGCAGGACGTCGGCCACCAGCTTCTCGATGCCCGCCGCCGCCTCGGAGATCCGTCCCGCGAGCATGTAGGCCGGGGTGCTGACGAGCTTCCTGCCCTCGTCGAGCCGGGACTCCTCGACCGGACAGGAGACGTGGGTGATGCCCATCTTCTCCAGGGCCCCCGCGGTGTCCTCGTCCGTGCCGATCGTCAGCTCGGCCCCGTCCCCGAGCACCGCGGCGACCACCGCGGGCGCGATGCACATCGCTCCGACGGGTTTCTTCGCGTCGACCATCTCCTTGACGATCCGCGCCACCTCGGGGTGGACCTCGGCCTCGGGGCCCGCCACCGCGAAGTTGCACAGGTTCTTCGCCGCGCCGAACCCCCCGGGCAGGATCAGGGCGTCCAGGTCGGCCGCCCGCACCCGGGCCAGGTCCGTGATCTCGCCCCGGGCGATCCGGGCGGACTCGACGAGCACGTTCCGCGTCTCGTTCGTCACCTCCCCGGAGGTGTGGTCGATCACGTGCATCTGGTCCGCATTCGGGGCCATACACATGATCTCCGCCCCCGCGCGGTCCAGGGCGAGCAGGGTGATCACCGCCTCGTGGATCTCCGCGCCGTCGTAGACTCCGCAACCCGATAGAAGAACTCCGACTTTCGTCATGGCTCGTACTCCTTATCCTCTGGCGGGCACAGCATAGCGAACGAAGGCCATGACCACCCCCGAATCTCCCCTCCCCACGCACCCCTCGCCGCACCGGGGATGGGGATCGGGGACGAGCGTCTGGCTCGTCCGCCACGCGGAGGTCCACGCGGACTGGAAGGGCAAGGCCTACGGAGATCTCGACGTCCCGCTCTCCGACGAGGGCGAGGCGCGCACCGCGGAGCTCGCCCTCGCCTTCGGGGCGCTCCCGCTCGCCGCCGTCCTCTGCTCGCCCCTCGGCCGGGCGCGAGAGCTGGGGCGGGCGACCGCGGAGCGAGCGAGGCTCGCGGCGGACGAGGACGAGGGCCTGCGCGAGGTCCACCGCGGCTCGTGGCAGGGTCTCCGCGTGGACGAGCTCCACGAGCGCTTCCCCGAGCAGGTGGACGCGTTCTACGACGATCCCTGGAGCTGGGACGGCCACGGGGGCGAGAACGACGCGGCGATCGCGCGTCGCGCGTGGCGCGCGCTCGAGCGCGGGATCGAGGAGGCGCGGGGCGGCACGCTGCTCGTGGCCACCCATTACAACGTGATCCGGGTGCTCGTCGCCGGCGCCCTCGGCATTCCCCCCGTGCGCTCCTTCTCCTTCCGCATCGACACGGGCCGCGCGGCCCTGCTCGTGGACGGGGAGGATGGCTGGCGGCTCGAGCGCTCGAACGTGTGCTCGCCCCCGACCGAGGAGGACGCTGCGTGAAGGTCCTCTTCGTCTGCCCCTGGATCCCCTGGCCGCTGACGAACGGGGGCAAGATCCGCACCTTCCACCTCGTGCGCGAGGCGGCGCGGCGGGCGGAGGTTCACCTCCGGCTCGTGCGCGAGCCCGACACGGATCCCGACGCGGTCGACGAACTGTCGAGGATCTGCGCCTCCGTGAAGCTCTTCGACCGCACGCCGCCCGACGCGTGGATGCGGTGGTCGCGGGCGAAGCTCGAGCGGTGGTTCCACTCCGTCCCCCTGCGGGACGAGCTCCGGCGCGAGCTGGCGCGGGAGAGCTTCGACGTGGTCCACCTCGACGAGCTGCTCCTCGCGCGCCTCGTCCCCGCCGATTGCCGCGCCGCGGTCGTCCAACACCACCACAAGCTCGACACCGTCCTCTACGGGGCGATCGGGATCGGCGGCCGCTTCGATCGCGCGAAGCTGCGGCGCCTCGAGGCGTACTCGGCGCGGCGCTTCCGCCACCAGCTCCTCTGCAGCGAGGACGACGCGGCGATCCTGCGCCGGCGGTACGGCGAGCTGAGGTTCGGGGTCCTGCCGAGCGGATACGATCCGAGCACCTTCGCCCCGAGCGATCCGCCTCGCCCCCGCGATCCGGCGCGCCTGCTCTTCCTCGGGAGCATGGACTACGGCCCGAACGTGGACGGGATCCGGTGGTTCGCCGCCAAGTGCTGGCCGGAGATCCGGGCGCGCCGTCCCGACGCCCACCTCGAGGTCGTGGGCGGCGACCCGACCCCCGAGGTCCGCGCCCTCGCCTCCGCGGAGATCGAGGTCACCGGCCGCGTGCCCGCGGTGCGCCCGCACCTCGAGCGGGCGGGCGTCTTTGTCGTGCCGCTGCGGATCGGGGGCGGAACGCGCCTGAAGATCGTGGAGGCCCTCTCCCTTGCCACCCCGACCGTCAGCACCACGATCGGGGCGGAGGGGCTGGGGCTCGTCGATGACGAGCACCTCCTCCTCGCCGATGATCCCGCCTCCTTCGCGGCCGCGGTGATCCGGCTGATCGAGGACCGCGAAGCCGCCACGCGCCTCGGCGAGACCGGTCGCTCCTTCGCCGCGGCCCGCTACCGCTGGGAGACGCTCGCGGACCGGCTCGTCGACTACTGGGAGCGGGCCGCGTCGTCGTCCGGCTGAGTCGCCTCGAGCCCGAGCTTGCGACGCGTGTTGTCGACGTGCGTCCCGCGCCAGAAGACGGTGCCGCAGGCGGGGCACCGCCAGAAGCGGTCGTAGCGCTCCCGCACGCGCTCCGGAACCTCCGAGGCGTGCTCGTCGAGCGCGTCGAGCTCCTCGAGCTCGACGTTGCAGCGAACGCATCGCGCGAACATCCGCGCCTCGGGATCGAGGCCGAGCTCGTCGACGACGGCGCGGAGCTGGAGGACGGGATCGGTCGCCTCGAGCACAATCACGTGATCGGGCTCCGGGTACTGCTCGTCCAGTCGCGTGTTGCGGGTGAGGAAGACGCGCTCCTCGCGGTTCGCGCGCAGGATGAGCTCGTGCGTGCGCACGTCCGTGTCCCACGACGCGTCATACCCGAGGATGCGCAGGTACTTCCCGAGCTTCAGCACCATGTGGTCCGCGAGGAAGCGGGGCGGCTCGCTCACCGCCGCCTCCCGAACAGGCGACCGAGCAGTCCGGGTCGCGCCGCGGGCCGCGTCCCCTCGCCGCCTGCCTCGCGAACTACCTCGCGGTAGACGCCCTCGATCTGGTCGACCATCTCGCGGGTGGCGCGAAGCCGCGGCGCGCCCTCGCTCCAGCGCCGTCGCGCCTCGGCATCGGTCCCGAATCGACGCAGGGCGTCCACCCACCCCGTGTGGTCGTCCACCGCCACCACGAGCCCTGCGCGGCCCTCGTTCGCCACCGCCGACAGGTCGCCGGCGTCGCTGACGAGCACGGGCAGGCCCGCGGCGGCCGCCTCCCGGACGGTGAGGCCGTAGACCTCGACCCAGCGCGAGGGGGCGGCCACCCCGTCGAGATCGGCGAGGATCCCGGCCAGGCGATCGAAACGGTAGGGGCCGTGGAGTCGGACGCGCTCGTTCCCCTCGGCGAGGCGTTGGAGCTCGTCGACGTAGCTCTCGTCGCCGTGGTAGCTCGGCAGGTTGCCGTGGATCTCCAGAGCCATCCCCTCGACGTCGGCTTCGAGGAAGGCGAGGGTCAGCTCGAGCGCCCCCTTGCTCGGGAGCACGCTGCCCAGCACCCCGAGGCGTACCTCGCCGTCGGAGCGCGGACGAGTCGCGCGAAGGCGCGCCACCTCCTCGGCGAGGTGCGCCGTCTCGACGCCGTTCTCGCACACCTCGATGCGCTCCGGCGCCAGCCCCGCGCGCCCGTACACGTCCCGCGCGGCGGCGGAGGGCGTCAGCAGGCGCCGGGGGTGCTCCAGGCACTTCAGGGCGAAGGAGGTGCGCTCGGCCGCCGCCGCCTCGTCGTCGTCGACGTCCCGGCCGTCGGGCCCGCGCGCCTCTCCGCCGCCCGACGGCATCAGGTGCGGCCAGGTCGCGCGCAGGCACGCGCCGCACGCGGCGGGCTCGGGACGTTCGCAGACCGTCAGGTCGTCGCGCATCATCTGGCCGCGCGGGCAGAGGGACCAGTAGTCGTGCAGGGTCGCGACCGTCGGGATTCCCGCCTCCCTCGCGGTCCGGAGGACTCCGATCCCGAAGCCGGTGACGTGCTGCACGTGGAGGACGGCGGGGCGTCGCTTCGCGAGCCACGCTCCCGCGACCTCCTCGGCCCGGCGGTTCTCCACGACGTCCGCGAGGGCGCGGTGGTCGTGGTAGAGGTAGGCCATGCGGTGCACGTCGACCCCCTCCACGTCCTCGCGGCGCACGGAGTAGGGCTCGAGCTCCTCGCCGTAGTCGAGGCAGAGGGCCCGCACGCGGTGCCCCCGCGCCCGCAGCTCGCGCGCGAGCTCGCGGGTGTGGCTCTCGATCCCTCCCACGTCCGGAAACCAGCCGTGGCAGAGCAGAGCGACGTCGAGGCCTTCCCGTGATCCGGTTCCCATGCTGCGCCTTCCCTGCCCAGTCTACCGGGAGCGGAGGGGAAGACGGAGCGGGGGTTCCCGCAACCCGTCAGCGACCCAGGATGAAGTCGTGGGCGTTCGTCAGGTCGAGGGGACCGCCTCCGAAGCGCATGGCCTGCGTCGCGCAGGAGAAGCCGCAGAGAGCGGGAATGTCGGGCACGAGCAGGTCGATGAGCGTCGGATCCCCCACGCCGAAGGGCATGCCGAGCAGCTCGCCGTTCGGATCGTTCGTGTTGACGAGGAGGTTGCCCCAGGTCGTCGGGAAGGTGAACGGGGTCGAATACCCGACGAGATAGCTGCCGGTCTTGCCGGTGGTGCCGATCGACGAGGAGAAGGTCGAGCCGAGGATCGGCGGCGAGATCACCGAGTAGACGGCGGGATTCGTGTATCCCCCCACCGACGGATTGCGGAACGAGTCGTCCACGTCGGGGCAGCCCTTCAGGAACACGACCCACGCCGCGCCGGAGTTCGTGCGGACGTCGTCGTCGGACCAGGCCCCGATCGCGATGTCGGTGAAACCGTCGCCGTCGACGTCCCCCAGCGATCCGACCGAGCGCCCGAAGCGCGAGCCGATGGGCATCCCCCCGAAGCCGCTCTCCGCGTACCCGATCCGCAGCTCGTCGCGCACCGTGCCGTTCGCGTTCAGGAACACGATCCAGGCGTGGTCGGGATACTCGGCCCCCACCACGAGATCGCCGACGCCGTCCTCGTCCAGATCCCCGATCGAGCCGACTCCGGAGCCGAACCACTCGCTGTACCCGAAGGTCCCGCCGAAGCCGCCCTCGGTGGCGCTGATCTTCTGGTGCGCCTTCACCGTCCCGTTCGTGTTCAGGAACAGGATCCACACGGCTCCGCTGCTGACGCTTCCGTCGTCGTCGAGGTACGCCCCGACCGCGAGGTCCTCGACCCCGTCCCCGTCGTGGTCGCCGATCCCCCCCATCGAGCACCCGAACATGTCCTGGTTGCCCAGGGCGCCGGTGAAGCCGCCGGCGGAGGCGCTGATCTCCTGCTCGGACTTCACCGTCCCGTCCGCGTTGAGGAACAGGATCCACACCGCGCCGTCGTCGGTGAGCACGCGGTCGGTGTACGGCGCCCCCACCGCCACGTCGCCGATCCCGTC
>CAYRXS010000065.1:0-27143 GCA_964428225.1 uncultured Planctomycetaceae bacterium
ACGCCGCCAAGATCAACGTCAACGGCGGCGCGGTGGCCCTCGGACACCCGATCGGCGCTTCCGGAGCGCGCATCCTCACCACGCTCCTGTACGCCATGCGCCAGCGCGACGCGAAGACGGGCATGGCTTCGCTCTGCCTCGGAGGAGGCAACGCCGTATCCCTGACAGTGGAGGCTCTCTAGATGTCGCACGACAAACCTTTCTACGAACGAATCGCGGTCATCGGCGCGGGAACGATGGGCAACGGGATTGCCCAGACCTTCGCGTCCCACGGTACGGACGTCCAGCTCGTGGACGTCGACGAGGCGGTCCTCTCCCGCGGAATCGGCAACATCGAGAAGAGCCTCGGGCGATTCGTCAAGAAGGAGAAGCTGACCGAGGATCAGGCGAAGGAGATCGTCGGCCGCATTCACCCCTCCACCAGCATCAACGACGTCCAGTACGCCCAGCTCGTCGTCGAGGCGGCCGTGGAGAGGGTGGACGTGAAGAAGGAGATCTTCGGCAACCTCGACTCCGTCACGTCCTCGGACTGCATCCTCGCCTCGAACACCTCCTCGATCTCGATCACCGAGATCGCGGCGGTGACCGGCCGCGCGGACAAGGTCATCGGGATGCACTTCATGAACCCGGTCCCGCTGATGAAGCTCGTCGAGCTGATTCGCGGCCAGGAGACCTCCGACGAGACGACGAAAACCATCTTCGAGTGCTCCGAATCGATCGGCAAGGTGCCCATCGAGGCCAACGACTACCCGGGCTTCGTCTCGAACCGCGTGCTGATGCCCATGATCAACGAGGCGGCCTACTGCCTCATGGAGGGCGTGGCCACCAAGGAGGCGATCGACACCGTCAAGAAGCTGGGCATGAACCACCCGATGGGGCCGCTCACGCTGGCCGACCTGATCGGGCTGGACGTCTGCCTCGACATCATGGAGGTCCTGCACTCGGGTCTCGGGGATTCGAAGTATCGCCCGTGCCCCCTGCTGCGTCGGATGGTCGCCGCCGGTCGGCTCGGTCGGAAGGCCGGCAAGGGCTTCTACGACTACTCCTGATCGGCGTCGGATCGCCCCCTCACCCCACTCGTTCTTCAAGAGCAGCAACGACCCATGGATTTCTCTCTCGACGAAGATCTGACGCTCATCCGCGACATGACGCGAGAGTTCGCGGAGAACGAGCTCATGCCGCGCGCCTCGAAGCACGACCGGGAAGCGGCGATCGATTCCGAGGTGTTCGAGATGATGGGGGAGCTGGGCCTCTGGGGCCTCGTCGTTCCCGAGGAGTACGGCGGATCGGGGCTGGACGGCCTGACTCTGATCCACGTGCTCTTCGAGATCAACCGAGCCTGCGCCTCGACCGGCATCACCTTGTCCGTGCACAGCAGCCTCGGCTGCATGCCCATCGCGAAGTACGGCACGCCGGAGCAGAAGGCCGAGTGGCTTCCGAAGCTCGCGAGCGGAGAGGCCATCGCCGCCTACAGCCTCACCGAGCCGAACGCGGGCTCGGACGCCGCCGCGATATCCTGCGCCGCGGTCCGAGACGGTGACGACTTCGTCATCAACGGCACGAAGAACTTCGTCAGCGCGGGAGCGATCGCGGGCATGTACGTGCTCTATGCCCGCACGAATCCCGACGCCGACAAGAAGGCCCACGGCATCACCGCGTTCCTCCTCGCGCCCGACACGCCGGGGCTGACCGTCGGCAAGCACGAGAAGAAGACCGGGATCCGGGGCTCCAGCACCACGGAGCTCATCCTGGAGAACGTTCGCGTGCCCGCGACGAGCGTCCTCGGCGAGGTCGACCGGGGCTTCATGATCGCGATGGAGACCCTGGACGGGGGCCGGATCGGCGTCGCCGCTCAGGGGGTCGGGATCGGCCAGGCCTGTCTCGAGGCGGCCATCAAGTACTCGAAGGAGCGGGAGCAGTTCGGCCGCCCGATCGGCTACTTCCAGGCCATCCAGTGGAAGCTCGCGGACATGGCGACGCGCCTCGAGGCCGCGCGACTCCTCACCTGCAAGGCGGCCTGGCTTCGCGATCGAGGCGAGCCCTGCACCCCGATGGCGGCGCGCGCGAAGCTCGCGGCCTCCACCACCGCGAACTACTGCGCCGACGAGTGCCTCCAGATCCACGGGGGCGCCGGCTACACCGACGACTTCCACGTCGAGCGGCTCTTCCGCGACGCCCGGATCACCGAGATCTACGAGGGCGTCACGGACATCCAGCGGCTCGTCATCGCCCGCTCCCTCCTCGCCTAGGCCAAGCGACGATGAGATCCCGGGCCGATGGCGACTCCTCCGCCCTCCCCCCAGACGACACCATAGGTTTCCCCCCGCCCTCCCGGAGATGCACCCATGGCCGGCAGCCCTGACCGCGAGATCCTGACCATCGACGAAGCCGCCGAGCTGCTCGGGGTGAGCGTCAAGACCTTCAACAAGGTCCTCCACACCCAGAGCATCCCCGCGAGGAAGGTCGGCCGCGAATGGAAGTTCTCGCGCCGAGCCCTGATCGACTGGGTGGGGAGCGGCCGCAGCGACGAGTTCTACCGCGAAGCGGGCTCCTCACGGCGCCCCGGGAAGTCCCCGGCCTCCGCCCCGCAGAAACCGGGCGGGGTGAGCGAGGGCGCGCGGCGCACCAGCGGCTGGAGACTGGAGCTCGACTGAGTCGATTCCCTACGCACCGAACCCCGAGAGACGGCCGGAACCCATGACTTCCACTACGCTGGAACTGCCCGACATCAAGCACTCCTTCGAGCTCACCGAGGAGCAACGGATGATCCGCGACATGGTGCGCGAATTCGCGGATGCCGAGCTCGCGCCGATCGCCGCGGAGATCGACGAGAACCACCGTTTCCCCAAGGAGACCTGGGAGAAGATCGTCGAGCTCGGCCTGCCGGGTATCCCGTTCTCCGAGGAGGTCGGCGGCTCGGACAGCGGCACGCTCTCCTACGCGATCGCGGTGGAGGAGATCAGCCGCGTCTGCGGCTCCACCGGGCTGACGTATGCGGCCCATGTGAGCCTCGGCACCTATCCGATCTATGCGTGGGGCGGGGACCGGCTCCGCAACGAGTACGTGCCCCGGCTGATCTCCGGGGAGTACATGGGCGCCTACGGGCTGACCGAGCCCAACGCGGGCTCCGACGCGGGGGGAACGCAGACCACCGCCGTGCTCGACGGCGACGAGTGGATCGTCAACGGCCGCAAGTGCTTCTGCACGAACGCGAGCCACAGCGGAACCTACGTCATCACCGCGGTCACCGACAGGAGCCTGGGGGTGAAGGGGATCAGCGCCTTCGTGGTGCCGCGGGATGCCGCGGGCGTCTCCCTCGAGAAGGGCGAGACGAAGCTCGGTTGTCGCGGCTCGGACTGGGCCAGCGTCGTCTTCGAGGACACGCGGATTCCGCGCGACCACCTGCTCGGCCCCGAGGGGCAGGGCTTCGCGACGTTCATGAAGACTCTCGAGGGCGGCCGGATCTCCATCGGGGCCATGGCTCTCGGCCTCGCCCAGGGCGCCTTCGAGCAGGCCACCCGGTACGCGAAGGAGCGCATGGCCTTCGGCAAGCCCCTCGCCGGCCAGCAGGCCGTCGCCTTCAAGCTCGCGAACATGGCCACCGAGATCGAAGCGGCCCGCCACCTCGTGTACCACTCCGCCCGGCTCAAGGACACCGGCAAGCCCTACGGTGTGCGGGCGTCCATGGCCAAGCTCTTCGCCTCCGAGGTGGCGATGCGCGTCACCTACGACGCGATCCAGGTCTTCGGCGGCTACGGCTTCAGCCGCGAGTATCCCGTCGAGCGGATGTGGCGCGACGCCAAGCTCACCACGATCGGCGAGGGCACGAGCGAGATCCAGCGCCTCGTGATCGCGCGCGACGTCCTCTCCAGGAGCTGAGGCGCCATGTCTCCCGCGGCTTCGAACGCGTCGGTTCCCTGGGTTCCTCGAACCGCACGCGTGGGGGAGTGGCGGATCACCGCCCTCTCGGACGGCTTCCTGCGGCTCGACGGCGGCTCGATGTGGGGAGTCGTTCCCAAGAACCTCTGGAAGAAGCTCACCCCCGCGATCGAGGACAACACGATCCTGCTCGCCTTGCGGCCCTTCCTCGTCGAGCGCGGGGACGTGAAGTTGATCATCGAGGTCGGGATCGGCGACCGCTGGGAGCCGAAGTGGCGCAAGATCTACCACATCGAGCGGCCGACGACGTTCGAGCAATCGTTGCGCGCGTGCGGCGTGAGCCCCGAGGAGATCACCCACGTCATCGCCTCCCACTGTCACTTCGACCACATCGGCGGCATGGTCGTCGAGCGCGAAGGGAAGCTCGTTCCGTTCTTCCCCCGCGCGAAGCACTTCGCCCACGCTGCCGAGATCGCGATGGCCAAGGATCCCGACCACGTGCGTCGCGCGTCCTACCGCGCCGAGGACCTGCTCGCGGTCGAGGAGGCGGGGCTGTTGCACGGCTTCGAGGGTGACGCGGAGCTCCTGCCCGGCATCGTGGCGCACCACGCCTACGGCCACTCGGACGGCGTCAGCGTGATCACCGTCAACGAGGACGGCGACGGTGACACCGCGATCTTCTGGGCCGACGTCGTTCCCACCACGCACCACACCCAGCCGCCGTACATCATGGCCTTCGACATCGACGCGGTGCGCTCCTTCGAGACCCGCTCGAGGTGGCTCGCCCGCGCCGCGGACGAGGGCTGGCTGGGCCTCTTCTACCACGACGCCGACCATGCCTTCGGCCGCCTCCGCCGCGAGGGCCATCGCTACGAGCTCGACGTCGTCGAGGGCGAGGCGCGGTGAGAGGCGCTGAGCCCGTTTCGATCCTGCACCGCTCGTAGCCGCTTCGTTGGAGACCGATCCAGGCGCGAAGCTCGCGCCTCGCGGTGCGCCGGAAAGCCGGGGATCTCTCCCCGCTGCCGCCGCCATCTGCTCTGCTGGTGGGCCGGGACGTGTCCCGTTTCCTTCCCGTCCATCCTGCCCATCCCGGCCGTCGAGCTCGCTGTGCGTGCCGTTCCGCCACCGCTCGCGGGCTCGCCGTGGCCGACTGCCGGAGTTGCTCTCTCATGAAGCTCGACATCCGTCCGTGGAGGATCCTCCATCGTCTCGCCCCCCCCGCGCTTCTCGCCGCCCTCTGCCTCGGCCTCGGGGCGTCTCCGTCCTCGGCCCAGACGGCGTCCGTCACCTTCCGCAACGCCGGGACGAATCCCGCGAGCTACGACGCCCTCTCGCTCCCCATCCTCGGCTCCGCCTACGTCGGCACCATCGACCTCGCCGGGACGACCGGCCACAACCTCACGGCGCTCGTCGGCTACTCGACGTCGATGACCTTCACACTCACCGGCGGACAGACGCTGCTGGTGAACATCGCGGATTCCAACGGAGAGTTGCTCACGCAACCGGCCATGGGCGGCCCGATCGCCACGTACATCATCCCCATTCCGGCGGATATCACGCTCGCCGGCTTCGCGGCGTTCACCCAGGCCGTTCACATCGGCGGCATTCAGCCCTTCGCGCTATCGAACGCGCAGGATCTGGTCCTGGGCTATCCGTTCGAGATGGCCTTGATCCCCGCCGGCGAGTACGAGATGGGCGACCATCATGACGGCATGACGAATGCCGTGCCGGTGCACGCCGTGTACATCGATGCCTTCTGGATGGACGTGTACCAGGTAACGAACGAGAAGTACTGCACCTACCTCAATGATGCCTACGGTCAGGGCCTGATCGAGGTGATCGGCGGGATCGTCACGAAGTACGGCGACACCGAGCGTTACCTCGACACGAGCACCTACGACGTCGACAGTCGGATTCACTGGAGCGGCGCCGTCTTCTCGGTCGAGCCGACCAAGGAAGATCACCCCGTTCTGGAGGTGAGCTGGCACGGGGGAGCGGCGTACGCCAACTGGCGAAGCGCGCAGGACGGGCTGCAGCCGTGCTACGACATGGACGCGTCGTGGGCCTGCGACTACGCCGCGGGCGGGTACCGCCTGCCGACCGAGGCGGAGTGGGAGAAGGCCGCCCGGGGTGGCGAGCACGGCCCCTACTACCGGTATCCCTGGGGCGACTCCATCGTCGGCTCGAACGCGAACTACTGGGCCTCCGGCGATCCCTACGAGGGCATCTGGCCGGAGACCACGCCCGTGGGCCACTACGACGGTGGGCAGACGCCGCCGGGCCCGGACATGGCCAACGGCTACGGCCTGTACGACATGGCCGGGAATCTGCTCGAGTGGTGCAACGACTGGTACGACGCCAATTACTACACCTCGAGCCCCTACGACAACCCGACGGGCCCGATCTCGGGCTCGCTCAAGGTGCTGCGTGGCGGGGGCTGGGTCTACATCCAGGCCAACCATCGCACGGCGTATCGGGACAAGGGCGGCAATACGCTTCGCGGCCACAACGCCGGCTTCCGGCTGGTCTCCAGCGCCTTCTAGCGGAGGCGCGGAGCCGGGCCCGTTCCTGCACTCCTCGTCGGCTTCCCTCCGCGAGGAATCGTGGGAACGCGGGCCCGGTTCGGTACGGTCGGGCTGCGCCGAGGCTCGTGGAAGCGAGCCTCCACGGCTCTATGACACGAGCCGGTCGCCGGCCGGCCCACACCCGTACCCGGGATGACGGTTCCATGAGTACCCCACCCAAGGCAGCTCGTCTGGGCGCGGTGTGCGCGGGGCTCCTTCTCTCGTGCGTCGCCTCGCCGGCTTCGCTTGAGGACTCCTCGCCCTCGCCCGTGTCGGTCGTTCCTCGCCCCTCGAAGATCACTCTCCTCGACGGGGCGTTCCAGATCACGCCGACCACGGTGGTGGTGGCCTCGGGCGGGGCCCGTGCGGAGGCGGGCACTCTGGTCGAGGCCCTCGCCCCGGCGATGGGCTTCCGACTGGAGATCGCGGAGACCGCGGAGGGGCGGGACGACCGCATCGAGCTCTCGCTCGACGCCTCGATGGACGAGCGCATCGGGGTGGAGGGGTACCGGCTCGAGGTCGCGTCCGACGGAATCCACCTCCGGGCCGTGGCGCCCGCGGGCCTGTTCTACGGCGTCCAGACCCTCCGGCAGCTCCTGCCCCCCGAGATCCTTTCCCCGACCCGCGTCGACGACGTGGTCTGGACGGTGCCGGGCGTGTGCATCGAGGACCGGCCGCGCTTCGCCTGGCGCGGGCTCTTGCTCGATCCCGCGCGGCACTTCATCCCCAAGGAGGCACTGCTGCGGTTCATCGACCGGATGGCGCTGCACAAGCTCAACCGCCTGCAGCTCCACCTCACCGACGATCAGGGCTGGCGGATCGAGATCGAGAAGTACCCGCGGTTGACCGAGGTCGGCGCGTGGCGCGACGAGACGCTGGTCGGTCACCTGCGCGACGAGCCCCGGCGCTTCGATGGCGAGCGGCACGGCGGCTTCTACACGCAGGACGACGTCCGCGAGATCGTGCGGTTCGCCGCGGCGCGTCACGTCACGATCGTGCCGGAGATCGAGATGCCCGGCCACGCGCGCGCCGCGATCTCCGCGTATCCGGAGCTCGGCGTCTTCCCGGAGGAGCAGGAGGGCATCCGTCCGTGGGCGCGGTGGGGCGTCAGCGAGGACATCTTCGCGCCGCGGCCCGAGACCGTCGCGTTCCTGCGGGACGTGCTGCGCGAGGTGATGGAGCTCTTCCCGGGCCGCTACGTCCACATCGGCGGCGACGAGGCGGTGAAGGGCCAGTGGAATCGCAGCGAGGAGATGCAGGGGATGATCCGCGAGCTCGGGCTGGAGGACGAGGCCGAGCTGCAGAGCTGGTTCACCCACGGGATGGACGCGTTCCTCACCGAGCACGGCCGACGGCTCGTCGGCTGGGACGAGATCCTCGAGGGCGGGCTCGCGCCCGGCGCGGTGGTCATGAGCTGGCGCGGGGAGCGCGGAGGCATCGCGGCCGCGAAGGCCGGACACGACGTCGTGATGGCCCCGACGTCCCACACCTACCTCGACTACTACCAGGGGCCGCCGGAGGACGAGCCGCTCGCCATCGGCGGGTTCCTCCCCCTCGAGAGGGTTTATCAGTACGAGCCGGTTCCCGCCGAGCTGAGCGCCGACGAGGCCCGGCACGTGCTCGGGGCCCAGGCCCAGCTCTGGAGCGAGTACATCCCCGACGAGGACCACCTCGAGTACATGACCTGGCCGCGCGCGGCGGCCCTCGCGGAGGTCGTCTGGACACCGGCGTCGGAGCGTGACTACGACGACTTCCTCGACCGGCTCGAAGTGCACGAGGAGCGGCTGCGCGAGCTCGACGTGAGCTACCGTCCTCTCGACCGACCCGCGCGTCCCGTTGCGAGCGCGCCCGATCCCGACGCCCCGCGCGCGGCCCGGGCCCTCGCGCGCCGGCTCCTGGGCGAGCGGGCGGACGCGTTCCGCTTCGAGACGATTCCCCCCGTCCGCGGCCGCGATGTCTTCGAGATCGAGTCGGACGACGGCGCGGTCGTGATCCGCGGGAACACCGCGGGCTCGATGGCCACCGGGCTCAACCGGTATCTCGAGCGGTACTGCCGCTGCCAGGTCTCGCTCCGCGGGCGCCAGCTCGACCTGCCCGATCCCCTGCCGGTCCTCCCCGAGAAGGTCCGGCGCGTCACCTGGGCGCGGTACCGCTACTTCCTGAACTACTGCTGCTTCGGCTACTCGCTTCCGTGGTGGGACTGGGCGCAGTGGGAGGAGCTGATCGACTGGATGGCGTTGCACGGGATCAACGCGCCGCTCGCGGTGACGGGGCAGGAGGCCGTGTGGCGAGCGGTGGGGCGACGGATGGGATGGACCGAGGCGCAGATCGCTTCGTTCCTCGCCGGGCCGCCGTACCTGCCCTTCGGGTGGATGGGGTGCCTCGACGGCTGGGGCGGGCCGCTTCCCGCGAGCTGGATCGGCGCGCACGAGGAGCTCGGGAAGCGCATCCTCGCCCGCCAGCGCGAGCTCGGCATGACGCCGGTGCTCCAGGGCTTCACGGGGCACGTTCCCGCGGCGGTCGCCGAGAGCCATCCGGAGGCGAAGCTCCACCAGATCCATTGGATCGAATGGGAGACGCATCTGCTCGATCCGCTGGATCCGCTCTACGTGGAGATCGCGAAGCTCTACATGGAAGAGCAGCTCTCCCGCTTCGGCACCGACCACCTCTACGCGGCGGACACCTTCATCGAGATGACTCCGCCCAGCGGTGAGCCGGAGTTCCTCGCCGACCTGAGCCGGGCGATCCTCGCGGGCATGACGGCCACCGATCCGGAAGCCGTGTGGGTGCTCCAGGGCTGGATCTTCCTGAACCAGCGTCACTTCTGGACGCCGGAGCGGATACACGCCTTCCTCGACGCCGTCGACGACGAGCGGATGCTCGTGCTAGACCTCTACTGCGAGTCGGCGCCGCAGTGGAACCGCACCGAGGCCTTCTGCGGCAAGCCATGGCTGTGGTGCAACGTCCAGAACTTCGGGAACAACGTCCACCTCGGCGGCGCCCTGCCCCGGATCCACGACGACCTCTTCGCGGCGCGCGGGGATCGTGCGGGCGGCGAGCTGCTCGGGCTCGGTTTCGTCAACGAGGGGCTCGGCTACAACCCGGTCGTTCACGACTTCCTGCTCGAGATGGCATGGTGTCGCGAGGCGCCCGATCTCGAGACGTGGATCCGCGACTACTCGCGAGCGCGCTACGGCCGGGCGAACGCCGCGGCGGAGAAGGCGTGGGAGATCCTACTGCGCACCGTCTACGCCGCGCCCGCGCGAACCCGCTCCGCGATCGACCGCGTGCCGACTCTCCAGCCGATCGGCGGCCCGCCCTACGACAACGCCGCGCTCGCGGACGCGTGGAGGCTGCTCCTGGAGGCCTCGGACGAGCTGGGCGAGGTCGACACCTTCCGTTTCGATCTCGTCAACGTGGCGCGCCAGGTGCTCTCGAACCATGCAGCGGATCTGCACTTGGATCTCGTCGAGGCCGCGAAGGAGAAAGACGGCGAAGCATTCCACGGGGCGTCCGAGCGCTTCCTTCAGCTGATCCAGGACACGGACGAGCTGCTCGCAACCCGTAAGGAGTTTCTGCTCGGCCGGTGGCTGGAGGATGCGAAACGGTGGGGGACGACCGACGAGGAGCGTCGTCGCTTCGAGTGGAACGCACGCCGCGTGCTGACCCTGTGGGGCACCGGGGTGGCCATTCGCGACTACGCGCGCAAGGAGTGGTCGGGGATGCTCTCGGGCTTCTACGGGAAGCGCTGGATGTCCCTCGCCTTGCACGGGTTCATCGCCCTCGAGGAGGAGTCGGGCTTCGACTCGGAGAAGTACGACGAGCTGATTCGGCAATGGGAAGGCGAGTGGGCCGACGAGCAGGATACCTATCCGACCAAGCCGCAGGGCGACAGCGTCGAGGTCGCCGCAAGGCTATGGGAGTCTTACGGCGAGGCCTTCTCGCCCGACTGCCCCAGCCTGACGACGGGCAAGCCGGTCGCGTATTCCCACGCCCTCCCCCCGTACCCCGCGCGCCTCGCGAACGACGGCCGGAGCCGCTCGACCAACGCCTACTGGGCCACCGACGTCGCGCAGCACCCCGACGCGTGGTGGCAGGTCGACCTCGAGCGTCCCACGACCGTCGGCCGCGTCGTGGTCGTGGGCTACTTCGGCGACGTGCGCCACTACGGATTCCTCGTGGAGGGCTCGCTCGACGGCGAGACCTGGGAGCTGCTCGCCGACCGGCGCGACAACGAGGAGCCCTCGACCGCCGCCGGCACCACCTGCACGTTCGCGCCCCGCCCGGTCCGCTACCTGCGCGTCACCCAGACCCACAACTCCGCCAACACGGGCCGCCACCTCGTCGAGGTGATGGCGTTCGAGGAGTAAGCCCCTCGGCCGATCCGCTCACCAGCGGTAGGGCCGGTGCGAGAGATACAGCTCCAGGCGTGCGCGGTAGTCCGCCTTCTCGTGGGCGGGGGCAAGCCCCACGGCCCGCCGCTGGCGGGTGACGGCCTCGTCGAAGTTGCCCGTCTCCGCGAGGGCCGCGGCGAGCGTGTTCAGGAATCCCGGGCGCTCGCCGATCCGCGCGAGCGATTGGGCGATGCGCAGGGCCTCGACGCCGTCGCGGACGGAGTCGTCGTGGCTCGTGGCCAGGATCCAGGCCAGGAGGTTCGCGGCCGGCGCCATGCTCGGAGAGACGGCCAGGACCTCCCGGTACTGCAGGACGGCTCCGGCGTGGTCCCCGGTTCCCTGGAGACATTCCGCGAGCCGCATGCGCTCGCCGGTCATGCTCGGGTCCAGCCGGATCGCCTCGCGGTACTCGCGGGCCGCCGCGTCCACGTCGCCGAGGGACTGCTGGATCAGGGCCAGGTTGCTGTGTGCCCGCGCATCGTCCGGGAGGAGCTCGGCCGCCCGCTCGAAGTGCTGCAGCGCGGAGGCCGGATCGGGGCGCCGCGCGTAGAGGATGCCCAGGGCCTCATGCGCCTTGCCCAGTGCGGGCTGAGCACGCAGGGCGGCCTCGAAGCGACGGATCGCTTCCTCGTCGTTGCCGTTGTCCTTGTGGAGGACGCCGAGGTTGAAGTTGACCTGGGGGTGCTCCGGTCGAATCTCCTCGGCGAGCCGGTACTGCGCGAGCGCCTCCTCCGAGCGTCCCAGGCGGCTGAGGGTGAAGCCGAGATTCAAGTGCGCGACGTAGTTACGCTCGGTCACCTCGATCGCGCGCTCGAACAGCGACGTGCTGTTGCGCCAGTGCGTCGTCTCCCTCCGCGTCACAACGACGCAGGCCGCCACCACCACAATGCTCGCGAGGACCGCCGGCAGCTTCCAGGCGTCGCGTCGATCCACCAGCGCTCTCAATCCCCAGGCGAGGGCGACGTAGATCCCGATCAGGGGAAGATAGGCGTAGCGGTTCGCCATCGCCTGCTCGCCCACCTGGACGATTCCGATCACCGGCACCAGGGTGCCCAGGAACCAGAACCAGCCCACGGCCAGGAAGGGCATCCTTCGGGCGACGCGCAGGACGAGCACGGTGACGACCGCGAGCAGCAACGCGGACACGATCACCGAGACACCGAAGATGGAGAACCGCTCGGGCGCGAAGATGGCCGGGTGGGGATAGTAGAAGGAGAGATCGGTCGGCCAGACGGTCTTCCAGAGATAGCTCGCGTACGACGTGCACGCGTTCGCGATCCTCGCTCCGAGGGAGAGCACCTCCTCTGTCCGCATCACCCCGCTCACGTGCTGTGCATACGCGGTCCACGCGGCGGAGATCGCGGCGAGCAGCACCAGGGGGATCTTCTCCAGGAACAGCGCGCGCCCGGAGGCCTGGGCGAACAGCCGTCCTCCGTCGTCGGGGGGGAGGTACGCCGCGAACCGCTTGAGCGGCCAGACGTCGAGCAGGAGCAGGACGAAGGGCAGCGTGACGAGCATGGGCTTGGCCATGAGCCCGAGCGCGAACGAGATCGCCACCGCGAGATACCGACCGACCGACGGCCGCCGCACGTACCACGCGTAGACCAGCAGGGTCGTCATCCAGAAGAACCCGGAGAGGATGTCCTTCCTCTCCGCGACCCACGCCACGGACTCCACGCGCAGAGGGTGCACGGCGAACAGGAGCGCCACCCCCAACGCCGGCTTGAACGCGCACCGCATGCTTCGGAACACCGCGTACAGAAGGAGCGCGTTCAGGACGTGCAGGAGCACGTTCGTCCGATGGTGTTTGCCCGCATCGAGCCCGTACAGCTCGCAGTCCACCATGTGGGAGAGCCAGGTGAGCGGGTGCCAGTTGGCCGAGTGGATCTGCGTGAAGGCCCACTTCACGCCCTCCGCGCTCACCCCCTCGATCACGTCCGGATTCTCGAAGACGTACGCGTTGTCGTCGTAGAACACGAACTCGTGGTCCGTGGCTCCCCAGTAGGCGGCGAGCGTGCACGCCACGATCGCGATCGTCGCGATGACGCCCTTCACCGAGGGGATCGGCCTCTCAGCCATCGTCTCCGTCGCTCGAGGCGCCTCGGGAGGAATCGCCGAGGTAGCCGTGGTCCTCGAGGATCCTCTGGATCTCCGGATCGATCACCTGGTCGGGACCGGCCTCGCCCGGGCCGGGCAGCCTCTCCAGATAGCGCTCGAGCACGCTGTCGTATCGTTCCCGATCCTCCGGGAGGACCTCGCTGAGATCGTGCCGTCGTTCGACGGGGACGGAGAGATCGAAGAGCAGGCTCCGGCCCTGGCTGTTCCAGAGGTACTTCCGATCCCCGTGCACGAGCATGCGCCAGTCGCCCCCCTCGCTCGCGGTCTCCAGCGGGTACACCTCCGCGATGATCGGATGGCGCACGGGCACGGAGGCGCTGCCCTGCATGCCCGGAGGGGCGGGGATCCGCAGGGCCTCGAGGATCATGGGCATGACGTCGATCTGCTGGATGGGAAGGTCGACGACGCTGCCGCTCCGTCCCGTTCCCGGCTCCTTGACGATGAGCGGGATGTGCACTTCCTCCTGGGTGAGGGTGCGGCCGTGCCCGAACTCGCCGCCTTCGCCGAGGAGCTCGCCGTGATCCGAGATGACGATGATCCAGGCGTCGTCGAAGAGCTCACGCTCGCGCAGCGCGTCGAGGAGAACGCCGACGTGCCAGTCCATGTAGCAGACCTCGACGTCGTAGAGCAGGCTGACCTCCTCCTCGTAGCTGAGCTGCGTCAGGTCCGTACCGGGGGGCGCGAAGGACGGGCGGAACTCCAGCGGGGGCTCGAGCGGAAAGTGGGGATCGTAGTAGTTGAGGAACAGGAAGAACGGCTCGTCCCCCCGCTCGTCGAGCCAGCGGATCGCGGCTCGGGTCACGTCCTCCGCGCGCCGGCCGTTCAGCACGGCGATCCCCTCGTCGTCCCAGAAGTCGAACCCCGCGCCCAGTCCGAACTCCTTCAGGAGCCAGGGGCCGGCGACGACGCCGCCCGTGGCGTAGCCGACCTCGTGGAGGACCTCGGCGAGCGTCGCCTCGTCGTCGTCGAGCCCCCGGGCGCGCACGTGCTCGAAGGGGCCCTCGATGCCCTGGGTCAGATGGAGCGGCCCCTCGGGATCGTACATGGCGCCGTGGCTCGTCGGGAACTTGCCCGTGAAGAGCGTGGCGTGCGTGGGGAGGGTCCAGCTCGAGACCGCGTAGGCGGCCGTGTAGCGCGTGGCCTCGCGCGCGAGGGCGTCGAGGTGCGGAGTCGTCGTCCGCTCGTGCCCGTAGCAGCTCATTCGATCCCGGCGAGTCGTGTCCAGGGAGATCAACACGATGTCGGGGCGAGGCGGAGAGCCATCGCCGCCGCACGCGGGCGCCGAGGCGAGCAGCGCGACGACGAGCGCGGGGACGAGCCACCGAAGGATGCACGGGGGGGTGGCGGCTCTGTTCATCGTCGGATCGCCCTCGGAGGGGGCTCGAGCGGAGTCTACCGGTGGGATTGCCGGGGCTCAACGCACCGGCGGATCCTCGACCGTGCTACTCGCGCACCATGTTGCGGTTCCAGTCCGGGACCTCGACCACCAGGTCCCGAGAGCCGTCCGGTACGCACTGGCAGCCCAGACGTGAGTGCTCTTCCAGGCCAGGGGCGTTGTCGAGCTGATCTTCCTCCTCCTCGGAGGCCTCGGGGCAGGACTCGACTCCGCGGCGCACGACGACGTGGCACGTGGTGCACGCGCACACGCCGCCGCAGGCGTGGTCGAGGTCGATATCGTTCTCGAGCGCCACGTCGAGAATCGAGCCGGGGAGCCCGTCGCGGTCGTAGGGAACGTCCTCCGGATCCACTTCCACGGTCACGTCCATCGGGAGGAACGTGATCCGGTATTTGCTTCCGGGAGGTCTCGAATCGGTTTCGTTCATCTCACTCGGTGCGGAGAATCACCGTCGATTCCCGCCTCGCTAGACGCCGGCCCCAGGGTGCCGCGTTAGGGGCTTACGGAGGGCGCAGCCCGACGTAAACCCGGTCGAACGACCCTGCGGGTCGTTCGTAGCGGAGTTTGGGCGTCGAAGACACCGGCGCGCGACAAGTTGCCGCAGGAGCCGTACGAACGACGAGGCGGGTCGTTCGTGAGGTTCTGGCTGCCTGTTCATGAGTAGTCCACGCTAAACGCCGGCCCCGAAGGAACCGGAATCACCACCACTCTCGTCCTTGCGCGAGGACTGCCCGGAGGACTTGCGCTTGCGTCGCCGATGTCCCCGGGGCTTTCCGTCCTTCGCTCCCTCGCGCTCCTTGCTCCCGGAATCGGGGAGGGTGCCGAAGGGAGCGTCCGCGGCGGGGGCCGCCTTCTCGGGAGGCGGGGCGGGCTTCCGGCGCCGCTCGCGGCCTTCGTCCCGCTCGTCCCTGCGCCGCCGCCCGCGTTCTCGCTCGTTTCTCGACGAACCGCGGCGTGAATCGTCGTCTCGGCGATGTCCTCCGTCGCGCGAGGTCCTCGCCCCCGAGAACCGTCCTGGCGGAGGCACCTCCTCGATCAGCCACTTGGCCCGCGACTGGATCGCGCGCCATCTGCCGCGATGGGGCGGAGTGACGAAGGTGATCGCAGTGCCCGAGCGGCCGGCACGCCCCGTGCGGCCGATGCGGTGCGTGTAGTCCTCCAGATCGTGCGGCACGGCGAAGTTCACGACGTGGGTCACGTGCTGGAGGTCCAACCCCCGCGATGCGACGTCGGTGGCGAGCAGGGCCTTTACCTCGCCCGTGCGGAAGGCGGTGATGACCCGGAACCGCGCCGCCTGGTCGTAGCCGCCGTGCAGCGACTTGATGTTCAGCGGGAGCCGCTCCATCCTGCGCATCAGCCGGTCCACGTCGGTCCGCCGCTCGCAGAAGACGAGGAAGACGTCGCGGGGAGCGCTCTGCTCCATGAGACGGGTCAGCGCGAGCACGCGCTCGTCTTCACCTACTTCCATCCAGGACTGCATGATGGAGTCGACGGTGACCGTGCCGCGCGCGGTGGCGACCTCGACGGGATCGCGCGTCTCGGATCGAGCGAGCTTGAGCACCTCGGTGGGGAAGGTCGCGGAGAAGAGCAGCGTCTGTCGCTCCTCGGGCATGTAGCTCAGGATCTTCTTGATGTCGTCGAGGAAGCCGATCTCGAACATCTTGTCCGCTTCGTCGAGGACCACGTATTCCGTCCAGGGGAACTGGAGGAAACGCTGCTGGTAGAGATCGAGGACCCGCCCGGGAGTTCCGACGACCACCTGCGCTCCACCTTGCAGTCCGGCGATCTGCGGGTGAACGGGATCCCCGCCCACCACGAGCACGACCCGCACGCCGCGCGGAAACGCGAGCGCTTCGAGGACCGTGCACACCTGCTGGGCGAGCTCACGGGTGGGGCACAGCACGAGCCCCAGCACCGTGGCGCGCGCGGGATCGATGCGCGACATCATCGGCGCCCCGAAGGCGAGGGTCTTGCCCGTACCCGTCTCCGCCTTGGCGATCACGTCGCGGCCCTCGAGCACGGGACCGATCGCGAGGGACTGGATCGGGAAGGGGGTCGTGATGTCCATCGCCCGGATCGCGCGCTGGATGTCCGGACCGAGATCCCATTCCTCGAAGGACTCGATTTTCGGCGGATCCGCGACGGGACACAGCTCTTCCACGTGCTCGCGGCGGGGGCCTCGGCTACGCGGCCTTCCGCGCTCACGGCGGCGGCCCTTGCGGATCGGGGGGTTCATTCAGGGGGGTCCGGTAGGTCTTCCATCGGAAAGAGGGCCCGATAAGGTAGGCCGTCACGTCAGCCCTGAGAAGCACCCTGTTCCGAACTCTTCCCTCCGGAGGCCCAATGCGAATCGCTACCTGGAACGTGAACTCGGTCCGCGCCCGGCTCGAGCGTCTGCTGCCCTGGCTCGAGGACTGCGCGCCCGACGTGGTCTGCCTGCAGGAGACGAAGTGCCAGGACCACCAGTTCCCCCGGGAGCCGATCGAGGAGCTCGGATACCAGATCGCCGCCCTCGGCCAGAAGACCTACAACGGGGTGGCGATCCTGTCGCGGCACCCCCTGGAGGACGTTTCCACGGGTTTCGGGATCGAGCGATTCGACGGCGAGGCGCGGGTCATCGGCGCCACGATCCGGGACGTGATGGTGCTCAACGTCTACGTCGTGAACGGTCGAGAGGTGGGCTGCGAGAAGTACGACTACAAGCTCGAGTGGCTCGCCGCCCTGCGCGAGCACCTGGTCGAGGCGTACCCGATGGACGAGAAGGTGCTCGTGACCGGCGACTTCAACATCACCTTCGACGACCGGGACGTCTGGGATCCCAAGCGGTGGCACGGGAAGATCCTCTGCTCGACCCCCGAACGCGAGGCGCTGGCGGCCCTGGTGGCCACCGGGCTCCACGATTCCCTGCGCAAGTTCACCGAGGAGAGCGGTCACTTCACGTGGTGGGACTTCCGCACCCGCAGCTTCGAGAAGGGCAACCGGGGCCTGCGCATCGATCACTTCCTCCTGTCGTCCCCGGCGCTCGAGGCGTGCACCGCCCATGAGGTCGACCTGGATGCCCGGGCGGGGAAGAAGCCCAGCGATCATGCGCCGGTGATCGTCACCCTCGAGTAGCGAGAGACACCCCCTCCCGCTCTCCCCCCTACTCCAGCGACAAGTCCGGCGCGTCCGCGCCTCCCTCGCCCGCCGATTCGTCGTCCTCGAGATCCGGCCGCACTTTGTGCTCCTCGAGGGCGCCGAGCGAACGCTTCTCGATGTCGAGCTCGCCGTAGAGGTCGTGCATCGCATCGGGCGGCAGGGGCATGCGCAGGGTGAGCAGGTCCGCGAGGTGGGACGTGGGGATCTGGGGGGGGATGGAGGTGAGCTTGTCCGTCCGGGCCAGGATCGCCTTGATGAGCTTCTCTCGCAGGGGCGCCTCGCGATCGGAGCGGATGGGGATCTCGATGACCGGCTGGACCTCGACCTTGCGGTAGGCCCGGTCGCTCTCCACCTCGTTCAGGTGGACGCGCTGGAGGCCGAACAGGAGGACCTGGAAGTCTCCGTTCTCCATCCGGTTGTGTCGGCCGATCTCACCCAGCCCGGCGAGCGGGTACACCGGAGGAGAGCCCTCCAGCTTCTCCTCGAAACCCGCGCGAACGGTGCCCAGAACGATTCGCCCGGGTCCGTCGAGCGAATCCTCGATCATCTGGCGATAGCGCTCCTCGACGATGAGCAGGGGCAGGACCACGTACGGGAACAGCCACAGCCGCGGCATCGGGAACAGCGGGACGATGCGCTTCTTCGGCCCCCCCTCCTCGGGCGACGGGGGCCAAGTTTCGGGAATGGGATCCAAGCTGTCGCTCAGGTTCTCGGGGACTCCACCTGTGAAACCGCGTGCGTGCGCCCGAGCAGCCGGGCGAGTCGGGCGAGCTCGTGGGCCCGTCGGTCCAGGCCTCGCATCTGCGCACTGTTCATCAGGTTGCGGACGTGTCTCGCGAAGAGCATATCGTCCGTGGCGTTCCGGAACCACTCGGGGCGCGGCACCATCCTGTGCTCGGCCAGATAGCGGACGCAATCGGCGTGCGTGCGGAGTCGGCCGCCGGCGAAGGGGTCGACGATGAGCGAACGACGGCTCGTGTGCAGTCGCAAGAGGACGCGTCCCGGCATCGGAATCGCCGCCGCCCGCATGCCCGCGCGTCGGGCGACGAACATGTAGATCGCGGTCAGGACCAGGGGCATGCCCCGCTTCCGCTCGAGCACGCGGTGCAGGTGGATGTTGTCCGGATGCTCGAAATCGACCTCGCTCCCGATGAAGCCCATCTCGTTGCCGAGGTACTGCGGCAGCACCATGAGGCGGGTGAGCTCGTGCTCCTCGCGGATCGCGCGCCGGGCGACCTCCGCGGCCATGGCGTTCAGGGTCGCCACGAAGGGGCGGCAATCGAGGTCGAAGCGATCCAGCCGGCCGAGCAGGAACAGGGCGCGCTCGAGATCGATCACCGGGCGCGTTGCGTGCCGGAAGAGCCGGCGCATCACCTGGACCTGCTCGCGGCGCGCGGTGACCGCCCGGGCCCGGGCCCGCAGGCGGGCGCGCGGATCGCGTCCCGCGTGCCGGAGCGCGCCATTCGCGAGCTTGCCCGCCCCCTCGAGCATCCTGCGTGCCGCGAGGACGACCGAGGGGGAGTCGTCGTCGAGCAGCTCGACGAGCGCCTCCAGCCGCGCGCATTCGATCTCCGCGGGGCTGGGAGGGCCGTGGATCCGCGCGATCGCGGGGGGCGGAACCTCCCGCGCGGGGGGCTCGGCGGGGGTCGAGCGCGGCCGTGTCGCCTCGGGGGGGGGCGACCGGCCCAGGCCCGGTCCGTGCTCGGGATTCGAGTGCACCATCCTCCAGCTCGCGTAGGGAGCGAGGCGGAATCATACACGCTTTGCAATCTCGTGGAAGAGCGGATCCGTGGACCCTCCGAACGCCTTGAGTTCCGAGGGACCCCCCCCTATCCTATTTGCCCCTCATTGGCAGGAGAGACCCTGCAAACCGCGCCGACCACCCCCCCTTGGGGCCGTCGAAGTTCGCGTTTCCGCGATCCGCCGGACCATCCCGCGGGTCCGGCATCCGCGCCGAGGCGCTCGAGGGGGGAACGACACACCACCCACCCGGACAAGGAAAGGAGCAGACCATGGAGATCAAGAAGGTCGGCGTCGTCGGTTGCGGCCTTATGGGGCACGGCATCGCACAGGTCGCGGCGCAAGCCGGGTACGACGTGGTGGCCGTCGAGACCGAGCAGTCCTTCCTCGACAAGGGGCTCGCCCGGATCGAGAAGAGCCTCGCCAAGATGGGCGAGAAGCTGGTGAAGAAGGGCAAGGCCACCGAGGAGGAAGCCAAGGCGAACGCGGGCGCGGCCTTCGCGCGCATCACTGGCTCCCTGGACCTGGCGGACCTCGCCGATTGCGATCTGGTAGTCGAGGCGATCATCGAAGACCTCGACGTCAAGAAGGAGCTCCTCGGCAAGCTCGGCGGCATCTGCAAGCCCGAGGCGATCTTCGGCTCGAACACCTCCTCGTTCCCGGTCACCGAGATGGCCGAGGCCTCCGGACGTCCGGCGCGCCTCGTCGGCCTGCACTTCTTCAATCCCGTGCAGCTCATGAGGCTCGTCGAGGTCGTGCGCGCCGACGGAACGGACGATGACGTCTTCGCCACCGCGCGCGCGTTCGGCGAGGCGGTCGGCAAGGCGCCGGTGGCCTGCAAGGACACTCCCGGCTTCGTCGTGAACCGCCTGCTCGTGCCCTACATGGCCCAGGCGATGATGATGCTCGACCGCGGGGAGGCCGGCAAGGAGGACATCGACGCCGGCATGCAGTTCGGCTGCGGCCATCCGATGGGTCCGCTCACGTTGACGGACTACGTGGGCCTCGACACGACCCTCTACATCCTCGAAGGATGGGTCGAGCGGTATCCCGACGAGCCCGCCTTCACGATCCCCGAGATCCTCCGGAGCAAGGTCGCCGAGGGGAAACTGGGTCGCAAGACCGGCGAGGGGTTCTACAAGTGGGAAGGTGACAAGAAGGCCTAGTCCATGATTGCCACGCTCCTGTCCGTCATCCCGACGCTCCTCGCGCCCGCGGCGCCCACGATCGAGTGGAATGCGCCCCCCGCCTTCGTGCAAGGTCGGGAGTACCGGGTGGAGATCCTCCTCACCGCCGAGAAGGAGGGGACCACCATTCCCTCGTGGCTCCTCACCCCCTCCGCCTTCGAGGTGAACGGCAAGCCCGTCGCGCCCCGGCCGGAGGGCACGATCGACCTCCCTGCGGCGGCCGTGCTGATGCTCGTCTTCGACCTGGGGCCTTACCTCGAGGTGCCCGGCTCGTTCGCCCTGGCCTACGCGCCGGCGATCGCCGGGGACGAGCCGCGGAAGATCACGGCGCTTCGCCCCGCGGCGGTGGAGCTGGACTTCATGAAGGTCCCCGTGGAGACCCTGGCGAGCTACGTGGTGCTCATGGAGACGGTCCAGGGAGACCTGCTCTTCGAGGTCTGGCCCGACGTGGCCCCGAACCACGTCCGCAACTTCCTCGACCTGAACCACCGCGGTTTCTACGAGAACATCCCGTTCCACCGCGTCTCGCCCGTCTTCATGGTCCAGGCGGGTGACGCCGGCCAGCGCCTCGGAGACCCGCCGCGCTGGACCGGGGGCAAGGTCACCCGCAGCGTCGACGCCGAATTCAGCGACCGCAAGCACGAGCGGGGCGTCCTCTCCGCCGCGAGACTCGGCAGCGACATCCACTCGGCCACCAGCCAGTTCTTCGTGATGGTGAGGGCGAACTCGCGTCTCGACGGGGCGTACACCGCGTATGGGAAGCTCCTGGCCGGCGAGGACACCCTGGACCGCATCGCGAACGCCAAGGGCCGCATGGGTTCGGACCGGACCATCACTCCCGATCCGCCGCAGCTGATCGTCCGGACCTCCGTGCTGCTGCCGAACTGACGCCCCACATCCCAAGGATGATTCCCGCGCCGACCACGGCGCATCGACCAATCGAGGATTTCCTCATGACCGATGATCTGAAAGGCATCACCGCCACGATGGAGACGACCTGCGGGACGATGAGCTTCGAGTTCCTCCCCGACTGCGCGCCCGGACACGTCAAGAACTTCGTCGAGCTCGCCGAGAAGGGTTTCTACGACGGGACCACGTTCCACCGGGTGATCTCCGGGTTCATGGTCCAAGGCGGCTGCCCGAAGGGCGACGGCACGGGCGGACCCGGCCACTCGATCAAGGCCGAGTTCAACGACACGCACCACGAGCGGGGCGTGCTCTCCATGGCGCGGGCGGCCGATCCCGATTCGGCGGGAAGCCAGTTCTTCGTCTGCCACGGCGACGCCGCGTTCCTCGACCGCCAGTACACGGCCTTCGGTCGGCTGACCGACGGGGACGACACCCTCGAGAAGATCGCCTCGGCTCAGGTCATGCCCGGGCCCGGCGGAGAGAACTCCCGCCCCGTGGATCCCGTGCAGCTGAACAAGGTCACCATCCACCGCCAACAGGAAGGCTGACGATGAGCTTCGAGAACCTGCAGTTCGAGGTGGCGGACGGAGTGGCGACCGTCAAGATCGACCGCCCGAAGGCTCTGAATGCCCTCAACGCGGACACGCTCACCGAGATGACCCAGGTCTTCGATGCGTGTCGCGACGACGACGCCGTGCGCGCGGTCCTGGTCACGGGAGCGGGCGACAAGTCGTTCGTGGCCGGCGCCGACATCAACGAGCTGGCCACGATGCAGCCGCTGTCCGCCAAGGCGGTCGCCCACCGGGGTCAACAGGTTCTCGCGCGGTTGGAGCAAATGGGCAAGCCGACCGTGGCCATGGTCAACGGCTTCGCTTTGGGTGGAGGCCTCGAGCTCGCGCTCGCCTGCCACCTCCGCACGGCCAGCACGAAGGCCCGGCTGGGGCTGCCCGAGGTCTCGCTGGGCATCATCCCCGGCTACGGCGGCACCCAGCGCCTGGCGCGCGTCGCCGGCCCCGGCGTGGCTCGGGAGTGGATCCTCACCGGGGACATGTTCTCGGCCGAGGAGGCGCACCGCGTGGGCGTGGTGAACCGCCTCTTCCCGCCCGAGGAGCTCCTCGAGGGGACGATGAAGATGATCGGAACGATTCTCTCGCGCGGCCCGCTCGCCGTGCGCTTCGCCCTCGAGGCGATCGGACGAGGCTCCAACATGCCCCAGAACCAGGGCGAGATCATCGAGAGCGATCTCTTCGGTCTCGCAGCCTCCACCGCAGACATGCGGGAGGGCATGGCGGCCTTCCTCGAGAAGCGGAAGCCGGACTTCCAGGGCGAATAGACGCGAGCCCCGCCGGGCTCACCGGACCACGGAGAAGGATCATGAGCAAGGACATCGTCATCGTCGGCGGAGCACGGACTCCCCTGACCGAGTACTCCGGCACGCCAGGCTTCGGCAAGCTCAAGGGGATCTCCGCCATCGATCTCGCGGCGCACGCCACGAAGGCGGCCCTCGCGCGATCCGGCGTCTCGCCCGAGTCGATCGATCACGTGCTCGTCGGCAACGCCGTCCAGACCTCGGCGGACGCCCTCTACGGCGCGCGTCACGTCGGGCTGAAGGCGGGCGTGCCCCAGCACGTGCCCGCGGTGACGGTCAACCGCCTGTGCGGTTCCGGCATCGAGTCGGCGATCCTCGGCGCCCAGTTCATCCAGCTCGGCGAGGCGGAGACCGTCGTTGCCGGGGGGATGGAGAACATGAGCCAGGCTCCGTTCGTCCTGCGCGGTGCTCGCGACGGCTTCCGCTTCGGCGCCCAGCCCAAGCTGGAAGACGAGCTGTTCGGGACCCTGCTCGATCCGTTCTGCGGCTTGTTCATGGCCCAGACCGCGGAGAACGTGGCCAAGCGGCTGGACATCTCGCGCGAAGCCCAGGACGAATTCGCGTTGCGCAGCCACCAGCTCGGGGCGAAGGCGGTGCAGGAAGGCCGCTTCGCCGAGGAGATCGAGCCGGTCGTGATCCAGAAGAAGAAGGGCGAGGTCACCGTCGACACCGACGACCACATCAAGCCCGACACCTCGCTCGAGGCTCTCGCCAAGCTACGCGCCGCCTTCGGGAAGGACGGCACGGTCACCGCGGGCAACGCGAGCGGAATCGTCGACGGGGCGGCCGCGCTCGTGCTCACGACCGCCGAGCGCGCCCAGGCCGACGGTCTCGACAACTGGGCCGTCCTCCGCGCCTGGGATCGCGTGGGCGTCGACCCGGCGGAGATGGGGCTCGGGCCGGCGGTCGCGATCCCTCGCTGCCTCGAGAAGGCGGGGATGAGCCTCGACGACGTGGACCTGTTCGAGATCAACGAGGCGTTCTCCGCGCAGTACCTGGGCGTCGAGAAGGAGCTCGGTCTCGACCGCGACAAGGTGAACGTGAACGGCGGCGCGATCTCTCTCGGACACCCTCTCGGGGCGACCGGGACGCGGCTGATGCTCACGCTCATGCACCAGCTCCGGCGGAGCGGCAAGCGCTGGGGCATGGCGTCCGCCTGCATCGGCGGCGGACAGGGCATCGCCATCCTCATCGAGAACCCCCAGGCCTGAGCCGAAAGACAGCACCGTGGCATCGCTCCTGCAGACTCGTCCCGACGGGACCCGCGTCGTCAAGCTCGACCCGGCGAAGCGCGTGCTCTTCCTCACGAAGGACTTGGCGCTGATCGAGCAGCAGCTCGCGGGCGAGCTCGACCTCCGGATGGAGGACGTTGATCCCGCCGATCTCCTCGACGACATCAACACCGACGTGATGACGCCGGCGTGGGTCTGCTTCCGCCACCGCCCCGAGGACATCGCCCTCGACGCCTACGCGGGCCTCCTGGATCCAGACGGCGCGCGCGTCTTCGTGACCCGCGCCCTGATGGACGGCGGCTTTCAGGCCATCGTCTCCGGCCAGCGCAAGGGCACCGGCTCCAGCCGCGAGACCGCGCCCCAGGCCGAGAAGTGGTCGGGGATCGAGCTCGTCGTCGCCGCCTCCCTCGCTCCGATCCACGAGCGCAACAACATCAACCTGGGCCAGATCCTCGGCGACTACTCCCAGCTCGAACGTTTGCAGGCCGGCGAGGAGATCCCGCTCGAGGAGCTCACCGCGAAGTACGATCCCGTCTCGAAGGCGATCATCGAGATCGGGGGACTGTTCCCCTTCGCGGCCGAGGTGCGCAACGGGAGGATCGAAATCCTCCCCCCCGACACCGCCCGCCGGCCGATGACGATGGCGGAGAAGATCATCGCCTCTCACCTCGTGGGCGGCACGCCGGGCCAGAACGACTACGTGAAACCCGGCGATTCCTGCCTGGTGCGCGTGGACGGAGGCTTCAGCCACGAGTTCACCACGGCCCAGGTGCACCACTTCCTCGCGAGCGAGTTCGGGGCGGACTACCGGGTGAACGATCCCTCGAAGTTCGCCGTCTTCGAGGACCACCTGCTCTACGCGGACGGCGTCCCCAAGATGATGCCCTTCGCGGATCAGATCCAGACGCTGCGCGATCTGCAGCGGGAGTTCCAGCAGCACACCGGGGTGCGCGACTATTCCGCGCGAAACGGTGTGTCTCCCGGCATCTGCCACCAGGTGGCCCGCGAGCAGTTCATCGATCCCGGCGACTTCATCCAGGCCACGGACTCCCACACGTGCATGGGCGGCGGCAGCAACGCGCTGGCCTACGGAGTCGGGGCCACCGAGTACGCCGCGCTCGTCTACTCCGGATTCACGGTGGTCAAGGTTCCCGAGTCGATCCGCTTCGAGCTGACGGGTGAGCTGCAGCCCGGAGTCACCGCCAAGGACGTGATCCTCCACATCCTTCGCCACTTCGCGGTGCGCGAGGACACGCTGAAGCGGGTGATGGAATTCGGAGGCCCCGGCCTCTCGTCCCTGGACATGGACGAGCGGGCGACGCTGACGAACATGGCCACCGAGTGCTCGGCGAAGTCCGGCATCTGCGAGGGCGACGTCACGGCCGCCGAGTGGATCGCCGCCCGCCGCGAGGGCGAGACCCCGACCTCGATGGCTCGGAAGTTCGTCGCTCCCGACCCGGGCGCCGTCTACGCCGGCGGCGTGCACGAGATCGACCTCGGCTCCCTCGAGCCGATGGTCGCCAGGCCCCACGACCCGACCCTCGGGGAGAAGGTCTCCGCCCTGGACGAGGTGAAGATCGACATCGCCTACGGCGGGGCCTGCACCGCGGGGAAGGAGACCGACCTCGACTTCTACGCCCAGGTCCTCGGGGAGGCCCTGGCCGCCGGCCGTCGTGTCGCCGATGGCGTCCGCATGTTCATCCAGTACGGAAGCGAGGCCGTCCGCGACTACGCGCGCGAGAAGGGCTACGTGGAGCTCTTCGAGAAGGCCGGCGTCCAGCTGATCGATCCCGGTTGCGGCGCGTGCATCGGTTGCGGGCCCGGAGTGTCCGATACGCCGGAGCAGGTCACGGTGAGCGCCATCAATCGTAACTTCGCGGGCCGAAGCGGGCCCGGGAAGCTCTACCTCGCCTCTCCTCTTACCGTGGCCGCCAGCGCCGTCGTCGGCCGAATCGCGGCCTACCAGCCCGGAATGTTCCGCCAGCCCACGCCCGTTTGATCCAAGAATCCCTTGGACGGAACGGGCACCACCAGCAGAAGAACGTCATGAACGAGTACAGCATTGCAGTGATCGGAGGAGACGGCATCGGCCCCGAGGTGACGGTCGAGGCGATGAGAGTGCTCGACGCGGCGGCGGAGATCTTCGGTTTCGGGGTGCGCAAGACCGAGTACCCCTTCGGCAGCGACTACTACTTCGAGCACGGCGAGCTCTTCCCCGACAAGGCCTTCGAGGAGGTCAAGGGGATGAACGCCATCTTCCTGGGAGCCATCGGCGATCCCCGCGCGCCCGTCGGCCTGGTCGAGTACGGGATCATCGCGAAGATGCGGTTCGAGCTCGACCTCTACGTCAACCTGCGTCCGATCAAGCTCTACGACGAGCGCCTCTGTCCCATCAAGGGCAAGAAGCCCGAGGACGTGGACATGGTGATCGTCCGCGAGAACACGGAGGGAGCCTACGCCGGGATGCACGGCTTCTGCCACAAGGGCCAGCCCCACGAGGTCTCCACGCAGACCATGGTCTACACGCGGGAGGGAGTCGAGCGGGCCATCCGCTACGCCTTCGACCTCGCGCGCGAGCGGAACAAGGCCAAGCAGGTCACGTTGATCGACAAGGCGAACGCCGTCCGGGCCCAGGACATCTGGACCCGCACCTTCGCGGAGGTCGCCGTCGAGTATCCCGACATCAAGACCGATCACGCCTACGTCGACGCCGCCTGCATGTGGATGATCAAGAATCCCGAGTGGTTCGACGTGGCGGTGACCACGAACCTGTTCGGCGACATCGTCACCGACCTCGGCGCGATGATCCAGGGCGGCATGGGCATTGCGGCCAGCGGCAACATCCACCCCGGCCGCGTCAGCCTCTTCGAGCCGATCCACGGCTCCGCTCCCAAGCACGCGGGCAAGAGTCTCGCCTCTCCGGTGGCCGCCATCATGGCCGCGAGCATGCTCCTCGACTACCTGGGCGAGAAGAGAGCCGCCACCACGATCGAGGAGGGCGTGGCGACCCTCCTGCGCGACGGCCGCCTGAAGGGCGTCGGCACGGGCCAGCACCGCACGGGCGACGTCGGCGACATGGTCGTGGCCGAGGTCCGGGCCGCGGCGGCGAGCGTCTGAGGGGCGAGAGGGGGGCTCTCCCAGGGCCGCGAGGACACCCAGGAGGAAGAGAACCTCGCGCAAAGAACGCAAAGAACGCAAAGGCGAGGGTGGATGCGGC
>CAYRXS010000066.1:0-27042 GCA_964428225.1 uncultured Planctomycetaceae bacterium
CGTGGTCGTCGACGAGCCGGAGGCGCACGCCCTCTACGACACCATGGTCGCGACGATGCGGGAGGCGAAGACGCTTCGCTGGAAGAGCAAGTACCGCCTCGAGCTCGACGGTCGACCCCTCGGGTTCGCGGCCTACGAGATCTGGCTGAAGAAGCCGAACTTCGCCCGGATCGAGGCGAAGGCTCCTCCCCCCTACGAGCTGTCGGGCACCCTGGTCGGGGACGGCGAGAACTTCTGGATCCACTGGCCGGGGGGGAAGCCACGCTACCCCTTCGAGGAATCCGGGAAGTACAAGGACGTCTACGACGCGAACGAGGGCCGTTTCTACATGCGCAAGTCCTCGCCGGTCGGGCGCCACTCCCTTGGCCACGACATCGGCGACCTCGCGGTCGGGATCTCGATGACCATCCTCGATCCCAGCACCTTCCACGGCTACACGGACTCCCTGCAGCCCTACATCGACGGCGTGCGGAGCGTGGGCACCGAGACCGTCGACGAGGAGGAGTGCGACGTCCTCGAGCTGAGCTTCATGAAGGGCCAGCGGTCCTGGTTCCTCTGGCTCTCCAAGCGTGATCGCCTGCCGCGCAAGCTGAAGCAGATCGTGCGCGTCCGCTTCGACATCGTTCACCACGAGACCTGGACGGACGTGACCGTCGACGAGGAGATCGCCGACGAGAAGTTCCACTGGGAGGTCCCGGAGGGGTGGGTGGAATGGCGAATGCCCGCCGTCGAGGAGGGGCTGCTGGAGCCCGGCACCGTGGCGCCGGACTTCGAGCTCACCGGCCTCGACGGCAGCCCGATCAGGCTGTCCGACTACCGAGGAAGCACCGTCTGGTTGAACAAATGGCGCTGAGGGTGACCGGCCTGTCGAGAGGAGACAAGGAGTCTCCAGCGCACGTTCGAGAAGTACCGTGATCAGGGCCTCGTCGTCCTCGGCGTGAACGTCGCCGACGATCGAAAGATCGCTCTCGAGTACCTCGTCGAGAACCGCGTCAGCTTCCCCAACGTCTTCGACACGTCGGGAAAGGCCCAGCAGGTGATGGAGCAGTACGAGACCCTCGCCGGCTTCAGCGCGGTGCCCATGACCTACGTCATCGACCGCGAAGGCAAGGTCGTCGACGCCTGGTACGGCTTCCACGAGGACCGGATGGAGGCGGCTCTCGAGAAGCTCGGGTTCGAGTAGGGAGGGCGACGTCCTGGTCGACGACGACCGGGCCCGTCCCCCGCCGTGGGCTCCGGTTTCCTCGAGAGCTCACACGGCGGATACGACCCGGATTCCCGGCGGCTGGTATGCTGGGTCGCATGAAGATCATCAAGGTATCCTGGCGGTGGTCCTGGCTCGCGGCGGGATTGCTGGTGGGCCTGCTCGCCACCGGAGTGAGCGCGAGAATGGCCCTCGGCCCGACGCCTCCTCCGCTGCCCCTCCTCGATCCGGACCATTGCCCGCGAGTGGTCGACCCGAAGCTGGCGAACGGCGAGGCACCGGTCAGCTTCTTTCTCTCGCCCCCCGACACGACCTTCCGGGTGACGGTACTGGTCACCCAGGGCGCGGCCCCCCAGCCTCTGAGGTTCGTGCGCCTGCTGTACCACGGGGACATGACGGGCTCGGTCGCCCCGATCTCCCTGAGCTGGGACGGCCGCGACTTCCGGGGGCGGTACGTCTCTCCCGGGGACTACGACGTCCGCATCACCGCGGAGTCCTCGGGGACCGAGACCCTCGTCTATCCCGTGAGCATCGTCCGGCTGGGGATCACCGAGATCGAGGCGCAGCCCGACCTCGGGCAGGACGAGTGGCAGATGGTCTACTTCCGCAAGCCGGGTACCTACGGCTTCTACGCGACGCCGGCCACCGGCGAGTACGTCAACCGGGCGGGCGACGGCGAGATCTCCGACCTCGACCTCGATGATGGCGATCCGCGACCTCCCGTCCCCTTGCACACGACGACCGACGAGCCCGTCATGGACGGCTCCGTGTACGAGACGGACGCGCACAACTATCCGCTGTGCTACCTGATGGGCGCGTCGCCCCGCTTCCTGGTGACGATGGGGAGCAGCGCCACGTCCTCGGGGGGAACCGTGGCGTCGCCCGGGTACCCCGTCCCCGGCTTCGAGCTCCGCGGCCTGGCCGAGGACGGCGCCGGCACCTGGACCTCCCAGGCCGACGACATCGTCCCGGGGGGTCAGTACACCTACACGGGACCGTCCCTCCCCACCGAGGCCACCCGGGTCGATCGCGTCGTCCGGTGGACCTGGCAGTACCGGGCGACGGGCGAGACGGAGTGGTGGGAGATCCCCGGCGAGCTCGTGACCGGGCACCGCTTCTACACGAACGTCGGCGCGCCGTTCTGGGCGGCGGGCGCGAGCGGGACGCAGTATGCCGGCCCCTGGGTCGAGGTCTCCGAGTACCTGCACACCTTCTCCGAGGCGCTCGCCATCGACACGTACGACGAGGCGGACGTGACCGAGGCCCTCGTCAAGGGGTTCTTCGGTCAGAACGGCCCGCTGTCCACGGCCATCGAGGACATCGTCTACGACACCTACGCGATGGGAGGAGACGGAGGTGCCAACCACTACTACATCTGGGGCGGCAACCGGACCCGCCTGACGCGCTTGCTCAACAACCACGCGCTCGGCAGGTACGTCAACTGCTCCGACGTGGCCTCGCTGTCCTCGGTCATGCTCGGCATGCTCGGCGTCCAGGACGTGCAGATGGTCTATCTGGGTGAGATGTGGTTGCGCGCCATCTGGGGAATCGGGTGTCCCGACTACACGCTCGACCTCTGGGCGGGGCATGCCTCCCACGGTTTCGGCTACCACCACATCGTGACCCGCGACGGGGCGGACCACGTCTCCGATGCGTGCATGTGGGTGGACGAGGACGGCAGTCCGGACACGCTGCCGGGCGTGCCCGGCTTCAACTGCGACCGACCGTGGGACGGAGCGTGGGGCTACAACGCGCTCTCGTCATCGAACAACGTGAGCAAGAACCTCGACCCCCTGCCCCGTATCCAGTGAGGCGAACCATGTCACGCAAACCGACACACCGGATCGCCCTCGTCGCCTCCCTCCTTCCGCTGCTGCTCCTGCTCCTCGCTCCCCCGGGACGGGCGCAGGAATCGAAGGGAGAGCGCACCGCCGGGGAGGAGACCGAGGCCACGAAGTCCCCTGCGGAGGATCCGCGGATCACGCGTACCAAGGAGCGCTACGGCTTCGAGCGGTGGCCGGAGACCCGGCGGCGGTGGAACGGCCTTCCCCTCGCCCTGCTGCGGTACGACGGGTACCGCGAGCCGGAGCTGGAGTTCGCCCCCGGAGCGCCCGTGACCCTCGTCTATGCGACGGAGGACGGCGTGCGGCGCTTTCTCGTGGAGCTCCGGGTCCACGAGACGGTCGAGCAAGCCCGCGACGGGCTCGTGGAAGCCCTGACGTTCGTCAGCTCGCCGAAGCCCGCGCCCACCGCCGAGAGCCACGGGATCTCCGTCGGCGACGTCGGCTTCGTCGGGCCCTCTCGAGGGGGCCGGCTCTCCTGGATCGTGTTCGTCCGGGGCAACGTCGGCGTGCGGGTCGTCTGTCTCGACCCCCAGGCCGATCCCCACCCGGACATGCGGTACCTGGCGGTCTGGACCGACCGCCTGCTCCTGGCGCAGCCCTCCCTCCCCGTCGACGTTCTCCTCACGCGACCGGTGATCCGCGGGCTCCTCCCGCGCCTGCCCGTCTGCACGGCGGGGGACGCCGTGCCTCTCGACCTCGAGGTCGACGACGCGGCCGCCTGGTGGTGGGTCGTCGGCGGCCCGGGTCAGGGTTACGTCGAGCGGGACGAGGACGGCCGTTGGCTCCTGCACACCACGCGAGCCGGCGCGATCGAGCTGACGTGCCACGTGCTCGGCTCCAACGGCGTCGCCGGCGCGCGGACGACCTCGATCGACGTCCGGGAAGACTGAGCGCGCGGACGAATCCCCGCGGTGGATCAGCGGTAGAGCGGCTTGCCCTCGTAGAGCCGGTCGAACGGCGCGGGGAGCCGGCCCCGGAACCTCGGGGCCGGGCCGAAGCCGCCCTCGAGCTCCGCGGCCAGCAAGGCGGCCACGGCGTAGACAGCCACGTTCCGCTCCAGGCTGCGCGGGTCGACCTTGTCCAGGGTGTCCTCGGCGCTGTGGTAGGCGTCGAAGTACCGGGTCGCATCGTGGCGCATCTCCAGCAACGGCAGCCGGTGGCGCACCATCGGGAGGAGGTCCGCACCTCCCAGGGAGTCGTTGTCGGCGTACTCGACGCCGAGCGGAGCCAGCAGCCGCGCCAGGTCGCGAATCGCGGGCAGCGCTTCCTCGGCCACCCTCGAGCGCATCAACCAGACGGGATCC
Source organism: uncultured Planctomycetaceae bacterium (assembly GCA_964428225.1). Lineage (GTDB taxonomy): Bacteria > Planctomycetota > UBA1135 > UBA1135 > JBFMCU01. The sequence continues at coordinate 4,353 of CAYRXS010000066.1, forward strand.
GCCCCGAAGTCGGACTCGAGACCCAGGACGTGCTCGTCGATCTCCCCGGCGTGCCGCTCGGCGTAAGCCAGGGCTCCGGACAGGCCGAACTCCTCGTTGGCCGCGAGCAGCACCCGGATCGTCCGGCGCGGGGCGGGCTCGAGCTCGCCGATCAACCTCGCCGCTTCGATGACGATGGCGCAGCCCGCGCCGTCGTCGAGGGCGCCGGTGCCGACGTCCCAGGAATCGAGGTGGGCGGCGAGCAGCACCACCTCCTCCGGGTGCTCGCGACCCGGGATCTCCCCGATGACGTTGGCCGACTTCGTGTCCGCCAGATACTCGCAGCCGAGCAGGAGCCTGATCCGCGCCGTCGCGTCCTCGCGGATGCGGGTCTCGAGGAGGTCCGCCTCGGGATTCGAGAGCGAGGCCGCGGGAATCCGGGGCACGCCCTCCTCGTAGTGGGTCATGCCCGTGTGCGCCTGGTCGCCGGTCGACGTCGACACGGACCGGATGAGGGCGGCAACCGCCCCCCGGGCCGCCGCCCGCGCGGGCCCGTGGCGCCGGATCGGCGAGACCTCGCCGTAGCCCCGCCCCTCCTTGCCGCGGGGCATCCGCTGGTTGAAGAAGACGATCCTGCCCTCCACGTCGTCCCGCGCGAGCCGCGCCAGCGCCTCGAGCCCGTCGACCTCGATCACCTCGGCATCGACGCCGTCGGGCGGGGTTCCCACGCTTCCCCCCAGCGCCAACGGGTGGAGCGGCTGCGGGGAGGCCCCGATGATCTCTCCCTCCGCCTCGCCGCGTCGCCAGCAGGGGACGACCACCTCCTCGGCGCGCACGTTCTCGAAGCCGAGCTCCTCGAGCTTGCGCAGCGCCCACTCGACCGCCCGCCGGTCGTTGGCGCTACCCGCGAACCGCGGACCGACCTCCGACGTCAGCGCGGCGAGGAGCTCGTAGGCCTTCGCCTCCTCCGGCACGCGGTCGCGGAAGGTCGCCAGCCGCTCGCCCAGGTCCCGGGGCAGCGCCTCGAGCTCCGGGAGCTCGGGTTCCGGCCGGTCCTGGTCCTCCGTGGCGTCGGGAGCACCGCTCCCGCCGTCGTCGCGCAGACGATGGTGCGTGATGACCTCCCCGCGAACGTGGAACTCGAACGCGACGACCTCGCCGTCCTCGTCGCTCACGAAGCGGATCTTCAGGGAGGGATCCACCATCACCACCCAGAAGTCGTCCTCGTCGGGCGGTTCGAGCTCCAGCGGGATCGGCACCTCCGGGACGAGGGCGACCAGAGCGCCGTCGCGGAAGACCAGCTCGACGTCCACGCCCTCCCTTTCGTCCCGGTAGACACCGAGGTACTTCTCGACCTCCTCCCTCTCCAGCTCGGTGGAGGCACGACTCCGATCGGGGGCCTTGCCCCGGGGGAGATCATGAACCACCCCCGGCTTGTAGAGCTTCATGTTCGTGACCTCGCCGTCTTCCCCGCGATCGAAGGACACGGCGAGGTACGCATAGTCGGCGAAGACCCATCTGCCCTCCTCGTCAGCGTCCTTCAGCTCGAAGACGAACTTCCCCGGCACGTCCAGCGCCAGGTGGCCATCCTCGTACAGGATCGTGAACTCGACGTCCCGGTACCGGTCGTAGTTGGCCACGTAGGTCCCCAGATAGGGCTTCCACTCCACCGGAGCGACCTGCTCTCCGGTCCCCCCGCCGAACAGCAGGCGGTGCATCTGTTGTTCGAGCCGCACCGCGGTCGCCTGGTCTCGGGACTGGGTGAAGTAGAGCACCATCAGGTCCTCCTCCGGCCAGGCCCAGGCTCGGGTGCCGTCCGAGCCGCCGTGGCCGAGGATCACGACCTGGGGAGATTCACCAACGCCCTCCGCCGGGCGCACGTGAAGCATGGCCATCTGCCCGTACCAGATCTCCAGGCCCGGAAATCCGGTCGGCACCGGCGTGTCCGACAGGGGCAGGGACATGACCGAGACCGGGCCGAGGCTCCGCCGGATGGCGTCCGGGGAGAGGATGTGCTCCTCGTTCACCACTCCCCCGTCCATCCACATGGCCAGGAAACGAGCGTAGTCAACGGGCGTGCAGTAGACGGACTGCGACCCCCACGGATAGGCGTAGAACGGCTTCCCCCGCGGCGTCCAGAACCGCACCCAGCGGTTCACGTCGCCCAGGTAGAGGCTGGCCACGCGCGACCAGCGGGAATCCCCGTCCTCCGGCGCGTAGAGCGCGTCCTCCATCCCCAGCGGTTCCAGCAGTCGCGTCCGCACGAACTCGTCGAGCCGCATCCCGGAGACCTGCTCGACGATGGCCCCGACCACGTCCGTCCCCGAGTCGCTGTACCAGAACCTGGCGCCGGGCTCGAACTGCGGTCCGTGCTCCCCCGCCGCGTTCCCCATGGAGATCAGATCCGGATAGTCCGTCATGCTCTCGAGGATCGTCCCGGGCAACCCGCTGTGATGCGTCAGGAGCTGCTCCACGGTGATCTCGCCCGACCGCTCGTTGCGGAAGCCGGGGAGATACTCCGCGACCGGAGCCTCCGGGCGCACCTCGCCGGCGTCGACGAGGATCTGCAGCGCCGCGCCGGTGAGGGGCTTCGTCATCGAGCGGATGTTGAAGATCGTGTCCGCCACCATCGGGAGCTCTTCCTCGCGGTCGCGCCAGCCGAAGGTCCGGTGGAGGACGGTGCGGCGGTTCTTGACGACCAGCAGCTCGGCGCCCACCACCACGTCGGCATCGACGAAGCCCTGGACGGTCTCGGCGAGGCCCTCCAAAGATCGCGAGGACATCCCCTGGGACTCCGGGGTCGCCGCGGGGAAGGCCGGGGCGTCGTCGCCGCGCGGAGCCTCGCCGCCGGGGTCCTGCGGCGGGAGCAGGAGGGAGAGCACGAGGGGGAGGGCGACGGACGGGAGGCTCATCGTACGCTCCGGGGCAAAGGTCTCGGCGGAGGAGCGACCGGCGGCCGGAACGGGATCCCCGAGGCGCCGCTCGATCGCGGGGGGCCGGATCGCGGACCATCTGTATACCACATGGTATACACTGCGGTCAACGCCCCCGCCCGGTCGGGTCAGCCGCGGCTCACGGCCGGCCGTCCTCGGGGACGAAGACGAGGACCAGGCCCTCGTCGCCCCCTTCCGGGAGCTCGAAGGAGAGCGTCTCCGCCTGTTGGCCGCTGTACCACAGGTGGGCCTGGTAGCTCCCGGGCTGCAGGCCCTCGACCTGGAAGCTCGCAATGCCGTCGCCGCGTAGGTCGTCCGCCTGCAGCGTCGCCCAGCCGCCGTCACCCGGACCCGTGATCCACATCCAGGCGTCGTTCGGATCGTCGCCCAGCGCGAAGGCGGTGAGGTCGCAGAGCCCCGCGCAGGGGACGGCCCCCCGGAGCTCGATCTCCACCTCGCCCCGGAATCCCCCCTCGGCGGGATCGACGGCGACGGAGCTCTCGGCGAAACCCGCCGCCGAGGCGCTCACGGTGAACCGGCTCTCGCCGATGAGCAGGAGCTCGGCGTGGCCCTGATCGTTCGTCGTGGCGTTCTGGCGCCGACCGCCCCCTCCGTCGGAGCGCAGCTCGACCCTCGCGTTCGCGATCGGCGTGCCGCCCGGCCCGTTCACCGACACGAGCAACCGCTGCGACCGCAGGTCCAGATCGAGGCGATGCACGGTCTGGGGTATTGGCGTGAGCGACTGGTTGTGGAGCGATACGTTCTCGAGCACGCCGGTCGCGGTCTCGATGTCGCCGGTCACCTGCACGCGCACGTCGTCCAGGGCGAGGAAGTCCGGCGTCTCGAAGTTGCCGGACGCGTCGGTCTCGGTCGACACGCCCGGGCCTCGACCGTAGACGCGGACCTTCGCCCCCGGGACCGCGTCGAAGTCGAGATAGACCGACCCCGCGACCCGCGCGGTCTGGCCGCGCCCCGTGGGCGAGAGGTCGATCGCGACGTCGGTCCGACCCGCGGCCTCGACCACCACGTCGTCCTCGCGGTGGACCATGGTGGGTTCTTCCTGCTCGAGGAGGAGCAGGATCGGATCCCGGTCGAGGAAGCGGTCAAAAACCTCCAGCCGGTACTTTCCCGGAGGCAGGTTGGAGAAACGGAAAGCTCCGGTCAGGGAGCTGCGGCCGAGCCGCGGGGGCAGGAAGGCCTCCATGACCCCCTCCAGGCCCTCTCTGTTCTCGAGGATGAGCATGTAGACGGACATCGGCGGATCGGAGCCCCATGTGATCTGGCCGTGGATCTCTCCCCCCCGCGACAGGGAGACTTGGGCGGTCTGCGTCCCCTCCTCGAGCTTCGTGCTCGTGTCCGCGTACCGCGGATGCTGGACGAGGACCTCGAGGCCCTTCATCCAGAAGCCGAAGGGACTCTCTTCGCCCTTCTGCATCGAATAGGGCCCGAGCCATACATGGCCGTTCTCGTCGGTCCGCCCGACCGCGAGCGCGGACAGGAAGGGGAAGCCAGCGCTGATGACGCTGGCGCGCGCGCCCGAAACCCCCTCGCCCGTCGCCGCGTCGGTCACCGTCAGGTCGAGCCCCAGCCCCTTCGGACAGGTCAGGGTCACCTCGGTCTCCTCTTCCCACAGCTCGACCCGCTCGCGCGCCATGGCCAGGTTCCCGGGGCGCGCCGTGACGTCGTAGTGGCCCGGGGTCACCTGCTCGCAGACGTACGTGCCCTCCTCGGTTTCCACGAAGCGCGCGTCGCGCGGCGCGGCTCCCAGGGTCATGAAGCGACCGATCATCCCCATCGGGGAGTCCATCTCGACCGCGGGCTCGAGCTTCACCTCGGCCCCGCGCACCGCGTCGCCCGCCTCGTCGACGACGTGGACGGAGAGCGCGATGGCGATCGGGAGCTCGACCTCGAGCTCGTGTCCCGCCGCCTCGACGACGCCCAGCCAGTGCTCGTCCGGACTCCGTCGGGCGCACGCCATCACGCGGCCGGTCTCGGGACACCCGCGCAGGGTGAAGCGCCCGTCGGGCCCGGTGATCCCGGCGGGGTGCAGGATCGCGGCCTCGCCGAAGACGAGCTCCGAACCGGCGATCACCTCGATGCCCTCGAGGGGATCCCCCGCCTCTTCGACCACGACCCCCTGGATCGTCCGCCCGGCCGAGAGCACCCCGTCCTCGAGCGTAACCTCACCCGCGCTCGTCGTGACGATGCGCGAGACGCCGAGCCAGTCGGGCTTGTCGATGCCTTGGAGCAGCTCGCCGATCGGCTGGCCCTCCATCCGGTACTCCCCCTCGGCGTTCGTGTACGTCGTCGCGATGGGCAGATCGTCCATGTGCTCCCGCACGATCGGAGGCAGGTCGATCACCGCGGACTCGGCGCCCTCGAGGACCAGACTCGAGATGCCCACGAAGCAGTCGGCGCGGAAGTCCTGCGGTCCCACGGAGAGGAACATGGTGAGGTCCTCGTCCTTCGGAATCGGCGCGACCCGTACGCGCGCGCCGGAGACGGGTCCCCCGCTCTCATCGACGACGCGACCGGAGATCGTGCATCCCCCGGGCAGGACGATGTCGCCGACGTCGGTGACCTCGCCGTGATGGAGCTGCGTGTCCACGACCCGGATCGTGGCGCGCGGCCCGCGCAGGTCGATCCCGAGGCCCTGGAAGGATGCGTCGTAGGCGCCCTCGAGGCGAAAGCGTCCCTCCTCGTCGGTGACCGTCCGGCCGAGCACCAGCCGGGGATCGGGCTCGCCCAGCTCGGCCCAGTCCGCGGCGAGCATCAGGCCCGCGTCGACCTGCACGAGGGCGACGGGGATGCCCGCGATCGGCGTCTTGTCCTCCTCGACGACGCGGCCGATCAGACCGCCGAGCTCGGTGCCCCACACCGGACTCCTCGCGTCGCCGGTCGGACCGAGGCCCGTGCGCGTTCCCTCCACGACCGCGCGTGAGCCGGTTTCGGTGGAGCCCGCGAGGTCCGGGGCCGCGCCGACCTCCTCCTCGACCGGCCCGGGCTCCAGGCTCCGTCCGACGGCCGTCGTGTCGTCGGATCCGAACAGGGCGATCGCGAGCCACAGCGCGCCTCCCAGCAGCACCACGGCGAGTCCGGCCAGTACGTGATTCGGCTTCATGTCACGTCCCTCTCTCCCACCTTCGTACGCCGACGGTCCTCTCCTGGCAAGGGGAAACGGACGGTCGGCGGGAAGCGCACAAAACCCCGACATTGGGCGCCCCGCGGCGCGGCGTTCGGTGCGCTTCCCGCGAGGATGCGCTCAGGCGCGACCCGCGACCTTCGGATGGTCGCGCCACGCGGGCATGGTCGCCATGTAGTCGAGGGCGCGTGCACGCGCCTCCTCCTGCGTGAGCCCCTCCTCGCGCCGCTTCATGAACTGGACCATGCGGGCGAGGCGCTCGTCGAATTCCTGCAGCTGGCCGTTCTCGTCGAGGCAGTACTCGCAGTAGTCGCCTCCCTCGATCGTCATGCCGCAGCTCTGGCAAACCGTTGCGTCGTCGTTCATCGTCCTTCCTCGTCTGTTTGGCTCGCCTCGCGTCTCGAAGAGTCCACCAGGGCCCGCATGCCCTTGATCAACGCCGCGCGGTCGTCCGCGGTCATGCCCTGCGTGGCACGGGCGAGCAGCTCGGGGGAGAGGACCTCGCGCTCGACGCGCAGGAGCTCCTCCCCCTTCTCGCTCAGCCAGACGAAGTGCCGGCGACGATCGCGCTCGTCCTCGATGCGCAGCAACAGACCGCGCGCCACCATCCGCTCGATTCGTTCGCTGATCGCGGACTGCGAGCGGTCGAAGTGGCGCGCGGCCTCGGTCACGGTCAGGGGGCCGCAGTCCCGCAGATGCTGGAGCATCGCGAGGGCTTCACCCCCGGGGCGCGACTCGCGGGGATCGCGTCGACGGTACATCCGTCGGTAGACCGTGGGATAGAGCTCCGCGAACTCGCGAGCGGTCTCGGTGGCATCCATGCAACCGAGGATGCACCCCGGAATCGCATCGTCAATCCCGATGTACCTCGATTCGCGACGAAGGGGCGGATCTCACCAGGTCCCGATGACGAGGTCGCGCGCGTTGTGCGGAGTCAGCCCGCTCGCGCCGCCGATGCCGAAGCCCTGGGTGTAGAGCACCGTCCCCGCCAGGGCGGGATCCGCGGGCACGGGCGCCGCGAACGCCACCGGGCCGTAGCCGTATGCGGGCGGCAGCGAGAGCAGCTCGCCCGCGGGATCCGCCGCGTTCACCAGCAGGAAGCCGCCCGCGAGGGGGAGGAGGCGGCGGGCGGGGCTCGCGAAGCCCGCGACGCCCGCCACGAAGTTTCCCGTGCCGGTGTTGTCCACGACCGCGGTCCACTCCTCGCCGAGCCGGGGAGGATCCGCGTCGTAGCCGGCTCGGTTCCGCCCCTGTCCGTCGTCGCGAAACCGGCTGATCGCTCCGCCGTCCCACGCGGGGAACATGACGAACACCGCTCCCCCCGGGCCGTAGAGGGTGGCCCCGGACAGGAGCTCCGGCATCAGGTCGCCGTCGAGGTCCGGGATCGCGGCCACCGCCTGGCCGCAGTGCTGGAGGTGGTTGAGCGGCTCGTCGAAACCGCCCCACGTGACGCTGATCTTCTGCTGCCTGGCCGTGACGCCGTCGGCGTCCAGCCCGAAGAGCCACACCGCCCCCGCCCCGATCCCGCCGTCATCGTCGGTCGGGGCACCGACCGCGATGTAGCTCGTGCCGTCGCCGTACAGATCGCCCAGGAACGCGATCTCCTCTCCCAGGTGCCCGGAATCGGAGAGCGCGCCGTGGAAGCCGCCCGCGGTGTCGGTGATCTGCCGCTCGTCCCGGACCGTCCCGTCGGGATTCAGGAACAGGATCCACAGGCCTCCACGGAGGACGCCGCCGCCCGGGATCCTCGAAGCTCCGACGCCGAGGTCCGTCACTCCGTCCCCGTCGACGTCGCCGACCGCGCAGAGCGAGATGCCGATGCCGTCCACCGGCGTGTACGGGCCGTCGAAGCCGCCGGTGGCGTGGTCGATGCGCTGCTGCGCCTTCACCGTGCCGTCGGGGTGCAGGAACAGGATCCAGACCGCGCCGCTCGAGAAGGAGTCCAGGTCGTAGTACGGCGCCGAGGCCGCGAGATCCGGCGTGCCGTCGCCGTCGAAATCGCCGAGGGCGGCCGTCGCCCATCCGAAGTAGTCGCGGCGCTTCAGGACGTCGGTGAATCCCCCTTCCTGCTCGTCGATGAGTTGCGCGTCGCGGAGGGAGCCGTCGGCGTCGAAGAACAGGATCCACACCCCGCCGTGTCCGTCGAGCATTCCCCCATCGTTGCCCGGCATCCCGACGGCCAGGTCGAGGACCCCGTCACCGTCCACGTCGCCGAGGGGAGCGAGGCAGTGGCCGAACCAGCCCTCGTCCTCCATGGTGCCCGGGAAGCCGCCGCTCGTGTCGCTGATCTTTCGCTCCTCGACCACCATTCCCGCGGAGTCGAGGGAGAGGAGATACACGGCGCCGCGGTTCAGACCGCCGTCGTCGTCCTCCCCGGCGCCCATGGCCACGTCCTGGAACCCGTCGCCGTCGATGTCGCCGAGCGCCGCCATGGATCGTCCGAACATGTCGCCGGGGTCCAGGGACCCGTCGAATCCCCCCGCGGTGGCGCTGATCCGCTGCACGGCCTTCAAGGTCGGGTACGCACCCACGGTGAGGATCCGGATCGAGCCGGTATCGGCAGAGGACGAGTCGGCCATCCGGGCGCCCACCGCCATCCGCATCGCGCGGTCCGCGTCGGCCGCGCCCAGCCCGGCGGCAGACGAGCCCAGAGCCTCTCCGTCCTCGAGCGTCGCGCGCAGCGCGCCGGCGGTCTCCCCGAGCTTCACCTTCCAGCGCGTCGTGCCATCCCGCCCGAGGAACAGGACCCACTGGGCGCCGCGATCGGGACCGCCGTCGTCGTCGCCGGTCGCGCCCACCCCGAGCTCCGCCCGCCCGTCCTCGTCGACGTCTCCGAGCGCCTCCACCGCGCCGCCGAAGCGATCCCCGTCGCGCAGGTGGCCGACGCCCCACGCGCCGCCGGTCTCGCTGATCTTGTGGTGGGACAGGACGGCGCTCGCCGCGTCGTCGAGAGAGAGGATCCACACCGCGCCGCGCTCCGCCCCCCCGTCGTCGTCGCCCGGAGCGCCCACGGCGAGCTCGCTCCGACCGTCGCCGTCGAGATCCCCGATCGCCGCCACCCCGGCCCCGAAGTGATCGGAGTCGTCGAGCATCCCCGTGAAGCCGCCCGCGGCCTCGCCGATCTCGAGCTCGCTCCGGACCGTGCCGTCGGTGCGCATCAGCAGGATCCAGACCGCGCCCCGATCGGGACCGCCGCCGTCGCGGAACCTCGCTCCCACCGCGAGGTCTCCCACCCCGTCACCGTCGACGTCCCCGAGCCCCTCCGTCGCGCCGCCGAAGCCGTCGCCGTCCGCGAGCGCGGCCCCGAGACCGCCCAGGCCGTCCCCGATGCGATGCGTGGACCGGACCAGCCCGCTCGCGGAGAGCTCGAGGATCCACACCGCCCCCCGATCGACGCCGCCGCCGTCGTCCCCGTCGGCGCCCACCGCGATCTCGACGAAGCCGTCGCCGTCGAGGTCTCCCAGGAGAGCGAGCGCGGCGCCGAAGCGGTCGCCGGGCCGGAGGACGTCGCCGAGGCCGCCGGTCGCGTGGGCGATCTTCTGCTCGCGTGCGATCGTCCCGTCCGCGCTCGCGAAGAGGATCCAGATCGCCCCGCAGTCCGTCCCTCCGTCGTCGTCGTGCTTCGCCCCCACCGCCAGGTCGACGACGCCGTCCCCGTCGAGGTCTCCGAGCGACGTGGCGGAACACCCGAACGCGTCGCCGGTGGCGAGGGTTCCTCCGAAGCCGCCGCGCCCGTCGGTGACCTCCAGCTCGGACAGCGTGCCGGCCTGGGCCGCCGCCGCGGTGCCGAGCAGGGCCAACCCGAGCAAGGCTCGGAGGATGCGGTTCGCCGGAGATGTCACGGGCATGTTCTCGCTCGTCGTGGGCCGCGGTCGTTCGCCGGTTCGCGCGGCGAGTGCCCCATCTTCTCCTGTTTGCCGAGACCCCGATAGCCGCCGTCTCGTGACAGAGGGGAAGGTGTGGGACACGGCTCGCGGGACTCGTAATCCCCGGGTAAGGGCCCCCGCGCGCGGAAGTACGCTCGCGGGTCCCGGTTCCGCCTCGCGCGGCTACCATGGTGCGAGCCGGATCGAGGCTTCGACCGGTGACCGCCAGTCGAACGACAAGCCGCAACTCACGAATCGGGAAGGTGGAGTCATGAGGTTCCAAGGGAAGACGGCGATGCGTGCGGGCCTGCCGCTGGGGATCGGAGCCCTGATCCTGTTCCTGCCCGCGGCGTGCAACTCGGTCCACGGAAAACACGACTATCGCAAGGACGCCGAATACGAGGCGCTGATCGTCAAGCTCGAGAAGGGGATGGTCGCCCTCGAGGATCTCGACGAGCACAACGCGCTGCAGATCGTCGACCGCGTCGCGGACGACGTTCGCGCCGAGAGACAGGAGGCGCGCGAGAAGCGAGGCGGCCGCGAGCGCGACCGGGAGAGCGCCCGGCGTGAGCAGAGGGAATCGCGCGAGGAGCACGGCGAGCGCGAGCGGGAGGGCGAGCACGAGCGAGCCAATCCGGAGCGTGAGGGGGCGAAGCGCGAGCTCGAGGTCCTCCGCCTCGCCTTCAAGGCCTTCATGGAGGCGGACATGGGCGACGCCGCGGATCGCATCGAGCACGCCATCCACGCGCGCGAGCTCGGGCTCGCCGGGCGTCGGGACGAGGAGGCGCAGCACGTGCGCGAGACCGCTCCCCCGCCCCGGGAGCTGGCGGGGCTCCTGAAGCGCGCCTCCCGCCTGTGGGCGGAGTGGGGCCACGAGGAGCAGGCGACGCTGACCGGCGGCCTCGCCCGGCGCTATGCCCAGCGGTCCGAGAGAACGCGCGAGGCGGCCGCCAGCCGCGAAGACCAGGCCGCCCACGATGGCGAGCGCGAATTCGCGATGCGCCTGGTCAAGGCGCTGCGCCTCACGGAGAAGGCCTGCCGCGAGGCCGACCGACCCGACGCGGGCGACCTGGCGAAGCACGCGTACCGCGCGCTCGAGATGCAGCTCGAGGGTCGCCGGGACGAGGAGGCTCGCCACTACATCGAGAACGCCCCGCCCCTCGCCGAGAAGATCGAGCTGCTCCACCTGGCGTCCGAGCTCTGGGCCGACTGGGGCCACGAGGATCCAGCCGCCGTCACCGGCGAGATGGCCCGGACGCTGAAGGAGCACTGGAATCAGAGCAACGAGCGAGAGCGCAAGGAGGCCGCGGGAGAGCTCGAATCCCTCGAGCACCGGATCGAGATCCTCCGCTTCGCTCGCGACGCGTTCCGGAGGGTTCGCGACGAGAAGAACATGAAGGCTTTGAACCGGGCGATCCACTACGGCGAGCTCCTCCTCACGGAGGCCCCCGCGGAGGCCGTTCTCGAGGCCGTGGAGGGCGTGCCGAGCAAGGGCAACCTGATCGAGCTCCTGCAGCACGCGTCCGCCCAGTACCGGGAGTGGGGTCACGAGGACCGCGCCCGGGCCTGCCACGCCCTCGCGGAGCGCTACTCCCGCGACATGCGCGAGGAGAGTGGCGAGGGCGAGGGGCGCGAGGAGCGCGCGGAGACCGAGGGCGACCTCGACGACCTCGAGTACCGGATCGAGATCATCCGCTGGTCCCGCGGCGCGCTGGCCGAGGCCGGAGCCCGGGAGAAGGCCGCGGTCATGGAGAAGTTCCTCCACGGGGCCGAGCTGCAGCTCGTGGACGCGCCCATGGAGGAGCGATCCCGGATCATCGGGGACCTGGACCTGGAGCTGATCATCGATCTCTTCCTCCACTCGGCGGAGCTTTACGCCGACTGGGGATGGGAAGGACGCGCCCGGGAATGCCACCGGCTCGCCGAGTTCTACGTCGACCGCTGGAACCTGGGCGGCGAGGAACGTCGCGAAGGCGGCGAGGAAGCCCACGTGGAAGAGGAGATGCACGAGCGGTACCACGCGCTGCTCCAGCGGGTCGACGAGATCCAGGCGGAGCTGGACGAGGTCCGGGCGCACCTCCACCAACTGCTGAACCACTGATCCCGTTCGCCGGCCTCCCGAACCCGCGCGCGCGAAGGGCCGCGCGCCGGGTCACGGGTCCGTCCGCGCGACGCGTTCGTAGCGCGGGCGGAGCTCGACCGGGCGGGCCAGGATGCCGGGAACCCGCACCGCGACGAGCGAGGGCAGGCGGAGACCCTCGACGGGCTCCCCGTGCTCGAGCTCGACGATGCGCGGCTGCCCGTACTTCACGTCCGGGGTCGTCATCCGCACGAGGACGTCGCCCTCCGGCGTCTTCCGCCAGTGCAGGTGCGTGACCTCCTCGACTCCGAAGCGATGCCGGCGTACCTGCTCGAGCCGCCCCGCGTCGGAGACGACGAGATGGACGACCTCCGCGCCCTCGTCCACGCCGCTCGGCACGAGGACCAGGACCTCGTGGCCGTCCTCGGGAGAAGCCAGATCGACGTCGTAGCTCCCCGACAGGAGGTGGGCGAGCGGGTCGTTCAGGACGAGCTCGATCACGAAGCCGAAGGCCTCCTCCACCTCGGATCGGAAGGAAGCCATCCGCGCGGGGAGCCCGGTCAGCTCGAACCGCGGCTCCTCGCCCCGCCGCCACGAGATGCGGCACCCGGTGTCCTTGAGGACGCCGGGGCAGGGATTCGCGAGTGAGAGCTCGAACCGGGACAGCCCCCGGGCCCGCGGATCGTGACGGCGCCCTCGCATCCGCTCGACGACGGGCCGCGCCGCCTCGGAGACGCTTCCGAGCCGCCCCGGGGCACGGCGCTCGCGCTCGGGGGGCTCGTGGCCCCCCGCCTCCCGCCGGGGGGTGGCGAGGTCGCCGGCCGCCCCGGAGAAGACGAGGTCGAAGACCACCCGCGAGAGGGTCTCCCCGCCGCCTTCCTCCAGGCTCGATCGCACGAGAGGAACGTAGGCGAGCAGTCTCGCCCTCCCGCCCGGGTCGCGCTCGACGGCGAAGCCCCGGTCGGTCCACGCCGGTCCCTCGCGGAGCTCGAGCACGACGTCCTCCCCCCTCGCGGGCAGCTCGACGTCGACCCACGCCCCGGGGGACACCGCGAGCAGGGAGCGCATCGGCGAGAGGCTGCCCCGGTCGAGGCAGAAGTGGGGCACGATCCCGTAGGTCAGGCCGGGCGCGGTGCGCAGGTGCGCCTCCCGGGGCACTCCCTGTCCCGAGGCGGGCAGGATGAGCAGGGGATCGACTCGACCCTCACCGTTCCGGCGCACCGTCAGCCGGAGGCGGTCCGGTTGCGACGTCTCCTCGAGGCTCACCTCGACCAGCGAGCGCTCCGGTCGCCGTGGCAACCTCGGCACGAGGCCCGGATCGCCGTACAGGTTGAGGATGTAGAACTGCCCCCACGCGCGCTCGTAGACGCCGGGGTCGAAGGTCCACTCGCCCAGGTCGGGATCGAGGTGGCCCTGGGTGAGCAGGTGGGCGAGCAGGTTCCGCCCGTCCCGGTACGCCTGGCCGACCGTCGCGCCGTCCGAGACCAGCCGGTTGAACATCTCCTGGACCGCCACCTCCGTGCCCAGGCTCGCGGGGCGCGTGTTGCCGAGATAGGCGACGGCGCCGAGAGTGAAGAAGCGGCCGGGCATGGTCCGGGCGAGCGGCACGCCGAGGTCGACGCCTGCGGAGGAGCATCCCGTGTCGACGACGATCGGAGCCCCGTCCAGGTCGGGCAGATCCGAGGAGACGATGTGGGCGCCGGGCTTGATGCCCCAGGTCGTCTCGTTCGAGTGGTTCATGTGCCCGATCCAGCCCGCCCCGCGCATCGAGGCCAGCACGGCGTCGAGGTCCGCCCGGTCCCGGAGGAACGCGTCGCACTCGATGCCCGCCTCCTCCAGGTCGCCGGCGATGCCGCGGGCGAGGCTCTCGGACTCCGGCCAGACCCAGTGCAACGAGCCGCGCCCCTCGGCGCTCGCGAAGCCGGGCGCGAGCAGGGAGGCCTTCCGGTCCCACTCGCCCTCGAACCGGTGATACGCGAGCGACGTGGCGAGCACGGCCGAGCCCGTCTCGAGATCGGGCACCAGGATCCTCCCCACCGCCAGCTCCAGGGTCCGGTCGTCGTCGAGGTCCGCGTAGGGCGCGTCGCTCGCGAGCTCTTGCTTGATGTCGAGGGTGGAGAAGTACGTCTCGGCCTCCCGGATCGCGAAGGGGATCCGATCGGGCGTCCCCACGATGGCCAGGTGCTCGGCGTGGTCCAGGCGCGCGGCGAAGTCCCGGATCGACCGGCGGATCCCCTCCGGATCCGGCTCCACGAGCAACGCCTCTCCCTCGCCGGGATGCCCGAACGCCGTCTGGTAGCGAACCGTGAAGGCGCAGGGGCGGTCATCCACCCGAACCGACGAGCCGATTCGCAGCTCCTCGGTCTCTGCGTCGAAGCGGCGGTCGCCGTCGAGATCGAGGCGGGGCCGGCCGTAGCGATCGGACTTCGCCCCGGAGATGTGGATGCGGCCCGTCGTGGCGGCGGCGACGGAGAGCTCCCCGCCTCCCACCCGGAACGCGCCGGTCACCCAGCGCTCCGCCGTCTCGTCGAACCCCGCGGGGCGTTCCGCGGTCGGGACCAGGGCGCAGCGGTGGATGCGAACCTCCTCCGAGATCGGCAGGACCACGCCCCGGTGCATGGCCGCCAGGGCCGCGGCGAACACGGCGGTCGCGGCGCCCGGTCCGTCCGCCACGTTGCAGAGCGCGAGATAGGAGCCGCCTCCCGCCCGCTCGGCGACCGCGAGGGGATCGAGGAGCCGCTCTCCCTCGAAATCCGAGGGCAGATCGACCTCTCCCACCGCGAGGTGATACCGGGGCTCCAGTCTCCGCAGGCGCTCGTCGAGATCCGGGCCCGCGAGGAGCAAGGGCACGTCGAGGCGAACCGCGAGCGCCGCGGCGGGAACGGCGTCCGCGAGATTCTTCGCCGCGATGACCACGGTGGACTTCGTCTCCCACAGGTCCATCGCGTGCTCGACGTCGGGCAGCTCGGGGTGCGTGTTGCCCACGAGCCGGATCCGCTCCGGCCGGTACTTGGTCAGGAACATACGTGCGGTCGGCGAGAGCCGTTCGCCGACGACGAGGACGATCGGGAGGCCGCCGTTGGCCCGCGCCACTCCCGGGAGGGCCTCCAGGTAGCGGTACGCTGCGTCCGGACCGGTGGCGTTCACCACCGTGAGCACGTTGCCCGCGATCGGGTCCTCGCACGCGAACGGAACCGCGGGCGCCGCGCCCCGGGTCGCCTCGGTCCACTCGATCCCCTCCACGAGCGATTCGACGAGGTCCGGAAGGCGAGCGTCATCCGCGAACGCCACCGCGGCGGCGATCCGGTAGACCACTCCGGCTCGAATCACGTACGTCGCCTCGACGAGGCGACCGTCCTCGCCTTCCCCCCGGCGGAAGCTCAGGGCCAGCGCGGCCGCGCCCTTCACCGTGCGCTCGACTCGCGAGAGCTCCTCGACGGCGCCGTTCGATCGCCAGTGGCCCAGCTCGAAGTCGCAGAGCTGGGAGAGCGAGCCGATCTCCGGTTGCAGGCTCCACGTCTGCAGCGAGAGCCTCGTGCCTTCGCGCTCCTCGCTGTCGAAGATCACGTGCCGGCTCGATCCCTGCGAGCCCGTGGTTCGCGTCCACTCGTGCTCGGGAACGCGAAGGACGACGCCGCGCGCCTCGTCCCGCCAGATCCGCTCGTCCTGGGCCGCGGCGTGGGCTCCGAGGAGGACGACGGCGATCCCGAGTGCTCCGAGGACACGTGCGACTTTCCTGCTCATGATCGGCTCCGGCTCGAGGACATCGGCGATCCGCGTCGACGGGGCATCGGTGCATCGTCCGACGGGGCGTGTGATCCTACCGCCGCGATCGCGATCCGGAGCCACCGGGCTCGAGGCCATGTGGAGCGAACGCCGGTCAGGTACCGGCGCGCCCCTCCGTACGGAAGATTCACACGACGATGCCTCGCGGGCCGCATGACTCGCGGGGCACGCTACGCGCCACCGCCACCCCGCGAGGGACACCCCATGTACGCCTTCCTGATCCTGCTCTTCTCGGCGCTCGGACCTCCCGGGGCGACGATCGACCTCACGCTCGAGCACGTTCTCGACGAGCCGTCGCCCGCCTGGGAGGTGACGCTCGTCGCGCGCGGCCTTCCTCAAAAGTCGCCGCCGACGCTTCGCCTGGAGGACTGGGGCGAGTGGACCGAGCGGCCGGGCTACGTCACGCTCCTCGAGTCCGATCCGCCGCTGGCCGGGGAAGGCCCCAACTGGACGATCGCGGACGAGAGCGCCTTCGCGGGCGAGCTGACCGTTCGCTATCGCCTGGCCCTCTCCGAGTTCGGATCGGTCGAGCACCAGCGCCACGGTCTGCTCCCGGTCCGCAGCGAGACGTACACCTTCGGCTACTCGTGGAACGTGCTGCCCAGCCTCGAGGGCTACGACGGCGCGGTGCCCGCCACTCGCCGCCTTTGCCGGGTCGCGCCGGAAGGCGTGCCGATCGTCACGGGCTGGGCGGGTCGCGCGGAGGGGAGCACCGCGATGGTCGAGCTGGAGCGCGAGCAGGGCAACGCGCTCATCGCCTTCGGCACCCCTCGCGCATCCGCCCTCGGGGATGGCGTGGAGGTCTACCAGTTCGGGGGCACGCTCGACGCGGCCGAGCCGGTGCACGAGCTCGTGGCCTCGCTCGTCCCCTCGATGGCCGCCGCCTGCGCGCACCCCGCTCCCGAGCCCCTGATCGTGCTGATCACCGACACGCACGGCGGCGGCACGGGGACCGACCACGGCCTGCGCGTCGGCTTCACCCGGGATGGGGACGAGGAGCAGACGCGCAATCCCTACTTCCAGAATCTCGTCGCCCACGAGCTGTTCCACCAGTGGCTCGGCTCGACGCTGTCCATGAAGGACTCTTCCGTCGTCTGGTTCCAGGAAGGCTTCACCGACTACTTCTCCTTGTGGCACCTGGCCTCGACCGGCGCGATCGATCGCGCGTGGTTCGTCGAGCGGCTCTCCGAGCTGGACCACGAGGCACGCGCGAGCTCGTCGCTCGGCCGGATCGCGTTCGCCGATCCCGACGTGTCCTGGCGCGATGGAGACGGTCCCAACGAGACGATGGCCTACAAGGGCGGCGCGGTGCTCGCGCTCGCGATCGATGCGGAGCTGCGGGCGGGAGGGCGCGCGGGATTGCACGAGCTCCTGCGCGACCTGATCGAGCGAGGCCCCGAGTACGACCGCGAGGCGATCCGCGCGTGGCTTCGGGACCACGGTTTGGAGGAGCTCGACGCGCGCGCGATCGGCGGCACCGACGTGCCGACGGTGCGCGACTCGCTGGAGCGCGCCGGCTTCCGGCTGGAGGAGCGCGAGACCCCGCTCGCCTTCACCGGCCTGCGCACCGACGGCGAGCCCTTCGGCACGGTGCTGGACGTGGCGAAGGGCTCGCCCGCGGAGACCGCCGGCATCCTGGCCGGCGACGTGATCGGGGGGTTCTGTCACGTCCGCTCTCCCCGGCCCGCGATCGCCCCCGAGGTGGACGTCGAGCACCGCTTCGGGCTCGTGTGGTTCGACCCGGAGCGAGACGACCACCGCATCTGGGTCTCGCGCGAGGGCGAGGAGCTGGAGCTCGAGATCCACCCCGAGTCGATCCCGGGGGGGCTGCTCCGTCGCTGGAAGGTCGAGGAGGAGGCGGGGGACGCCTTCTTCGCCCCGGTGCGCTGAGCCCCGTCGCCGCGTCGGCCCCGATCAGGGGAGCACGATCCGCAGGTCCACGTCCTCCACCTCGAATCCGGTCTCGGTGAGCGTGGCCCCGGCGTCGTCGAGCGTGCGGGCGACGTAGGACCCGGGGACGAGGTCGATCGGTCGGGGATCGCCGTCCGTGAGCGAGAGCTCCTCCACGACGAGCTCGAGCTCGTCGAGCACGCGCACCGTGACGGCTTTGGGGACGTCCGCCTCGAACTGGACGCCGAGGGGCTCGTGCACGACGAGGCGCAGCGCCCCCGACGGCATGGCGGCGGGATCGACCAGGGTGTTGGCCGACTGCTCGTCCGTCGGATAGGAGTTATGGGTGTACACCGTGGCGCGCACCACCGACGGACCGCTCGGCGTGGGCAGGCGGCACGCGCCGTCCCGATCCGTGCGGCGCGAGAGCATCGGGGGATAGAGATCGCGGACGTGCACATCCGTGCGGTAGGGACCGATCTCGACCCACACGCCGACGGGCTCGCCGTCCTCGCGCACCGCGAGCACCTGGAAGCCCGCGCCGGCGTCCATCGTGATCGTGCCGAGGTCGAGGAGCCCTCCCGGCTCGAGGGTCGGGCGGTCCTGGTGGATCGCCTCTCCCCAGTTCACCGACAGCTCGTAGAGGCCGGGCACGATCCGCTCGATGACGACGCGTCCCTCCGCGTCCGGCGAGACGTCGTGCAGATCTCCGCGCCGGTGGGCCGAGGTGTCCGCGCGCAGAGTGACGAGCGCATCGGGCAGACCTCCGCCGTCCTCCGCATCGACGACCCGGAGCGTCAGCGTCGCGAAGCGGGTCTCCAGGGTCTCCACGTCGATGCGGAAGCGCACCTCGTTCTCGCCCGGGGACAGCAGCTCCCATCCCACGAGCACTCCGTGCACTCCGAGCCCGACCCAGAAGGGCGGCTCGCGCTCGAGACGGAGGGATCCCACGCAGCTTCCGGGGAGCTCCCACTGCTGATAGCCGGGGGCGGGCCGGAACGTCGCGGGCTCGGGATCGACCGGCTCCTCCCACGCGCCCTCCGCCGGCGGGTCGAGCCTCGTGCGCGCCTCGAACGCCCCCACGAAGATCCGCTTCGGTTCCAGGCCGAGGTCGTCGGCGAGCGCCGTGAACGGGCGGCCGTCCGTCGTGCGGACGACCACCGCGATCCACCCTTCCGGCCAGAGCGTGAGGCGGTGCTCGTACACGCGTCCGACGGTCCCGGACCGGCTGCGGCTCGAGGAGAGATTCTCGTCGGAGGTCAGGTCGACGACCTGCTCGCGATGCACGTGCCCCTCCGCCTGCACGCTCACCCGGTAGCGATCGGGGACGAGGCCTAACACGAAGACTCCCGCCGCGTCGCGCACCTCGGTCTCACGGCGCTCTCCGCTCTCCCCCACGAGCACGACGACGGCGTGATCCAGCCGCAACTGGTTGCGGTCGGGGAGGACGAAGCGACCCGTGAGGCCGACGAGCGTGGAAGCGTCCGACGTCTCGGCGGTCGAGGAGTCGACGTCGGTCTCCCCCACGTCGGTCTCGAGCTCGCTCCGCTCGGAGTCGGCCGCGGAGGCATCCGGCTCCCGCAACGCGGCCGCGTCCTCCTCCGCGGTGGGCGCCTCCTCCGGTCCGAGCGCGGGGAGCCGGACGTCGTCCCCCGACGGGAGGCCCAGCCACGCCACGATCAGGGCGGCGAGGACGACGAGGGCCACGAGGGCCCATCGCGCGCTTCCCCGCCTCGGCGAATCCGTTCGATCCATCGCTCGATTCTCCCCCCTCTTGGTACGCCGAGCCCCGGTTCCCGGCAAGGCCAAACGGAGCCGTGTTTCGCGGAACCCGCCGTGCGCGTATCCTCTCCCGCGCTCACTCCTCGCCGGGAAGTCCCTCGCGAAGCGCCGTCCTTCCCGGATCTCTCCCCGGAGGTTCCTCATGCTGCGCGTACTCGCCACGGTGGCCCTCGCCCTTCCCCTGTTCGCCTGCGTCACGACTCCTCCTCCGGAGACGCCCCCCATCGAGCTCATCGTCCTGGAGCACGCCGCGGCCGAGGAAGTGGCCGACGTCCTCCGGGACGTTTTCGCGAGGTCGGACGGCCCGTTCGTGTGGGCGGTCGCCGACGCGCGGACGAACTCCCTCATCTTCCACGGCGATCCCGCGTACCTGCCCCGCGTCAAGGAGCTGATCGCCCAGCTCGACCGCGAGGTGCACTGAGCCGTCCCCCCGCGGCGGGGATCACCGCGGGGGAGTGAAGTGCCCCTCCGCGTACTCCAGGCCGGTCTCGACCTCCTCGATGACGAGGATCGTCCGTCCGGACTCCGGGAGCTCGGTGGTCATGCGGTGCGCCACCCGCAGGCCGTCCACCTCGCGCCAGTCCGCGTAGCGGGTGACGTAGGGGACGGAGCCCAGGTCACCGGGAATCGTTGTCGCCCCGCGCTCCTCGATCGTGTCGCCGCTCTCGAGATCGACGAGGGCGGTCACGGACCGGTCACCGGCGAAGGTGAGCTTGATCCGCGCCACCTCGCGTCCATCGAGCGACTCCCTGCCCAGGACCCGCGCCGCGTCGAAGACCTCGAACCAGTCCGCGGCCTGAACCAGGGGCCCCGCGGCCTGGAGCTCGGCGAGGCGCACTCCCGTGATCTCGTGGACCTCGCCGGACATCTCCTCGGCCCAGCCGACGTCACCGTTCTGCCCGTAGCGCATGAAGCCGAACCGCCCCAGGTCGAACTCGTGGCGGAGGTACCGCAGGCCCGCCGCCGTCGCCGCGAAGTCCCCGGTAACCCCCGATTGCGGTATCGAGACCTTGCCCGCGAACCGCACGCCGGCGAGCTTCGCGAGCCGGCGTCCGCGTCCAGCGTTGTCGCGCAGCTCGAGGATCTCCTCGAGCGTCGGCAACGTCGACTCCGGAACCCCGGCCACGCGCGGGGCGGTTCCCCGGAACCACGGTGTGACCAGACTCAACGAAGCGACCTCGCCCTCGGCGTCCTCCTCGAAGCTCAGCTCGATCCCCTCGTGCGTCCGCGACGTCCAGATCCCTTCCTCGTCGGGAGGGTGGAGCAGGAGATCGGGGAGCCCTTGGATCGAGACCGCGAGGCGTCCGTCGAGCACGATCAGCTCGATCTCGTTGCCCGGTCCCTCGACCACGTAGCGGCCGAGGTAGCGCCCAAGGTCCTCGAGCGGAATCTCACCCACGTGCTCGACGCCGATGCGGGGAACCTCGAACCGGAATCCCTCGGTGTAGATCGACAATCCGACGACGCGTCCTTGGGGATCGCGATCGAAGGTGACCGCGATGGCGCGGGTCACGGCGAAGTGCCACGGCCCCTCCCCTTCGGGGGGCACGAGCTCGTAGGGCCGTTGAGTGGGCACGTCCAGCGTCAGTGTTCCGTCGACCAGTTTCACCTCGTACACCTCGTCCGTGTGGCTGGCGTAGTTGGCGAGGTACTCGCCGAGGTAATCCTCGACGTCGGGGAGCTCCGGACCGGGCTCGTCGGGCTCGTCGAGCAGGAGATCGCCGACGAGGACCATCGACTCTCCCCGCAGGGCCGCGCCGGCGACGTTCATCAGCAGCACGAAGCCCAGGTCCTCCTCCGGGAACAGGCAAACCTCGGCGGTGTAGCCTTCGATGTTCCCTCCGTGCTCGACGACGCGCCGTCCGTCGAGGTCCCGGAGCATCCACCCCAGTCCGTAGGAGGTCCCGTCTCCGATCGGAGTCTGGGTGCGCCAGGTCTCGGCGATCCGCTCCGCGTCGATCAGGCGCTCGCCGTCGATCTCGCCGCGGGCGAGCATGAGGCGCAACCACTGCGCCATGTCGGTGACGTTGCTGTTGATGGACCCGGCGGGACCGATGCGCGTGGCGTTCGGGAAGGGGCGGATCTCGTAATCCTCGATCTGCGGCTCCCAGAGATACCCGGTGGCCAGCCGCGAATCCTCCTCGACCTCGCCCGGGCTCAGGGACGTGCTCGACATGTCGAGGGGATCGAGCAGGCGGGCGCGGAGCGCGGTCGCCCAGTCGCTCTCGGCGGCGGCCCCCGCGCACGCCCCCGCCCCCACGAACATCACGTTCGAGTAGTGGAACCGGGAGCGGAACGGCGACCAGGGCTCGGCGCGGGTCGCGGCGCGCAGGATCTCCTCGGAGTCCAGGTCCCGGTTCAGGAGCAGCCCGTTCATGCGCACGAACCCGGTGCGATGGCACAGGAGGTCGCGCAGGGTGACCTGCACGTCGTCCGCGGCGTTCTCTCCGGGGTCGATCGCGAGCTCGAACCACGGCAGGTGCCGCGTGACGGGATCGTCCCACTCGAGCCGTCCCTCGTCGGCGAGGATCCCGATCAGGATCGCGGTGAAGGACTTGGTCGCCGAGCCGATGGGGAAGATCGTGTCGGGGGTGGCCTCCTTTCCCGTCTCGAGATCGGCCACGCCGAAGCCGCGAGCGAACACCAGCTCGTCGCCACGCACCACCGCCAGCGCCATGCCCGGGATGTGCTGCTGGACGCGCTCGGCCTCCATGCGCGCCGCGAGGCTCTCCAGCCGACGGGCGAAGTCGTCTCGCTCCTCGGTCGCCTCGACCTCCTGAACGTTCCCGACGAGCGAGCCGTGAGCGGGCGTGACGAGGAACGGCGGGGCGAGCAGCGCGAGGCAGAGGAGGAGGGACGGAACGTGGCGGTCGGTCGTGGTGATCATCGTGGGCTCCAGTTTCTCGTGTTTCTTAGTGATCGGGATCGTGCGGCACGGTCACGTCAGAAGGCTCCGCCCAGCACCGCGAGCAGGACGAGGCCGAGGGTCAGCACCAGGAAGACGCCCATGATCAGCCAGGCGTGGGGATTGCCGAGGTTGAGCGTGTAGCCGATGCCGAAGCGATTCTCCACCGCGAGCGAGGGGTCGTTTCGGTCGACGTAGATGATCCCCCAGATCCAGTGGACGTTGTCGGCGAGCCCGCCCGTCAGGGGAGCCTCCTCGGATCCCTCCTCGAGCAGCGCGCCGGGCGGGGGGGGGCGGCGGCGGGGGCGGGGCGGGGGGCCGGGGGGG
>CAYRXS010000067.1:0-26987 GCA_964428225.1 uncultured Planctomycetaceae bacterium
CGACCTCGACCGGATCCAGGTGCCCGATCACAACCTCGGGATCCGGGACCTGCGCAGAGACCGGGTCCGCGGGGGACAACACGGACGAAAGGCCGGGGACCGGCGGGGGAAATCGGTCGTAATCGCCGGAATGGCAAGGAGATACGCTCTCTCCATAAATGCGACTCCGTATGTGGAGAGTCCGGCTTCGATTCGGCTCTCGCGGGAGCCGATAACGACGGGAGCCCCCCCCTCCTTCCCCGCGGATGGGCCCTGCACCATGGATCGACAGCCGAGCGGTTCTCCCTCTCTTTCGTACACCGTCGCCCTCTGGGTGATCGTCGCGATCCTGGGGGCCGGAGTCTGGGCGGGGATTGTCGAGCTCCGGGGAATCGAGTCCCGCCTCGAGACGCTGCAGGGGAGCGCCGAGGGGGGCGCGACGCGCCAGGAGAGCCTGGGGTCGGAGCTCGGAGAGATCTCCCGGGACCTGCGCTCGATCGAGAAGGGGATCGATCGCGTCCGCGAGGAGGCCGCCTACGCCCGCGCCCTCGCCGAGAGGATGGATCGGACCGAGGGAGAGATCGGTGCGATCGGGATGGCGGTGGAGGCCCAGGCCGGATCCCTGAAGAGCCTGGAGGAGGTCCAGGCCTCGTTCGGACCCCAGACTCTCGAGGTCGAGCTCGCGGAGCGGGACGCTCGCCTGCTGCGCCGCTGGGAGGCCCTGAGCGAGCTCGTGGCGGACGCCCGGTCGCGGGCGGAGAAGAGCAACCGCCTCGTCGAGGCGCTCGAGGAGGAGATGAGGGCGCCGCGCAACTTGAGGCGGATGTGGATGGACCTCGTCGGACCGGTCGTGCAGCTCGCCGGAGAGACGAGCGTGGGGAGCGGTGTCCTGCTGCAGTCCCGACTCGAGGCGGAGAGCGACACCTACCACACGTACATGATCACCGCCTGGCACGTCGTCCGGGACATCCAGGGTGATCTCTCGAAGACGGACATGCCGGTCCCGGTGACCATCTACGCCGAGAACGGCACGATCGACACGGTGGACGCGAGTCTCGTGTGCTTCAACGCCGAGCTCGACGCGGCGCTCCTGGAGCTCGTCACCGAGGAGGCCATGGAGAACGGGGCGAGGATTCCCCGGCGCGAGACCCTCGACTCGGTGCGGATCTTCGACGAGGTCTATGCCGTCGGCTGCCCGCTCGGCAACGATCCCATTCCGACGAGAGGCGAGATCGCGACGAGCCGCCACTACGTCGACGACGAGCGCTACTGGATGATCAACGCGCCGACCTACATCGGCAACTCGGGCGGGGGGATCTTCCACTCCGAGACGCACGAGCTGCTCGGCATCTTCTCGAAGATCTACACGCACGGAACGGTCCGGCCCACGATCGTTCCCCACATGGGGCTCGTCACGCCGCTCAACGCGATCTACGACTGGCTGGCGGTGGAGGGCTACGACATCGTCGAGCCGTCGGCGGAAGCCGGGGACGTGCACATCGCGCTGGTCGGGAGGTAGCGCCGCTCCGGAGGTTCTCGCGGGCGTCCCCCGGGGGCGCGATCCGTCTCTCTTTGGCCTTGTGGGATGCCGAGAATGTGGTGTCATACGCATCGCGCGTCCGCCCCTCGATTCCCCGCGGCTTCCTGACGATCCATGGTTATCAAGCCCATCACCTCGCTCGCGGCGTCCGTCCTGGTGCTCGTTGCGAGCTGTGGCGGCGAGTCCACCGCGGGAGAGGAGATCGACCTGCTCGTCCGACCTCCGGACGACGTGCTGGAGCAGAAGGGCCTGCTCGTACCCGAGCGCAGGGACCCGTGGGGGGACGCGAGCCCCTTCGGCTGGGAGGCCAAGGCGCAGATGGACCTCGGCGAGGAGCCGCTGCCCCACGTCTGGTCGCAGAGGACGCGCGCTCACCTGACGCTGTCGACCGGCGCGCAGGAGGATCGCGAGATCGAGCTCCTTCTCTTCGGACCCCCGTCCGAGATTCGGGGCGAGGACACGCACGACGTCGTCGTGCGCCTGAACGACGTCGAGATCGGGCGCTTCGAGGTGCCCGAGGCGCCGCAGAGCGTCCGCCTCGAGGCGCCGGGCCCCATCTGGCAGATGGGCCGCAATCTGCTCGAGCTCGAGGTCGAGAAGCTGCTCGAGGTCGAGCCGGGTCGTCGAGTCGGCCTCGCCCTGGCCCGGGTGCAGTACGGCGACGATCGCAAGGTGTCGCGCAACCCCGAGAATCCCGGCTGGATCCTGATGCCGGGGACGGGGATCGACTACTCGCTCGACGCGTTCGCGAGCTCCGAGCTGCTCCTCGAGGGCGAGACGCGGGGCAAGGGCCGGTTGACACTGAAGGTGGTCGAGGTCTCGCCGAGGGACGGTAGTCTCGGCAACGTCGTCCACGAGCTCGAGATACCGCTGGACGACCAGTCGATCGAACGCGCGATCTCCTTGCCGACCACGAACGGGCAGATCCTCAGGCTCGAGCTGAGGTGGCTCGAAGCCGACGAGGGAGCGGCGCCGTTCGAGCTCTCTCGCCTCTCGCGGCGATACGTCCACCGCCCGGAGACGTTCCCGATCATCCTCATCGGGATCGACACCCTGGCCGCGAAGAACCTGCAGTTGTACGGCTACCGTCGCGAAACGGCTCCGCATCTCGCGGAGTTCGCCCAGGAGTCGATCCTCTTCGAGCACTGCCTGAGCAACGCTCCGTGGACCCTGCCCAGCTTCATGTCGGTGATGACCGGGTTGTACGCGGACGCCAACCGGATCGCGCCGCCGAAGCAGAAGGAAGGACGCCCGGAGCTCTGGGAGCTCTGGTATCTCGCCGAGAACCGCTGGACGCTCGCGGAGGCGCTACGCGCCGCGGACTATCAGACGGCGGGGATCGTGGACAACGCCTGGATCATCGACCGGCACGGTTTCCCGCAGGGCTTCTCGCACTACGACTACACCGCGGGGGTGGACCACAAGACGGATCCGGACATGGGCATACGCCGGGTCAACCAGCTGGCCTCGGAGTGGTTGGCGAGTGTGGATCTGGACCGGCCGTTCTTTCTCTTCCATCACGTGTTCGACGTCCACGGACCGTACAGCCCGCCCGAGGGCTACAAGGATCGCTTCGCGGGTGACGGGCTCTACGACGAGGGTCGCGCCGTCTTCGCGGGAGGCGCCGTCAACTGCTACCGGATCATCCCCGAGTACATCGCGGACTATCAGGCCGATTCCGAGGAGATCCCCGTGCGCATGGAGACGGCTCCCTTCCGCCGCGCGTACGACGAGGGGATCCTCATGGTCGACGACGAGCTGGACGCGTTCTTCGAGCACCTCAAGTCCATCGACGTGTACGACCGCGCGATGATCATCCTCATGGCCGATCACGGCGAGGCGATGGACGAGGGGGACTACTACTTCGGGCACGGCATCCTGACCGAGCAGATCGTCCACGTACCGCTGATCATCCGCATGCCCGGGGGACAGAACGGCGGGCGCCGGATCTCGCAGACCGTTCAGCTCGTGGACCTCTACCCCACGATCCTGGACCTCCTGGACCTGAGCGTCGACCAGCGCCACCTGCACGGACGCTCGCTCGCGCCGAGCCTGCAGGGGGGCGAGGCGGAGCCGGCTCCGGCCTACACCTCGGGAGGAATCGTCCGCCAGGCCGCGGTCGTGGTGGACGGCTGGAAGCTGGTCGAGGTCCAGCCGGGATTCGACAGCGGAGGCGCGATCTTCCTGAGCTATCCCGACCTGCTCACCTTGCTGGAGGAAGAGGTGCTCCCCTATCTGAAGGACCCGACCGTCACTCCCGAGTTCGCCTCGGAATACACCGAGGAGGACTGGAATAAGCTGGTGAAGACCTCCACCGTCGTCCGGAAGCTGCGCGACGGTCTGGAGGAGACGGGAATGACGCAGGCGCTCTTCGAGGAGATTCGCCGCGATCCGCAGTTCAAGGCGTTCCAGCGGTTCGCCCTCAAGGCGCTCCAGAAGCCCTTCTACGAGCTCTACTACCTCCCGGACGACCCGCATCAAGGCAACGACCTGGCCGCCGATCGAACCGACAAGATCGTGGAGCTCCTCCCCTACCTGCAAGAGCAGAGGGCACGTTCGGAGGAGGCCCGCACCCACGCGATGCTCCCCACGGCGCCGGTGACGATGTCCCCGGAGGACATCCGGCGGCTCGAGGCCATCGGCTACGTGCAGGGCTCCAGCGAGAAGGACTGACCCGGCCCGATCAGTGGCGGAAGTGCCGGACGCCGGTGAACACCATCGACGCGCCGCGCTCGTCGCAGGCCGCGATGACCGCCTTGTCCCGGATGGATCCGCCGGGCTCGAGGAAGGCCGTCACGCCGGCGTCCATGGCCGTCTCGACGCCGTCCGGGAAGGGGAAGAAGGCGTCCGAGGCCAGCACGGCGCCCTTCACCTCGTCGCCTGACTTCTCGACGGCGATCTTCACGGAGTCGACGCGGCTCATCTGGCCGGCTCCGACCCCGAGGATCCGCTCGCCCTTGGCGATGACGATCGCGTTCGACTTCACGTGCTTGCCCACGAGGTTCGCGAAGAGCAGGCCGCGCTTCTCCTCGTCCGTGGGAGCGGTCTTCGACACGACCTCCAGGTCGGCGGTGGTCTCCGCCGAGCGGTCCACGTTCTGCAGGAGGAATCCACCAGCGAGCGGCTTCCCCTCGAGCTCCCCCGAGTGGCGGGAATCCGTCCCGATGGGGCCGCAGGCGAGGAGGCGCACGTTCTTGCCCCACTTGGCGCCGGTGCGTAAAAGCTCGAGTGCATCGTCGGCGAAAGAGGGGGCGATGATCGCCTCCACGAAGCGGTTCTCCGAGGTCAGGAACTCCGCGGAGGCGAGATCCACCGGACGGGTGAACGCGAGCACCGAGCCGAAGGCGGAGAGGGGATCCCCCGCCCAGGCCCCGGCGAGAGCCTCCGAGATCGAATCCGCGCAGGCCGCGCCGCAGGGATTGTTGTGCTTGCACACGCAGACGAAGGGCCGCTCGAACTCCGAGGCGAGCCGGAGCGCGGCATCCAGGTCCACGAGGTTGTTGTAGGAGAGGGCCTTGCCGCCGAGGAACTCGGCCGACCCGACGCTCGGCCCGGTGAAGCCGGACATCTCGTAGAAGGCCGCGGCCTGGTGCGGATTCTCGCCGTAGCGCAGCTCCTTCGTCTTCTTGCCCGCGAAGGAGAAGCCGGGGGGGAAGCCGGCTTCGTCTCCTTCCTGCTCGGCGAGCCAGCGGCTGATCGCGGAGTCGTAGCGCGCGGTCAGGGAGAACGCCTTGAGGGCGAGCTCACGGAGCAGCGGCTCGGGCAGCGCCCCGTCGTTCGACTGCATCGCGTCGAGCACCCGCCCGTAGTCCTCGGGATCCGTGACGATGGCGACGTGGCGGTGGTTCTTGGCGGCGGAGCGGACCATCGAGGGACCGCCGATGTCGATCTGCTCGATGGCCTCGGCCCGCTCGATGCCGGGCTTCGCGACGGTCTCCTCGAAGGGATAGAGGTTCACCACCACCATGTCGATGCCGGGTATGCCGTGCTCCTTCATGGCCGCCACGTGGGATTCCTCCTCCCGCAGGGCGAGGATGCCTCCGTGCACGCGCGGGTGCAGGGTCTTCACCCGTCCGTCCATCATCTCGGGGAAGTCGGTGACCTCCGAGACCTCCTTCACGGCGAGCCCCGCGTCGACCAGGAGGCGGCGGGTTCCTCCGGTGGCGAGGATCTCGACGCCCGAATCCAGGAGCATCCGCGCGAAGGACTCGATTCCGCTCTTGTCGGAAACACTGATCAGAGCACGTTGGATCTTGTTCTGCATCTCGAGGTGGGGTCGGGGGGAAATAGCAGAAGGCGGCGCCTGTGGCCGACGGCGCCTGGAAGGCCGCCGATCAGCGGCGAACGCCGGTTCGTCCGCTGCAACGGCGGTGCGTAATTCTACCGCCGGGCTTCGGGCCCTTTCGAGCGGGACGGGCCGTTTGCGGCCGCGATCCGCGAATCCCCGCCTACGACGAGGGGGGGGCGCCCCGGCTCCGCAGATAGGCCTCGATGAACTCGTCGAGGTCGCCGTCGAGCACCGCGGCGATGTTGCCCTTCTCCACGTTCGTGCGGTGGTCCTTCACCATCTGGTACGGCTGCATCACGTAGGAGCGGATCTGGTTGCCCCAGGCGATCTCGCCCTTCTCGCCGTACAGGGTGGACATCTCCGCGTCGCGCTCCGCCTCGCGGAGCTTGACGAGCTTGGCCTTGAGCAGTTTCAGGGCGGTGGCGCGGTTCTTGTGCTGGCTGCGCTCGTTCTGGCACCGCACCACGATGCCGGTGGGGATGTGGGTCATGCGGACCGCGGACTCGGTCTTGTTCACGTGCTGACCGCCGGCCCCCCCCGCGCGCATCGTGTCGATGCGGAGGTCCGAGTCGTTGATCTCGACGTCCAGATCCTCGTCCACGTCCGGGGTGACGTCGACGGAGGCGAAGGCGGTGTGGCGCCGCTTCTGCGCGTCGAAGGGGCTGATCCGGACCAGCCGGTGCACCCCGGTCTCCGCCTTCAGGTGGCCGAAGGCGTAGTCGCCGTGGATCTGGATCGTGGCCGAGCGAATCCCCGCCTCCGGCTCGTCGATCCGCTCGATCTCCACCACCTTGAATCTCCTCTCCTCGGCCCAGCGGATGTACATCCGGAGCAGGATGCTCGCCCAGTCGCACGAGTCGATCCCCCCCGCGCCGGCGTTGATCTGCATGAAGGCGCCTGCCTGATCGTGCGCTCCGCCCAGCATGATCTGGAACTCGAGAGCGTCGACCTCCCGGTCGATCAGGTCCATGGTCGACTCCAGGTCCTCCGCGACGGCGGCCTCGTCCTCCTCGGCCATCTCGACGAGGAGCTCGACCTCCTCCAGGCCCGTCTCGACCTTGCGTACGGGCTCCACGAAGGCGCGGAGGGTCTTCAGCTCCTGGAGGGTCTTCTGGGCCGTGTCCTGGTCGTTCCAGAATTCAGGGGAGCTCTGCTTCTCGTCCAGCTCGTCGTATCTCGCCTGCCGGGAAGGGTAGTCAAAGACCCTCCTTGAGCTGCTCGAGACGGCGCTTCGCGGCCAGGGCCCGGTCCTGATACTCGCTGGGGGAAGCCATGGCGCGGACTATACGCGCCGATCGACCGGGGCACCAGATGGGACGGGGAGGTCGGCGGCCGGCACGAGTGTGTCGCGGGAAGTCTTCGGTGCTGGATCAGGACCCGCGCCGACCGCCGTGTTCGCCATCCGGTGCGTGAGCGACTTGGATCGGCAGGATGGCGAGCCGGGCCGAAGCCGATCGGCGGAAACCGTCCGGGACCCGGGACAACGTCCGGCTCGGATTCCGGCGGTCCGGTCGATCCGGAAAACGGTTCTGCGGGGTGGTCTCCTCGGGGCGCGGGAGCGATCCGTCTCCGGGGCACTCGACGGCGGCGGAGGCGGGGGGATCCCGTCGCCCGACCGGGGCCGGTTCCCGACCTCGAGACGCCCATCGGGCGGCGAAGGGGGCCTGCCCACCTTGGTAGTTCATCCGACCTGGTGTATCATCCGCGCCGGCGGGTTCCCTCCTGCCTGCAATACCCCCGGTCCCACTGGCCCCCCCGGCCCCCAACGGCCCGGGCTCTCGGTCCCTGCGCGTTGCGTGGCGGCAGGTTGAGTGGCTCTTGAACGTCGCTTCACCGCCGCTTCATCGACTCGGAATACGCTACGCCGCTTCCCCGGAACCGTGCCCCGGCGCGGTATCCACATCGCTGAAAACAGAACAACAGAGACGAATGATCATGCGAGTATCAACCATCATCGCGGCGAGCCTCCTCCTCGCCCTGCCCGCCGCGGCTCAGACGATCCGCACGGCCGTGAAGATCGACGCGAACACGGCGCCCCTCGACCACGCGGTGGGTCACGTCATGGCCACCCAGGGCGACGTCTCGGTGGCCTGCTGGACGGAATACGGAACCGGCTACTACTGGTCCGCCGTCTCCGACGGAATTGGTGCGACCTGGCAGCCCCCGGTCCGCGTCGATGACTCCACCGGTACCACGGCCTGGAGCGGCTATCAGGGCAACTCGATGCCCGCGTGCGTCAGCGGCAATCACATCTACACCGCCTGGAAGGACGATCGGAACGGGCAGGCCGAGGTGCTCTTCGCCCGCTCGACCGACAGCGGCGCCACCTGGGAGGCCAACCAGGCGCTGGACTACGCCGCCGGAGCCGTGAGGGTCTTCGACTTCTCCATGGCCGTGGCCCCCGATCCCGACGGCAATCCCGATCAGGACCAGATCTACATCCTGATGGTGTGCGACATGACGGGCACCTCGCCCTATGCCGACGAGCTGTTCATGGTGACCTCGATGGACGGCGGCGCGTCCTTCAGTACCGCCAAGTCCGCTTCCACCGAGAACGGTTCGGGAACCGACGCGGGCTACATCAACATCTGGGCGGAGCCGGACACCGTGCACATCCTCTGGTCCGACGACCGGGCGGGTGATCCCTACCGGCGTGACGTCCACTATCGCCGCAGTGACGACGCCGGCGCCTCGTGGGCCATGGACGAGATCCAGCTCGACACCGGTCTGAACGGCGACGTCGAGTACGACATGCAGATTCGCGCCCAGGGCGAGCTCGTCGTCGCGCAGTGGACGGAAGAGCTCACCTCGACCAACGAGCAGGTCCGGGTCGCCACGTCGACCGACGGCGGCGACACCTGGAACGCCGACATCCAGGTCGGCAACTACGATCCGGCTTTCGAGGACGTCGACTACGCCGTCATGGAGATCGCGGCCAACGGCAACATCATCGTGGCCTGGGAAGACAACCGCACCGGCCTGGACGAGGTCTACGCCGCGACTTCCTCGGACAACGGCGCGTCGTTCTCCGAGACGCTCGTCAGCACCGGCGGCGGTCAGTACCCGCGGCTCGCGGTGAGCGCGTCGGGGGCGGTCGGGATCATCTGGACCGGCAACTGCGTCGCCTGCGACGGCACGGACGACGAGGCCCGCGTGACGTTCTCGATCGACTTCGGCGCATCGTGGGCGGCGGACTTCGAGATCGCCACCACGCTTGGCGATGCCGACTTCGCGGCGATCGACTTCAATGACGCGGCCGGCAACTTCCTCCACACCTGGGAGGCGGACGACAAGGCCTACACGCTCGACAACCTCTGGGCCGGCGGCTTCGCCGACGCGTGCGGAGGCTCCGTCGTGCACCGCAACGGAGGCGTGAACCCGGACAGCTACCGGGCCACCGAGCCCTGGAATGGTGGAGCGATGTACGCCGAGATCGACCTGACCACCACCGGTCACGCTCTCGCGCTGCTCGTCGGCTTCTCCACGCCGTTCAGTTTCACCCTCGGCAACGGGGCCACCCTGCTGGTCAACATCGCCGATTCCAACGGCGAGCTGCTGGCGCAGCTCACGGCGGGCGGCCCGCTGGCGACCTACACCATCGACATCCCCCTCAACCCGGCCTTCTGCGGCTTCACGGCCTACACGCAAGCGCTTCAAATCGGCGCCGTGTCGCCGTTCGCCCTTTCGAACGCTCAGGACGTGACCGTCTCCGGATTCTGATCGTCCATCGAGCCGGCTGAGAAGAGCCGACATCAAGGGGGGGGCGCAGCTCCGGCGGCGACCCCCCTCTACGTTCGAAACGGGAATCTCAGTAGGAGATCCCGTACTCGTCGGTCTCGTCGATCGGGTACTGAGGCCCGCCCGGACCGCCGACGCGCTTCTTCCAGGGATCCGGCTGGGCGAGCGGCTGAACGAGGTTGCGGCTGACGAGGACCGCCGCCTTGTACCGGGCCGCCTTGACGATCGTGTGCGTCAGCATGGCCAGCTGGCCGAGAACGAAGATCAGCGCGAGTCGCTTCCAGTCCGACTCGGCGTCGATCCCGGTGTTCGCGCTCCAGGAGATCCGCCCCAGGAGCTCGACCGCGACCAGCCACTCGAAGATCAACAGAAGCAGGAAGGGCCGAAGGGTCTGGATGGGGTGGCGCAGCACGAGGAAGAACGTGCACAACCCCGACCACAGGGCCGACCGCGTGTCGTGCAAGGCGAGGCGCGTGCGCGTGTAGTCGCCCCACGTGAGCACCAGGCAGAACAGCGTGGCGTAGCAGGCGCCCTGCAGCCAGGTCACCCAATCCGCGGACTTCTCGGAGTCGAGCTCGTCGAGGTCCCCGCCGGTCGCGCCGAACAGGAAATCGGCGACGAACGTCTTCCAGGGCCAACCCATGCAGAGCCAGCTCACCAGGGCCAGCACGAGAATCGTGAGGATCAGGACCCGGAAGAAGCGCCAGAAGTACTTCGCTCCTCCCCAGACGAATCGGCGAACGGAGTGTCCCTTCGTGCGCTCGAGGAAGACCTGCAGCCACCCGCCGGCGAAGAACGCTCCGATGAGCATCGCCGCGAGGAAGAGCGGAGCCGCCACGCGACTGGCATTCCCCCGAAGAGCCGAGAGCGCGGCATCGTGGTCCATCCGGAAGGTGTCGTCCATTCCGGCGAGAGCGGTCCCGGGCTCGTAGGAGTGGTCCAGCACGTCTCCGAACCAGGCGATGAACGGAACGGCGATCACGGCTCCGAAGAACAGCGGCATCGCCCAGCAGATGAGCCAGAGAGGCACCCGTCCCAGGGCTGCTCGGAAGGCCTGGAGGAAGATCGGCAGGCGTGAGGGTGTGTCGAGTGTCTTGTCCATCTCAGCCTCCGATCCCCGACATCCAGTGGAAGGCCCGCTGGTACTGGGCGAGCACTCGCTCGCCCCAGCGCCATGGAGCCAGGTCGTCCGTCTCGTCGTACCACTGGTTGTTCGACATGTCGCGGTCGAGGTAGATACCGCGATCGGGATCGAGCACGGCCGACTTCAGCTTCTGCGTGCTGTCGAGATCGAGACGCTTCCAGGCGGTCGCTCCCTGCTCTTCCCGGGTCCAGACGCCGCTCTCGGTCGAGCCGTCCTCGAAGGTGAGCACGTACGGCAGATCGATCCGGATCTCGCCGTTGTGGCGAAGCAGGACGGTGATCTGCCAGGGCACGCCCTCCTCGCCCTCGGCGCTGTCGCCCTCGTCCTCGAGGGGCGCGGTGAAGCGGCCCCCCTCGCTCTGGAAAAGGCCCACGCGGTCGGACCGCGGTTCCTGGGTGACCTCCAC
This sequence comes from uncultured Planctomycetaceae bacterium, assembly GCA_964428225.1. Taxonomy (GTDB): domain Bacteria; phylum Planctomycetota; class UBA1135; order UBA1135; genus JBFMCU01. Next base: position 11,096 of record CAYRXS010000067.1, read on the forward strand.
GCCCCAGTCGACCGTCCCGGTGTCCTGGAAGAGCTCGCGGAAGTACCACGCGACGTCGACCCCCGCACCTTCCTGGAAGGTGGCGTAGAAGTCCTCCGGGTACGGATGGCGGTAGCGCCACGTGGTGGCGTAGTGGCGCATCCCGCGCAGGAAGTCGTCGTACCCGATCACCGAGGAGAGGGTGCGCAGGGCGACGGCGGTTCGGCCGTAGCTGTTCGCCCGGTAGCTGACGCGGTTCGCGAACTTCCAGCCGTGGGTCTCGGCGGGATCGAGGCTCGGGTTGTACAGGTACTCCTCGCGATCTCGCCACCTCGGGTCCGACCACTCCTGCGCGAACGTGAAGCGCGGCTGGTCGTGCCACAGGTCGAGGAAGCCGGATGAGCAGATCGGCCGAAGATCTGGAATCACGGGCGCGGGGATCCGCCGGACGGTCAGGATCTCGCGCATCGTCTTCGGGAGGGAGGGGTAATCCCCGCTCGAGAACGGCTCACCGCCGACTGCCACGCCGTCGAACGGGAGCCGGGCGTACCAGGTCGTCGACCGCCGAAGCCCGTACACGCGATAAACGACCTCGGAATCGGCGTAGGAGTTGATCCCCTCGTCCAGGAAGGCCGCCTCGAACTCGTTGTTGCCGACCAGCCCGTACCAGAACTGATGGCCGCACTCGTGCACGATCACCCCCTCCGGGCGGTGCATGTCCGGATCGGTGTGGAGCGAAGTACCGCAGGTGAACAGCGTCGGATACTCCATGCCGCTAGCCGCATCCGCACCCCAGGCGGGATCGACCACTGTGACGTGTTCGTAGGGGTACTCGCCGAACCAGAGTCCGTAGAAGAAGAGCGCGGCGCTGGTAGCCCGGAGGTGCCGGTACTTCTGGTGCAGACGTTCGGGGTGGATCAGGATCGTCACGTCGACGTTGCGCAGGTTGACGTCCACGTCCTCGCCGAGGATCCGCTGGACCTTCTCGATCTCCTCGGGGAAGTCCTCGGCCCAGGTCTGGAAGTCGAACGTCGAGTTCACGACCACGAAGGCGGGATCCGCCGCCCAGGCAAAGTCGTGGACGACCGCGTCTCTCAGGTTGCGGTCGTCCTTCGAGGGAGCGTTGATCTCCACGATGACCCGACCGCCCTGGAGCTGCTCGGAGATGACCTTCCCCGAACCGCCGACGTGGTACTGGTAATCCTCGGGCAGGTCGAGAGTCACGTCGTAGGTGCCGTAGTCCGAGAAGAACTCGGTGGTGCTGTGGAACTGGTGGCAGTTCCATCCCTTGCCGGCCTCGTAGACTCCGATCTTGGGGAACCACCCGGAGACGAGGAGGAAGTCGCCCTTGGCCCCCGTGCGGCTCCGCAGCCGGGGAAGGCGGGAATCCCACTCGATCTCGACGCGGACCGTCTGCCCGGGCAGCACGGGGCCCGGCAGGTCCACGCTGAACACGGTGCGGTCCTCCTGCCGGCCGTCGTCAGGCCGACGGTACTGGAGGAACACGTCCTCGGCCTGGCTCGCCCCGGGCATGATCACCTGGATCTGGGTCACGTTGGACCAGCCCCAGCCGTCGGCCAGGGTCTCGCCCCGCAGCCGACCGCCCGACTCGTGGAGGCGGGTCGAGCGGTTGTTCGCGAAGGCGTTCAGATAGAGGTGGAACCAAAGGTCGCTCACCTCGTCCTGGGTGCCGTTCGTCCAGTCGAGCTCCAGGTCGCCGGTGACCCGCTTCCAGCCCTCTTCCGGTACCTCGTTGAGGGTGGCGTGGATGCGGTAGTCGGCCCGGTTGCCGCCCGGGTCCCCGGAATCGCCTTCCTGGGGAGAGAGCGCCGCCGAGGTTCGCGAGCCGACGAGGATCGACGCGAGAAGGAGGAAGGAAAGGACCGCCGGGGGCCGGGTGGACCCGTACGGCTGCCCTACGGTTCGCGATGGGCTTCGCAACCTCATGACTGCCAAGGAGTTGGGACCGCGCGCATGTCGGGAGAGGGGATGGGGCCTCCGCGTGGGAATTTCCATCGATTATCGCTCATCCGACCCCCCGGCCATCCGATAAGAGAGCCGGGAAACCTCTTCCTATCCTCCCGGAAAGGAGAGCCAAATGGAAGTCAGAGGACGACAACCCGGAGGCGCCGACGAGGCTCAGCAGCGCTATCGTCAAGCGCAGGCCGAGCTCGCGCGCGCCAACCGTGCGCGCGTGCGCCGTGCCCGGGCGGTCCTGCAGACTCTGGCCGCGCAGCGCCAGCAGCGCACACGCGCGGAAAACCGCCAGGCCGCGGGGGCAGAACGCGCGAACGGGCAGGAGGCCATTCGCAGCCGTAGCAAGGCGAGGTCGGGTCAAGCGTCGGTGGAACGCACGAAACGGACCGCCGAGGCCGAGGCCACGCAGGCCAGGGATCGGGCCTCGAGGGTCCGGGCCCAGACCGCCTCCCGCGCGAAGAAGCAGGACCGCGTCGAGCTCTCGAAAGCCGCTCGCGCGGTGTCGGGCAAGGCGACCGAGGCCCGGATGGCCAAGGTCCGCGAGCTGAAGGCCGCCCACGACGGGGGCAAGCTGAACACGCCGGAACGGATCGACAAGGCGGCCCAGCGCCTTCTGGGCGACTGAGGGCGAGCCAGGACCCTCCACGAAACGAGCGGCCCGTGACGACGCGGAGGAAGCGTCGTCACGGGCCGTGTCTGTTCCGACGGGGGTCGGAGAATGGGCGTTCCTGGCTCTCGGCTAGAGGAGGCAGGCGACCTGGAAGGCCGCGAAACGGGCGAATCGCTCGGGCGAAAGCAGGGCCACCGTCCATTCCGGCGCGTTCTCGTCGCCCCTCGCCCCCTGGTAATAGAGCTGGAGGCCGTCCCGGACCCGCTGGTCCGCCGCGTCGAGGTGCACCGTAGAGCTCCAGATGGCGAGTCCCGTCTCCGCGGACACGAGGTCGACCTGCAGGCTCAGGATCTGGGGCGGGTACGTGCGCTGCTGGGTGACCGTCCCGAACAGGAGCCCGTCGAGGTTGTAGCGTCGGGAGATGGCGATGATCGTCCGGGGCTTGTACCAGCCCCGACGGTAGGGCTCGCTGCGCTCCACCTCCTCGAGATCCGGCTCCTCGAGCAGCACGACCTCGTAGGGCGCGGCCTGGCTGACCTCGGAGAAGAACGAGAGCTGTAGCGCCTCGGCCATTCCCGCCCCCAGCTCGGCGCCGCCGAAGGGGAGCAGGCCGACCCGGCGCAACTCGTAGGTGTCGAAATCGGGCGCCACCTGGGCGTGGGCCAGGTAGGGCATCTCGAGATGCCTCGGCACCGCGCAGGCGGCCAGGAGCCCGAGGCCCAGGGCGAGGACGATCCGGCGACCGTTCACCTCTTGCCCCCCATCGCCACGGATTCGGCGCCGGCGCTGTCCTTCGTGGTGCCGACCGCCTCCTCGGCCTGGCGCAGGCGGTACGATTCGATCTGGATCTCCAGCAGCATCTTCTCCGCCTCGAGCCGGCGGATCTGGGCGGTGGTCAGGCGGGCGGTGAGCTCGCCGTTCTCCTGCTCGAGCCGATCGATGGTCTCCTGGAGCGCGTCCCGCTGCTCCTTCACGACCTGGCCGCTCGTCTCGGACTGTTCGAGGAGCTGGTAGGCCGCCTCGAGTCTCGTGGAGAGCACGGCGACTTCATCGGCGTAGGCGTCCCGGTCTTTGATCACGGCCTCGTACAGCTCGATGATGCGCAGCCGTCCGTCATCGGGATCCCCGACGTCCGCGCCGGGGCGAGAGGATTCGACCACGGACCCGGGCTCGGGGCCGTCCACCACGCCTCCGTCGAAGGAGTACAGGGGCGGCATCGTTCGCTCGTTCGCGCCCGACGCGGCGGGATCGCCTTTCGTCGCTCGATTCTGCTCGCCGGGCCCGGTCGTCTGCTTCGAAGCCCCGGAGCCCCACGTCCAGGGCTCGGCGGCGGCGGTCTCGTCCTCGCCGACCCAGGCGTCACCACCGCCTCCCGCGGGAGCGACGCACCCGACGAGGGCGGCGAGGATCGCCGCGGCCGTGGAACCGGACAGGAAGTTCGCGCTCTTCATGGCTCACGCCTCCTCCGAGACGGTTTCGTTCTCGTATTCGATCTCGATGACCATCACCTCCCCGCAGGCGCACGTCACCTCGATGGCCTGCAGGCGGCCGTCCACGTGCACGAGCCGGGCGCCCTTGCGCGGAGCTCGGGGCGCGGCTCGTTTCGTAACCGGATCCGGATCGCTCGGGGTCGATCCGGCCTTGACGCGGTGGCGCTTGATCACTTTTTGAAGGGGATTCAATGCACGACCTCTTCGATGTTCATCCCACCAGGTCGACGTGTGTGCCTCCGTCCTCCTCGGAAGGAGGCGAGACCGCGCGGTCCTTGTCTCGCGACGGCGAGCGGTCGGGGTCTTCGTCCTCTTCGGTCTTCTCCTCGAGCTCCTCGGCGAAGTCGCGGCCTTCCTCGCCGCCGCGATGACGACGAGGCCCCACCTTGCGGACCACGCCGCTGCGGGCGGTGGGATCGGGCTCGATGCGATGGATGTCTCCGGCCATGGTCTTGCTCCATTCAGGCATGCTCCCCGGCTTCCCCCAGCTGTCGATTGAGGCGATAGAGCGCCCGGCTGTGGATCTGGCTGACCCGGGATTCCGTGACGCCGAGGATCTCTCCGATCTCCTTGAGGAGCAGCTCTTCGCCGTAGTAGAGGGTGATGACCGACTTCTCCTGCTCGGGGAGGGTCGAGATCGCGTCGACGAGGAGCGCCTTCATCTCGCTCCACTCCGCGCTGCCGACGGGATCCTCGCTTCGCGGATCCTGCAGCAGGGCCGAGAACTCCTCGGACGGGCCGTCCTCGAGGGACAGGTTGCTGGTGACGCGCGCCGATTGCAGGATCTCGTCCACCTCGTCGAGGGAGATCCCCATCTTCTCGGCGATCGCCTCCGGAGTCGGCGGGGCGCCGGTCTGCTGTTGCAGGGCGTGGACCGCCTGGTCGAGGTCGCGCACCTTCTCCCGACGGCCGCGCGGCAGGAAGTCCATCCGGCGCAGCTCGTCGAGAATCGCCCCCCGGATCCGGGGGAACGCGTAGGTGGAGAACTTCAACCCCCGCTGAGCGTCCCACGAATCGGCCGCGGCGACCAGGCCGATCATCCCCCATCCCAGGAGGTCGTCGCGGTCGATGCGGCCGGGAACGTCGTACGTCATGCGTCCCACGATGTGGTGCAGGAGCGGGACGTGATCCAGGATCAGCTGGTCGCGATCCAGGTCCGGCTGCGCGCTGACGAACTCGACGCTGCGATCGTCACCCATCACGCACACTCCCTCCGCTCACGACGATCCCACGGCGCTCGAGCGCGGCGGTTCGTTCGTGCGGGGTGCTTGTCCCCGGGTGCGTGACGGTGATCGGGTTTCATCCTTGCGCCTCTTCGTCCTGCGAATCCGACCTCGCATCGAGCGCGATCGCTCGCTCCAGCGCGAAGAGGCCGAGCTTCGCCACGACGAGCACGACGATGTAGGCCACCGCGCCGCGAAGCGAAGCCGTGGAGACGGGGACGTGATTGAACAGGGCTACGAGTGCGGCGAGACACCCTCCGGCCACCGCGCACCGGTGACCCAGTGAGCGCCACGTGGCGTGGAGGGGGAAATCGCCGGAGCCTCTATCGGACATGGCCTTCCGAAGCTTTAAGGGCCGAAGGACCGTCCTGATCGACCGAAAACGCCAGGGCGTAGCGCTCGGCGAGACGCCGCACACACCTCGTGGCGAGGGCCCGCGGGTCGGACAGGACGAAGGGAGTCTGGCGGATGATCCCCCCCAGCACGGTGCGGGAGCGGGGCATCCAGCCGACGAGACGGGGCGAGCGCGCCAGGAACCTCTCGCAGATGCCGCGGAGCCCCGTTGCGACCTTCTGCGCCTCGTCGATTCCGCTGACGAGGTTCACGAAGAGCTCCGGGGTCGGCACCTCCATGCCGTTCGCGTTCGCGTGCGTGTCGACCGCCTTGATGACGCCGTAGGCGTCGGTCACGGCGGCCGGCTCCGGTGTCGTCACCACGAGGACGCGGTCCGCGTGGACGGCGAAGGTCATCACCTCGGGGCCGATTCCCGCCGCGCTGTCGCCGAGGATCATGCCGGGACGGGGGGTGAGCTCGCGGAGCCCGCGGATCACCCGGGACAGGCGGTGCTCGTTCGGCCGGGCCATGTCCACGCTCCCCGAGCCGGCGGGGAGGACGTCGACCGCGGCCGGCCCTCGACAGAGGCAATCGCGGAGGGGGACGTCGCGGTCGAGGAAGTCCTCGACGTTGCGCTCGGGCCTCAGCCCGAACATGAGGTCGAGGTTCGCCAGGCCGAAGTCCAGGTCGAGCAGCAGGGGTGATGCCCCTTGCTCCGCGAGGAGGACGCCGAGGTTCGCGGTCAGCGTGCTCTTGCCCACGCCTCCCTTTCCCCCCGTGACGAGCACGAAGGGTCGGCGGAGGCCGCGCTCGCCGGCGCGTGGCCGGTGGATGGCGGTTGCGTGCGGTACGCTCACGCCATCCGCCCTCGCAGCAAGAGGTCCGCCAGGCGATCGGCGGTGGGAGGCACCACGTGGCCGCGCACGTCCTGGCCGTTGCAAAGGAAGGCGAGGGGGAGCTCGATCCTGAGCATCTCCTCGATGGCCACCGCGGGCTCGTCCGTCTCGTCGAGCTTGGTGATCACCGCCGCGGTCGGGGCGAGGCGGGAGAAGGCTCGAATGGAGAGGTCCAGGGACGAACGGCTCGCGTTGGCGGGCAGGACGAGGAACACGTCGACCTCTTGCCGGCCCGCGATTCGATCCAGCTCCCGCGCGAGGTGATCGAGCTCGCGATCATCGCGCGGCGAGAATCCCGGAGTGTCCAGCAGGATGGCGTCCACACGGGAGTAGCGGCGCACGATTCGCCGCAGGTCCGAGGTGTGGCGGATCGCCACCAGGGGTATCTCCGTCCGGTCGACGTCCGCGTCGACTCCCCCCACCGTCTCCAATGCACTCGCGCCGACGGGATCGAGGCTCGCGAAGATCGCGCCCCGTCCTCCTTCGACGAGGCGCCGCCCCAGCTTCGCCAGGGTCGCGGTCTTTCCCGCCCCGGTGGGGCCGACGAAGACGATGATCCGCGGCGTGCCGGTGCGCTTCGGCAACCGCATCACCGGAACCGCGCGGCCGATGATCGACGCCGCGGCATCGATCGCGTAGGCACCCTTCGCGTCGCTCAGGAGCACGCGCCGCACCACGCTGTCCGCGAGCTGGGGAGACGCGCCGGAGCGCATCAGGCGCCGGCGCACGTCCGCCGCCCCCGCCTCCAGCTCGGCGGGACGTACCTCGACCGGAGAGGCCTTCGCTCGCCGACGCCTCGGCGGGGCCGGGGCCGCGGGCAGCGGAACCTGTCCCTTCGCGGCGCCTCCGGGCTCGACGGCGGTCTCCGTACGGCGCCGCGTCAGCGAGGTGATGGCCGGGATCAGCTTCTTTCGGACCAGGGGGAACTTCATGGCGTTTCCTCCATCTTCACGATCGCGGTCGTCTCCACGGTTTTCGCGGGGAGGACCTCGTTGTAGGAGAGCACCGAGACCTTGGGCAGGGAGGCCTTCACGAGCTCGTTCAGGAAGCGGCGCACGTTCGAACGGGCGAGCACCACGACTTCCTTACCGCTTCGGGCGGCGGCCCCCAGCGCCTCTCCGATCCTCTCGACCAGCATCTGCAGGTAGGCGGGACTGACGGGCGGGGCGTCCGGGTCGGTGCTCCCCCCCACCGCCGCCGCCAGGCGCGACTCGATCGTCGGCTCGAGGGTCACGGCGTGCACCGTTCCCGATCGATCCGCATGCATGTCGCAGAGGACGCGCCCGAGCCGCTGGCGAACCAGCTCACACAGCGCTTCGGGATCGCGCGTCTTCGCTACGTTGTCGGCGAGGGCCTCGAGGATCATCGGCATGTTGCGGATCGGAACCCCCTCGTACAGGAGGCCGCGGAGCACGCGCTGGATGTCGCCGTGGTTCATCTTCTCGGGGATGAGCTCCTCGACGACCGCGGGCGACGTCTTGCGTACGTTCTCCACCAGGTCCTTCACGTCGTCGCGGCTCAGGATCTCGTGGAAGGCTGACCGCAGGACCTCGGAGAGGTGCGTGACCAGCACGCTCGTCGGGTCGATCACCGTGAAGCCGGCGAGCTCGGCCTCGTCCCGCTGGGCCTCGGAGATCCACCACGCGGGCAGGCCGAACGCGGGATCCGTGGTCTCCTTGCCCCGGAGCTTGCCCGTGGCCCCCCCGCCGTCCATCGCGAGGTGGCTGCCGGGCTCGATCGATCCCGAAGCGACCTCCTGGCCGCCGATGAGGATGCGATAGACGCCGGGATCGAGCCGGATGTTGTCCTTGATCCGCACCGGGGGCAGCACGACGCCGTCGCGCGTCGCGAACCGCCTCCGCAGCTGCGCGATGTGATCGAGGATGCCGGTCCCTCCCTTGTCCTGCACCAGCGGAATCAGCCGGTATCCGATCTCGAGGGCCACGCGGTCGACGGTCAGGAGATCGAGCGCGTCGTCCTCGGGCTTCTCCTCGATGTCCTCGGGGGGAGGAGCGGCCGACGCGGAGAGGGGCGTGCCGTCGATGTCGACCAGGAGCTCCTCCGCGCTCTCGACGGTGCGGGTCGATCGCCACGTGAGCAGGAGGACGATCGCCAGCACCCAGAAGGGCATCGCGGGCATGCCGGGCAGGAGCCCGATCACGAACATCATCCCCGCGGCGATCAGCGTGGCCTTGGGGCGAGCTCCGACCTGGGCCATCAGGCTGTGGCCCAGGCTCTGCTCGCTCGAGGCCTTGGTCACCAGAACCGCCGCCGCGGTGGAGACCATCAGGGCGGGGATCTGGCTGACCAGACCGTCGCCGACGGTCAGCATCGAGTACTTCTGGCCCGCCTCCCCGATCGAGAGCCCCGCGAAGCTGCCGATGGTGATCCCCCCGATCAGGTTGAGGGCGGTGATGATCAGGCCGGCGATGGCATCCCCGCGCACGAACTTCGAGGCGCCGTCCATCGCTCCGTAGAATTCGGCCTCGGAGGCGATGTTCTCGCGCCGCTTGCGCGCGCTGTCCGAGTCGATGAGGCCGGCGTTCAGGTCCGCGTCGATCGCCATCTGCTTGCCGGGCATGGCATCCAGGACGAACCGTGCCGCGACCTCGCTGATGCGGCCGGCGCCCTTGGTGATGACCACGAACTGGATGACGATCAGAATGAGGAAGACCACCAGGCCGACGGTCAGGTTGTCCCCGACTACGTAGTGACCGAAGGCGTTGATGATCGATCCGGCCTTCCCTTCGCTCAGGATCAACCGCGTGCTGGCCACGTTGAGGCCGAGTCGGAACAGGGTCGCGAACAGCAGGATCGTCGGGAAGGTGGAGAGCTCCGCGGAGCTCCTCACGTTCATCGTGACGAGCAGCATCATCAGCGAGAACGTGATGTTCGCGGCGAGCAGCACGTCGAGAACGGCGGGCGAGACCGGAGTGAGGAGCGTGACCATGAGGCCAAGCACCCCGATTCCCATCACCCAGTCGGCGTAGCGCGCGAGGAACACCCCGAAGCGCTGAATCCCGCCTTCCGCGTCTCGTCGAATGTCTGCCATGTTCCGTTCTCGTCAGCCCCTCAGGCTCGGGCGACCATCCCCCTCAGGCGGTACACGTAGCCGAGGACGGCGGCCACCGCGCCGTACAGGCTTTCGGGGATCTCGTCCCCGATCTCGCACTGGGAGTACAGGGCACGCGCCAGGGGAACGTCCTCGTACAGAGTGACGTCCGCCGCGAGCGCGACCTTCTTGATCTGCTGGGCGAGGTGGTCCGCGCCCTTGGCCGTCACGACCGGCGCCGTCGATTTGTCCTCGCTTCCGTCGTCGCGGTCGTACCGGAGGGCCACCGCGTAGTGCTCGGGGTTCGTGACGACCACCGTGGCGTCGGGGACGTCGTCCATCATCCGGCGCAGCGACATCTCGCGCTGCAGCTGCCGGATGCGCGCGCGCACGTGGGGATCGCCGTCGGTCAGGCGGTGCTCCTCCTTCACCTCCTGGCGCGTCATTCGCAGGTCCTTGCCGTGCTGGTAGCGCTGGAAGGCCAGGTCCACGAGCGCGAGCGCGAGGATCACGATCAGCGCTCCGGCGATACAGCGCAGGGTGATGTGTCCGATCCCGGCGAGCAGGGGCCCCAGCTCGCAATCGGCTATGCGCGTGATCTCCGGGATGTGGTGCCACGCGATGATCCAGACGGTCGCGCCGATCGTGCAGACCTTGGCGGCGGCCATCGCGGTCCGCACGAGCGAACGCATGCTGAACAGCCGACCGAATCCCTTGATCACGCTGATCTTCGAGGGGTCGAGCTCCACCGCCTTCGGCGTGAAGCGGAAGCCCACCTGGCCGTACCCGGTGAGGGCGGTGAGCACGATCGCGGGCAGGGTCACCGCGACGAGGGCGCCGAGCACCGACGTGAACGCTCCGCGGATGAGCCCCGCGGACGCGGGCACCGAGAGCTCGGCGGTTCCCGTCGCGGGGAGGATGCTCAAGGTGTTCACGATCAGCTGGCCCACGGCAGTGGCGAGATGCCTGCCCGCGAACGCCAGCACCACGATCCCGATGCCCAGCCCGATGGCCGCCATGAACTCGCTCGACATGGCCACCTGCCCCTTCTCGCGGGCTTCCTCGCGGCGCCGTGGCGTGGCCTCCTCGGTTTTCTGTTCCTTGTCTTCGTTCTCCGCCACGACTACGCCTCCAGCGCGTCAAGCCCGCGATCGAGCCAGAGAACCAGCCCCTCGTAGAGCCGCATCATCGCGGGCTCCAGAAGGGGCGCGAACAGGAACATGGCCAGCATCGCGACGCTGACACGCATCGTGAATCCGACCTCCAGGACGTTCAGCTGGGGCACGGCCCGCGAGAGCAGGCCGATCAGGATCGAGACCAGCATCAGGAAGATCATCACCGGCGCCGCGAAGACGATCCCCGCGGAGAACATCTCTCCAAACATCCGCTGGATGGTCGGGGCGAGACCGCGCCCCAGAGAGAGCTCGCCCACCGGGGCGCGCTCGAGAGAGCTCCCGAGCGAACGGATCAGCCAGTGGTGACCGTTCAGGGTGAGGAGCGCCAGGATGAACAGGTTCTCGTAGACGCTCGTGATCAGGGGCGTTCGGATTCCGCTCGCGGGATCCACCTGTCGAGCGACCATGAACCCCATCTCGTGGCCGATCAGCTCTCCCGTGACCCGCACGGCGAGGATCACCAGGTGGAGGATGAAGCCGAGGAAGACGCCGATGACGATCTCCCGGACCGCCAGCATCCCGTAGGTGATCGGCTCGGCGTATCCCGGTGCGAGGGGCTCGCCCGCGACCGCGTAGAGCACCCACGACAGCGTAAAGATCAGGCCGACCTTGTAGCCCGAGAATCCCGACCCGTATCCGAGGATCGGCGCGGTCAGGACGAGCGCGCTGGTCCGGATGAGGATGAGGCCGAAGCCTTCGAGGGTTCCGTCGGGCAACACCATGGACTCAGCTCAGGCCGAAGCTGTGAAGCTGTCCGAAAACCTTGAGCGCGAAGTCGCGCAGGAGCCCGATCGCCGGGACGAGCATGACCAGCGCGACACAGACCACGGCGAGCATCTTCGGCACCAGGCTCATGGTCTGCTCTTGTACCGAGGTCAGCGCCTGAAAGAGGCTGACGGTCACGCCGACGATCAGTCCCACGAGGAGCACGGGACCGGAGATGAGGATGGCGGTGAGGAGCAATTCCCGCGCGAGCTCGATGACTCTCAGGTCCAGATCACTCATGACGTGACCTCACACGACGAACGACGTGACCAGCGACTCGCACACGAGGTGCCAGCCATCCACCAGGACGAACAGCAGGATCTTGAACGGGGTCGAGATCATGATCGGGGGCAACATGAACATCCCCATGGAGATCAACACGCTCGCCACCACCAGGTCGATCACCAGGAATGGCAGGAAGAGCAGGAATCCCATCTGGAACGCGGTCTTGAGCTCGCTCAGGACGAAGGCCGGCACGACCACCCGGAACGGGAGGTCCTCGGGAAGCAGCTCCCCGCCTTCCGGCGGTTCGAGGTGCGCCATCTCCGCGAACAGCTCCAGCTCCGACTGCCGCGTGTTCGCGAGGAGGAAGGTCTGCATCTCCCCCCAAGCCTTGTCGCCCGCCTCGTCCATTTCCATCTCGCCGGCGCGGTACGGAACGTAGGCGTTGTCGTACACGCGGAGGAAGACCGGCCCCATGACGAAGGTCGTGAGGAAGAGCGCCAAGCCGATGATGACGGGATTCGGCGGCAGCTCCTGAACGGCGAGCGACCTCCGTACGAAGGACAGCACGATGACGATGCGCGTGAAGCTCGTCAGCGTGATGAGGATCGCGGGGAGGAGGGTGAGGATCGTGAGCAGCACCGCGATCTCGATCGCGGTGGACATCCGCAGGCCCCCTTCCGGGACCTCGTCGGGGTTCGCGCCGACCAGCACGGGGCCGTTCTCCCCGACGGCCGCCTCGAGCGGCACGGTCGCGTCGATCGGCACGGCGGCTTCGACGGTCGCCCCCGCCTCGGCGGGCTCCTGGAGAGCGAGCGCGGCCGGCGCGGTTCCGAAGAGGAAGGTCGCGACGAGTAGGAGGCGAACCGCCAAGGCTCGAAGCGTCATCCGAGGATCCCCCTGCCCTTCTCGAGGACCGGCTGGCGTGGAGCGGCCGAAGGGGCTCGCCCCTTCGATGTCGCACGCCGATCGGATCGGTTCGTGTTCTTCCGCAGGAGCTCCTCGAACCGCTCGAGGTTCTCGACGGGATGCGGCGACACGATCCGCTCCTCGTCCGTGACTTCCGGGGCGAGAGTCTCCTCCGCGTCGAGCTCCGCGATCGCCCTCACCTCCTTGTCCCCGAGCCCGAGCAGGAAGGTCCGGTCGTAGCAACGCACGACGACGAGTCGTTGCTTGCCTCCCAGGGGGAGGACGTCTCGCACCTGCAGCGATCGCTTCTGCGCTCGATCGCGGATCGTGCGCGCGAGGAGCTTGCGAAGGAGCAAGCCCAGACCACAGATCGCCCCGATGACCAGGGCGCAGGTCAACAGGTACAAGGTGAGGTCGGGGCCTTCGTACCCTGCGGCCGTCGCGCTCTCCACGAGGGCCGGGGCAGGAAGGGGAGTTCCTGCAATCATCATGCTGAGGGTCGGGGGAGCCGCGCCCGGCCGTCCGGATCCGCGGCGATTCCTCATCGACTCCCCGGCCCGATCCCTTGCCCCTCCGGTGGGATCTGTCGAGAAAACCGACAGATTCCCTCAATTCCCGGACCGCTCAGGATTTGGACGCGGGCGGCCGACAGGGGGAGGGAGGAGGCAGCCGCCGACATGTCCGAATCCAACGAGAATCCCCCTCCCGGCCCCAAGGAAGCGGATCTGGACGCCGCCCGGGAGCTCCTGGGCCGCGCACGACGCTACCTGGAGCAATGCCGGGAGGATCCCCTCGACCTCGACGATGCGGAGGATCCCGAGGGCCTGCTCGAGGAGCTGACGACCGCCATGGACACCGTGGATTCTCCGGACGCCTCACCCCCGGCCGAGGCGGAGGAGGTTCAGGGCAAGGGGAGGATCCGCCGGATCCACCGTCGCCGCTCGGCGTAGTACCGCGGTCAGCGGGCCGCGGGGAGCAGGTCGATGACCACGAGCTCCGGGCGGCAGAGGAAGCGGAGGCGGGGCGCGTAGCCCCGCTCCATGCCGATCCCCCGGCTCACGATCAGCGTGCGGCCGCCCGCGAGCTCGGTGCGTCCGGCCGCCCAGGATCGCGGCACCGCGGACAGGGTCATCAGCGGCCCCAGGCCGGGGATCCTCACCTGGCCCCCATGGGTGTGGCCCGCGACGAGGAGGTCGGCCGGCACGTCGCCGAGCGAGAAGTTCGGTGAGTGACCGAGGACGATGTGGAAGGCGTTGCGCGGAGCCACGGAGGTGCTCGGCCGACGCGCGTCCTCGAGGCTCAACCCGGTGATCGCGATCTCTCCCGTCCGGCGCGAGCCCGTCTCGACGATCGTCTCGACCCCTAGCCCGTCGAAGATCCCCGGCCAGCTCGGTCGATCCACGTTCCCGCCGACGGCGAAGATGCCCAGGGGGGCGGAGAGGGCCGCGTCCATGAAGGCGGCGCGAAGGGCATGCGCCTGCTCCTCGTACCGCTGCTTGCCGGAGAGGTGCACGTAGTCGCCGGGAAGGAGGACGAGATCGGGATCCTCCTCCATCGCGAGGCGAACGACCTCTCGCTCGTAGTCGCCCACCCGGTCCGTCTGGATGTCGGCGAGCACGACGATGCGAACGGGTTTCGTGAGCTTGGAGGTCACGATCTCGTGACGGCTCACCTCCAGCCAGTGGGGCTCGATGAGCATCGAATCCACCGCGACGGCGATCACCAGGCCGGCGAGCGCGACGCAGGTCACCGCAAAGCGCCGGAACGTCCTCCTCAGGATCACGCCCGCTCCGACCAGGATCAGGGGGCCGTGCAGGAAGACCCCCCAGGCCAGGAGCCCGAAGAACGTGAACACGGTGCTGCGATGCCGATCGACTACGGGGTAGGCGAACAGCAGGAGCGCGAGCCCGACGATGGCGCTCCCCCCCGCCAGCGCGCCGAGGACGATGCTCCCGACGTCCTTTCGCCGCGCGATGATCGCCAGGATCACGACGTCCGCGACCGACACCAGGGCGTTGTAGAGGACGAACAGCATGGGGCGGGAAGCTACTGCATCCGGCGAAGAGCGACCACGGCCCGCCGCCGACCCGGAGATGTCGCAGGAGCCGCCGGGCATCTCGTTTCGCGTGAGCGATTCGAGGTGGGCGTGAGCGCGGGAGAGATGCTCCTTCTCGATGGCCAGCCCCTCCTTCAGGCGGGCCGTCAGGCTGCCGGCGATGGCGTAGAGTCGCAGGGCTGCCTCGGCTCTCTCGCGAACGTCCTCGGGATAGGCGGCGCGCGGCGGGTCGAGCTCGGCGTCGATCTCTCGGAACTGCTCGAAGGTCTCGGTGCAACGCTGCCAGGCGTTGTCGATGGCGTCCATCGTGTGGACGCTTGCTTCGTCCAGCAGGGACAGCAGGTTCTCGAGCCAGGCCACGAGCCGGTCGAGCGGTTCGATGCGCGCATCCATCACGGGGCGCCTCCGATGTCCACCTCGACCTTCTTCCAGCCCTCCAGGAGGGTCTTCAGCACCTCGTTGGCGTCGGTCAGGGGTTCGGCCGTGCGCTTCAGGAAGGCCTCGCGGAGCTGGTGCTCGACGAAGAGATAGAGCTCGTCCAGCTGCTTGCCGAGCTCCGGGGCCTGCTCGTGATCGACGGCGAGGCGCAGCTCCGTGACGATGGCCTCCGCGCGCCCGATCTTCTCGTTGAACTCGCGGAACTCCACCTCGGGATCGAGGATGGCCGCCTGCTCCAGGAACCGAATCGCGCCCTCGTACATCATGTGGACGATCTTGATCGGGGGCGCGTTGTCGAAGGTCGCTTCCTTGTAGGCGGAAGCCGCCGTTTCTGCGTTCATGCGATTGCCGGGGGAGTATCAGCCGATGGTCGGGAAGGCCAGCCCCTGCGCGAGGTAGGCGGATTGGGCGTTCAAGCCCGCCATGATCGACTCGAGGTTGGCGAACCGCTGTATCAGCGACTCCTCCATCTTCTCGAGGTTGTATTGCGCTCGTTCGATGCTGTCGTCCAGGCCCGAGATGATCTTGTTGATCGCATCCTCTCTCGGGTCGAAGGCGCTCTCGAAGGCGTTGCCGTCGTCGTCCGTTCCTCCGTTCAGCATTTGGTCGAGCGCGGTTTCGAGAGCTACGAACACTCCGGGGTTCTCTTCGTCGACAGTGTCCAGGAAGAACTCCTCGAAGAGGTCCATGTTGGCGGTGAGCTTTTCTGTGAAGTCGTCTTCGTCAATGCTCAGCTTGCCGTCGGCGCCCAGGTCGAAGCCGAGCAG
>CAYRXS010000068.1:0-9566 GCA_964428225.1 uncultured Planctomycetaceae bacterium
GACTGTGCCACACGACCCGATCAGCCCCCTTCTCGCCGAGGCGGCGATGAAGCCGAAGGGGGATCGGGCTGCGAGGCCAGAAATGCGGGAGGAGGCCGAACCAGGCGGTTCCCGGCCCGGCACTATAGAGGCCCCTGCGGAGGGCACGCCAGTGTTTTCCCCCGCCGGAGCACCCCCACAGTATCCAAACCCCGTGCCGTCGTAACGCGGCCTCGGCAGAGGAGTTGGGGGCACCCCAGGGGGGGTGGGGTTCGCTGGCGCACGGGTTCGGAGTGCGGGAGCGCACACCCGCCCCGGGGCCGGCGGAGACCGACCCGGCGCTGCCCCCTGGACGCCGCGAGGACGGGGACTATGGTGAGCCCGTTTCCCCGAGATACCCGGGCCCGATCCGGGACTAACCCAGCCATGAGAGCGCCCATCCTACCCCTCCCCGGCCGCGGGTTCCGCGCGCGCCGCCGTCCCTGCTTCCCGGCCCCTCGCCCCGGGCTCCTCCTCGTGCTCGCGTGCTCCGCGACGGCTCTCGCGGGAGCCTGCGCGGAGGGGAACGCGGGGAACGTCGGAACGACGGAGCCCGCGAGCGTCGGCCCGATCGAGCCGGGCTCGCGCGAGGTCCGACAAGAGATCCGCGACCTGATGGTCGCGGTGACTCCCCTGCCTCCCTCGGCCTCCGCGGGCGAGAGCAGCGCGTGGTTCCCTCGCCGGAAAGAGACCCTCGAGCGCCTGCGCGGGGCGAGGAGCCATCCCGATCTGCAGGAGATCAGCGACGAGCTCGGCCTCGAGGCGCTGCGCGTCTTCCAGGAGCGGCCGGATGCGATCACCGAGGTGCGCAGGGCCCTGCTCGACGTCGGCGGCCATCTCTGCCCCGAGCGGACTCGCCCGATCCTGGTGGAGCTCATCACGACCTTCGGCGAGGATCCGGGCCTGCGCGTCGAGGCCTGTCGCGTCCTCGCCGACACGTCTCCCCAGACCGCGTGCGACGTGCTCGGGGACATCCTCCGGGAGGAACGCCCGCGCACGACGTACCCCCCCACCGAGCGCATGCTCGACGCCTGGATCCGTGCCGCCCGCACCCTGGAGATCGACCAGGCCGACTTCCTGAGCACCATCGCGGTGGATCTCCAGAAGGACAACAGCACGCGGACCCTGGCCGTGAAGACCCTGGGAACGATCAAGAGTCCCATCGGCCGCCAGGCCCTGGAGAGCGTCCTCGTGGAATCGACGGGCAACCACTACCTGCGGCGGAAGGCCGCCCAATCCCTCCTCGTGACGATCCCGCGCGACGAGTTCTGCGCGCTCATCAGGCAAGTCTTCTCCCGGGAGTCCGATCAGCACTTCCAGCAGTTCCTCGCGGACGTCCTCGAGGACAACTGCCAATGATCACGGACAGTCACGCCCACCTGTACTGGAGGAGCTACGACGGGGATCGGGACGAGGTGCTGGAGCGCGCACGCGCCGCGGACGTACGCCGGATCATCGTCCCGGGGACCGACGTGAGCACCTCGCAGGCCGCGCTCGACCTGGCCGCGTCCGAGCTCGAGGTGTACCCCGCGGCGGGGATCCATCCTCACGACGCGTCCGAGGCGAACGAGGAGGCTCGCGAGCGCATCGAGGAGATGTGCGGACTGCCCGAATGCGTGGCCGTGGGAGAGAGCGGGCTGGACTTCTTCAAGGAGTACTCGCCCCGGAAGGCGCAGATCGAGGCGTTCTACTGGCATCTCGATCTCGCGCGCCGGATCGAGAAGCCCCTGATCGTGCACTGTCGCGACGCGCACGAGGACACGGCCCGGATCATCGCGGAGTTCGGGGGCGTCCGGGGCGTGATGCACTGCTACTCGCACGGTCCCCGGGAGCTCGAGCCCTACCTCGAGGCCGGCTTCCTGATCTCCTTCGCCGGGCCGGTCACCTATCCGCGCAACGACGGCAACCGCGAGGCGGCCCGGCTCGTGCCGGACGAGCTGCTCCTGGTCGAGACGGACAGCCCGTTCCTCGCTCCCCAGGAGCGGCGGGGCAAGCGCAACGAGCCGGCCTACGTCGCGCGCGTCCTCGAGAAGGTCGCGGAGGTCCGCGGAAAGAACCCCGCGACGCTCGCCCGCGTCACGAGCGACAACGCCGCACGGCTGTTCGACCTCGCGCCGCTCGTCTGAGCGAGGGCAAATGAACGAGGGGCGCCGCCGTTGCCGGCAGCGCCCCTGATCTAGCGAACCGATCCGGTCAGGATCAGTTGCCGACCACCGTCCAGGTGTTGCCGTCGTTCGCGGCCTCACCGTCGGCGGTGATCATCGCGGTGATGCCCAGGCGGCAGCTCATGTCGCCGCCTCCGGTGACGTCGCTGAAGGCGGCGTCGAAGCCGGGCATGTCCGCAACCGCGGTGCCCGTGTACTCCTCATCGGCGTTCAGGTACTGGAGAAGGTCTCCCTCCTGGTTGATGAAGAAGCAGCGGTTGCCGGTCTGGCCGGCGTCCACGGGCCACGCGTAGCAGCCCCAGAGGATCTCGCAGTTGTCGGGATCCGGGATGTTCGCCGCGTCGGCACCACCCACGAGCGGGGTGCCGTCCTCGGGCAGACCGCCGACGACAGCGGCGGCCACAACGTCGGGCAGCCACATCTTGAAGATGTAGCCCGAGCGCTCGACGATCCCGTCACCACCGGCGTCGGCGAAGATGTCGCCGAAGGCCGTGGGGAGGATCGAAGGCACGAGACGGTCGGCCCCGATGTCGGGAGCGTCCGCGACCGGCTCGTAGATGCGCAGGAAAGCGACACCCGCGAGCTCGCCGAAGTACGCGAACTCACCGCCGCCGTCGGCGTCCGTGTCGACCGCGCACGAGGACTCGATCTGGGCCTGGGCCGAGGCGATCGAGCGCAACGTAGCGATGGCCGCGTTCTCGTTCGCGGAGATACGCGCGCTCATCAGCTTGGGAATGGCGATGGAGGCAATGATCGCGATGATCGCCACCACGATCATGAGCTCGATCAGCGTGAAACCAGAGTTCTTCCTGTTGTTCATATTCCTGTGTGCGTATTCGTCGTGTCCTTGGTGCCGACTTGCTCGTTCGGGAATGCGCCTTTCGGCACGCCGGAGCAATCCACCTTTCTCATCGAGACCGAGCGACGAAGGAGCCGCTCCCCTGAACCGCTCGAGGTCGGAACCGTGTTGTTCGGCGGCCAACCTCGGCCGCTCGACCTCGTCCTCCTCGCCGAGGAATCCCTCGACTCAGGGCCGAAGCGAGTTCTCTATCGGCCCGCCCTCGTTCGAACCTTGTGAAGAAGTCCCGCGCATTCGACACTTCTCTGAAGTTGCCGTTTCACGGGCTTCATCAAAGGGAAAGGAATGCCCGGAACGCCCGCCATTCGGGGCAATGGCGGGAATCCGGATCGGAGCGCCGCGGCCTCAGTCGCCGATCTCGCCGATGATGTTCAGGATCGGCAGGAAGACCGAGAGGATGACCACTCCCACCAGGCCGCCCATGACGCAGATCAGGAGCGGCTCGATCATGCTGGTGAGGGACTTGATCGCCGCCTTGACCTGCGAGTCGTAGAACTCGGCAATTTTTTCCAGGAGCGACTCGAGGGCGCCGGAGCGCTCGCCGATGGCGATCATCCGCACGACCATCGGGGGGAAGACCTTGGTCTCCCCGAGGGGCTCCGAGAGCATGTTCCCGTTCCGGACGCTTTCCCGCGAGGCCCGCACCGCGGTCGAGACGACCCGGTTGCCGGCCGTGTCCGCGACGATGTCCAGGGTCCCCATGATCGGCACGCCCGACCTCACCAGGGTGGCGAAGGTGCGCGAGAACCGCGCGAGGGCCACCTTGCGGGTGAGAGTTCCGAAGATCGGCACCTTCAAGGTGACGTAGTCGAGCATGTAGGCTCCCTTGGGGGTCTTCTTCGCGGCCATGAAGGCGAAGCCGGCGCCGAAGACGGCGATCAGCAGGATGTACCACTGGGCTCGCAGCCAGTCGGAGATCGCCAGAGTGGTCAACGTGAGACCGGGAAGCTCGGCGCCCAGGCCATCGAAGACGTCCTTGAAGCCCGGCACGACGCCGATCATCAGGAAGGCCGTGATGCTCACCACGAGCACGAGGGAGATCACCGGATACGTCATGGCCGCCCGGATCTCGCGCTTGAGCTCGGCGCTGGCCTCCACGTAGTCGGCGAGCCGCTCGAGGATGACGTCCATCTGACCCGAGGCCTCGCCGGCCGTCACCATGCTGATGTACAGCTTGGAGAAGGCCCTTGGGCACGTGGCCATCGCGTCGGACAGGTCCGACCCGCCGCGGAGCTCGCTGGCGAGCTGCTCGCACGTGGCCTTCATCCCCGGAGTCTCCGCCTGATCCGCGAGGACCTCGATCGCCTCGAGCAGGGAGATGCCCGCGCTGATCATCGTGGAGAGCTGTCGTGTGAAGACCACGAGCTCCTGATGCTTCGCGCTGGGTTTGGCCTTGAAGAGGGACGTGTTCAGGGCGCTGAACTTGGAGCCCCCGCCCTTGCTCTTCACGGCCTTCTTCACTCCGCCCGCGGCTTCCTCGACGCGCAGGACGATCAGGTCCTGGCCGCGAAGCTGGTTGACGGCCTCGCCGTGGTCGGCGGCTTGAATCGTCCCCTGCACGGTCTTGCCGGCGGGGTCCTTGGCTGCATAGGAGAAGCTTGCCACTGGTGCGTCCTCTTTCTCAGTCGGCCATCGTTACTCGGAGTACTTCTTCGAGGGACGTCTTGCCCCGCATGGCGTTGAGCAGGCCGACGCGGCGAAGCGTCAGCATCTTCTTTCGAAGGCCCTCGGCCTTGATCTCGTGTGCGGATCGGCCCTCGACCACCATGCGCTTGATCTTCGAGTCCAGGCGCAGGGTCTCGAGGAGCGCCATCCGGCCGCGGTACCCGTTCTTGCAGCGCGAGCACCCGGAGGCGTTCGGACCGTGGAGCTGGAGCCCCTCGATCTCGCTCTCGGTGTAGCCGACGGCAAGGAGCTCTCGCTCCGGCACGTCGATCGGTTGTCGGCAGTGCTGGCACAGTCGCCGGACGAGACGCTGGGCGGCTACCGTGATCACCGAGCTCGCCACCATGAAGGGATCCACCCCCATGTCGACGAGGCGGGTCACCGCTCCGACCGCATCGTTCGTGTGCAGCGTGGAGAGCACGAGGTGCCCCGTGAGCGCTGCCTTGACCGCGATCTCGGCGGTCTCGGTGTCGCGGATCTCCCCCACGAGCACCACGTCGGGGTCCTGCCTCAGGATCGACCGCAGGGCGCCCGCGAAGGTGAGGCCGCGCTTCGGATTCACCGGCACCTGATTGACGCCGTTCATCCGGTATTCGACGGGATCCTCCACCGTCACCACGTTGACCTCGGGAAGCGCGACCTCCTGCACCGCGGCGTAGAGAGTCGTCGACTTGCCGGACCCGGTCGGGCCGGTGACGAGCAGCATGCCGTAGGCGGCCCCGGTGCCGGCGTGGAAGTCCCGAAGGCACCGCGGCTCGAAGCCCAGCCCCTCGAGGTTCGAGGCGACGCCGGACTGATCCAGGATCCGCATCACGGCCTTCTCCCCTCCGATCACCGGGAGGGTCGAGAGCCGGAAGTCGATGGTGCGTCCCTCGTACTTGATCTGGAACTTCCCGTCCTGGGGCTCCATCCGGATCGCGATGTCCAGGTTGGCGAGGATCTTCAGCCGGGTCATCAGCGAGGGCAGGAGCTGCTTCGGCGGCGTCATCACCTCGTGCAGGCGACCGTCGACCCGGTACCGCACCCGAACGTCGTGGTCCATCGGCTCGATGTGCACGTCGCTCGCCTTCTCCCGCAGCGCGCGCCACAGGACCAGGTTGACGAGCTTCACCGCCGGGACGTCGTCCGAGTCGCTGTTGAGCGAGAGGTCGATGTTCTCGACCTCTTCCTCGTTCTCGGCGAGGATGATGTCCTGGCCCTCCACCTCGTCGAGGAGGTCCTCCACCTCCCGGCGGTCGCTGTCGAAGCAGGTGGCGAGGGCCGCCTTGATCGCCCCGGGATGGCTGAGTACCGGGCGCACCCGACACCGGGAGAGGATGTTCAGGTCGTCGAGCAGGAGGACGTCGAAGGGATCCGACACCGCGACCGTGAGGTTGTCCCCGTTCTTCGCGAGGGGAAGCACGCAGTGCTCGATGCAGGTCTCCTGGGGCAGGGTCTGCACCGCTTCGGGATCCGGCCTGACGCGCGTGAGGTCGAGCGGGGGAATCCCCGACGTTCCGGAGAGAACCTCGTAGAGGTGCCCCTCGTCGACCAGGCCCTGCTCGATGAGCACGTCGACCACGGGTTGCCCCGTCTCGCGCGCATTGGCCCAGTCTTCGGCGGAGATGAGCCCCGCGTCGATGAGGAGGCGCCGGATCTTTCCGGAGACTCGAACCATCAGGCAGCCTTGAGCAACGTCCGGAATTCGTTCGGATCCGCCATCGTCTTCTCGGCGTCCTCGACCCGGACCTTGCCGCCCTTGACGAGGTCGGCGAGCCAGGAGGACATGGTCTTCATCCCGTACCGGGCTCCCGTCTGGATCTGCGAGTAGATCTGGTGACCCTTGCCCTCGCGAATCAGGGCTCGAATGGCGGAGTTGGCGAGCATGACCTCTCCCCCGAGGACCCGTCCTCGTCCCGTCGCGGAGGGAAGGAGCTGCTGGCAGAAGACACCTTCGAGAGTGAAGGAGAGTTGTGTGCGAACCTGCTGCTGCTGGTGCGCGGGGAAGACGTCGATGATGCGGTTGATCGTCTGCACCGCGTCCGATGTGTGCAGCGTCGCGAAGGTGAGGTGCCCGGTCTCCGCCAAGGTGAGAGCGGCCTCGATCGTCTCCAGGTCGCGGAGCTCGCCCACGAGCACGATGTCCGGATCCTGCCGGAGGACACTGCGCAGGGCGTTCCTGAATTCGTGCGAGTCCTGACCGATCTCGCGCTGGGTGACCATGCACCCCTGGCTCTTGTGCGCGAACTCGATCGGGTCCTCGATCGTCACGATGTGGGCCTGGCGGTTCCGGTTGACGAAGTCGATCATCGCCGCCAGGGACGTGGACTTGCCCGATCCCGTGGCCCCGGTGACGAGGACCAGCCCCGCGCGCAGGCCGCAGAGCCGCTCGCAGACCTTCCCGGGCAGGCCGAGCTGGTCGAAGTCCGCGATGTCGTGCGGTACCAGCCGCAGGACCGTGGCCACGACTCCCCTCTGGAAGAACACGTTGGCTCGGAAGCGGCCTTGCCCTTCCAGCTCGAAGGAGCAGTCGAGCTCCAGGTCGCGGTCGAGCTTCGCGATCTGATCCGAGGTCAGAACACTGGTCGCCAACCTCCGGGTGTCCTCGGGAGTGAGGGCCTCGGTCTCGACCGGCACGAGGAGGCCGTCGATGCGGAGCCGGGGCGGGGAACCATTCGAAATGTGCAGGTCCGATCCCCCCTTGCGCACCAGGAGCGCAAGGAGGTCTTCCATGGTGATCATGTGGGCGACACCGGGGTTGTGGGTCTCAGGGAGTTGTGCCCGAATACCTCTTCCGAGCACCCTGATCGACCCCCCGTGACGCCCAACTGGAGGGCTTCCGCCCCCCTTCGCGTGGGAGCACCCCGCGACTGCCGGCTCCTACCGGAGACAGGAAGATATTTCGTGTTCCCTCGCCCAGGCGTAGGTGACGTGTGCCACTGCGAAGCGAGGGGGAGACATGGAAGAACCGCTAAGGAAGGCAGGAAGACATGAACGGAATGAGTGCGGGGCCCGAAGGGCCCCGTGATCTTTCCTGCCTTCCTGCCTTCCTTAGCGGTTCTTCTTGGCGCCTTGGCGAGAGGTTCCTCTCCTGCTACTCCTCTTCCGCGCGCTTGCCGAAGGTCGAGATGATCCTCTGCTGCTCCACGGCGGGAACCCGCTGGTAGTTCTCCAGCTCGGTGGAGTAGGTCCCCTCGCCGGCGGTCTGGGACTTTAGGTCGCGGTGGTACGTCTGGATCGTGGCCAGAGGAACGTGAGCCTTGATGACGGTGATCGCTCCGTCCGCCTCGGAGCTCTGGTCGATGACCGTCCCGCGACGCTGGCTCGTGATGTCGGAGAAGATCTGACCCGCGTCGTCGGACGGAACCTTGATCTCCACGTTCATCACCGGCTCGAGGAGCACGGGCGCGGCCTTCTGGAAGGCGCCCCTGAAGGCGGTGGCTCCGGCCTTCTTGAAGCTCGCCTCGTCGGAGTCCACCTGGTGGAACTTGCCGTCGTAGAGCTCGATCTCCACGTCCACGACGTTGCTGTCGGTGAGGATCCCCTCGGCGGCCACGCCGCGGATTCCCTTCTCGACGGCGGGGATGAGGTTCCGGGGAATCGACCCTCCGACGATCTTGTCGACGAAGACGATGCCCGCGTCCTCCGCCGCGGGCTTGATCCGGATGTAGCACTCTCCGAACTGCCCACGGCCGCCCGTCTGCTTCTTGTGGCGGTGGTGGCCGTCCGCGCCCTTCGTGACCGTCTCCCGGTAGGCGATGCGGGGAAGCGAGCTCTCAATCTCCACGCCGTAGCGACGCTTCAGCCGCTGCTCGACGATCTGCAGGTGCAGGTCGCTCATGCCGTGGATCACGAGCTGGTGCGTGAGGGCGGCGTGCTCGACCCGGAAGCTGGGATCCTCGGCCTCCAGCTTGGCCAGGGCCTGGCCGATCTTCTGCTCGTCGCTCCGGCTCTTCGGGGTCACCGCCAGAGCCACCATGGGGCTCGACAGCGAGGGAACGTCGACCGCCACCGGCTCCTTCCCGGCCACGGTGAAGGACCCGCCCCATCCGATGTTCTCGACCTTCGAGATGGCCGCGATGTCGCCCGCGGACACGGATTCCGAGGCCTCGCGGTTCTTGCCTCCGACGGCGTGGAACAGACCGCCCAGCTTCTCCCCCTTGCCCTCACCGACGTGGTCGGAGGCGGAGAGCGTCCCCTGGATGATGCGGGCGAGGCAGATCTTGCCCACGTGGGGATCGCTCGTGACGTTGAACACGACTCCCAGGAGATCACCCGAGGGATCGCCGACGAGGGACTCGCCGCCGGCGGCGTAGGCGGGACGAACCGCGGGGCTGGGAGCGTACTCGCCAAGATACCGCAGGACCTCGTCCACCCCCACGCCGGTGTCGGGGTTGCAGACGAGCACGGGAATCAGGGCCCCGGCCGCGATGGCCGTCGGGCCGTGCTGCGCGAGCATCTCGTCGGAGAGCTCCTCGGTCTCGAGGTACTCCATGACCACGTCCTCGTCCTCGCAGGCATCCATAACGCGATCGTAGAGTCGCTTCTTCCACCCCATCTCCGAGTCGTCCGGAGGCAGGCCGACCGAGGAGAAGCCCGCGCCACTCTGGTCGGGAACGAGAACCGGCACGCATATCTCCCCGATCCGGGAGCGCAGATCGACCACGATCTTGTCGAAGTCCGCGTTGTCCCCGTCGACGTGGGTCATGACGATGGCCCGCGCTCGATTCAGCTCCTTCGCGCTCTCCATCTTCTGCCGAAGGTTGAAGGTCACGCCGCTCGAGCAGCTCACCACCCCGACGGTCATCTCGGTGGCGAACATGGCCGAGGTCGAATCCGCCACGAACTCCGGATAGCCCGGAG
This sequence comes from uncultured Planctomycetaceae bacterium, assembly GCA_964428225.1. GTDB lineage: Bacteria > Planctomycetota > UBA1135 > UBA1135 > JBFMCU01. Next base: position 9,550 of record CAYRXS010000068.1, read on the forward strand.
TGTCGATCAGGTTCCAG
>CAYRXS010000068.1:9576-26584 GCA_964428225.1 uncultured Planctomycetaceae bacterium
CCTTCTCCGCGTGGACCGCCGCCATCTGCAGCGTGCTCTGGCGGTCCTGCTCCTCAGGTTCGGTATCGCAGATCGACGTCTTGTCCCCCACCGATCCCTTGCGATCGGAAGCACCGAGAGCATGGGCCAGGGCGTCGACCAGGGTGGTCTTGCCGGAGCCGGGGTGGCCGACGAAGGCGACGTTGCGGAAGGTGGCGAGTTCGGGGGTCATCAGGGGAGTCCTGCGGGGCATGCGAGACGTGGTCGGACAAAAAGGACGGGTATCCTACTGCCCTGCTTGGTGGCGAGCAACGACGGGGAGAGGCGCGCTCGAAAGGAGCGAGCCCCGGACCCGCCTCCCGGAAAAAAGGCGAGGCGGGCCCCGAGAGGCCCGCCTCGATGCGCGGTCGTGGAGACCGACGTGCGGGGGTGCTACGCCCGGCGGTGGGGGCCGGCGCCGGTCAGTTGCCGGCGGCGTGCACCACGATCTCGACCCGCCGGTTTCGAGCCTTGCCGGCGTCGCTGTCGTTCGCGGCCATCGGCAGGTACTCGCCGTGTCCGGCCACGACGCACTGGTCGTCGGGGATGCCGGTATCCTCCACGAGGTGGTGCAGCACGGCGAGGGCTCGGAACATGGAGAGCTCGCGGTTCGAGTTCCACTTGGACTTGCGAATCGGGTCCGTGTCCGTGTGGCCCTCGATCCAGTAGACCCCGTCGGAGAAGTCCGACAGGAGAGTCCTCGCGGCCACGGAGAGGGCCTCCTTGCCCTGGCTCGTGAGGTCGGCCTTGCCGGACGCGAAGGTGATCTCGGCGGGGATGGAGATCACGAAGTTGCCCCCGCGCATCCCCCAGTCCATGCCGGCGTCCCCGAGCTCGGGATACTGCCCGGGATCCGGAATGTCCTGAAGCTTGGCATTGGCGTCGATCAGGGCGTTTTCTTGAGCCTCGACCTGCAGCCGTAGCCCGCGGTTCTCCTTCTTGAGCTGGGTACGCTCCTCTCGTAGAGCTCTCACCTCGTCCTGATAGTCCTGAAGGGCCTTCTGCGAGGCGCAGCCGCTCGCGAACGGCAGGAGGACCATGAGGCCTGCGAGTACGCCGATGGTGTTCTTGACGCGGTTCATGGGTGCGCGATCCTCGTGGGTGAAAGGTGGACGGCAATTGGAAAAGAGGCCCTGCGCGCCTAGAAGATGTGATCGAGCAGGAGCTCCCGTACATCTTTCCAAGCGAGGAGCACGATTCCAATCCCGATCCCCAGGTAAGGGCCAAATGGCACGTAGCGGCCGGCCACCCGCGCCACGCGGATCGATCGGCGGAAGCTCTTCACGCTTCCCCGGCGACGCGCGCGCGAGCGGGACAGGACGAGGAAGCGGAGCATGTTCGCGATCCCCACCACGGAGGCCAGCAGCGAGGCGATGAGCAGCGCCACGAGCGCCCCGCCCATGCCCACGAATCCGCCGCCCGCCGCAAGCAGCTTGACGTCCCCGAATCCCATCGCATCCCGCCCGTAGAGGCGCTTGCCGATCCAGCCGATCGCCAGGAGCGAGCCCCCGCCCACGGCCATGCCCGCCAGGCACCCGATCAGGGCCCCGATGCGGTCCACGTCGCCCCCCCCGGAGAGCTGCTGGGCGAGCCAGGTCGACGCGTGGAGCTCCGGCACGAGGAAGGAGGCGATCGGGGCCAGGATCATCCCCCCGATCGAGACCTCGTCGGGGATCTCGAAGTGGGCGAAATCCACGAACGTGGCCACGATCAGGCCCGCCAGGACGACGTTGCGGACCACGGTGAGCGCCCACTCCCCCTCCCCGGCCAGGTAGGCGCAAAGCCCCCAGAGGACCGCGGTCAGGAGCTCGACGAGCGGGTAGCGCCAGGGGATGGGCCAGCCGCACCAGCGGCACTTCCCCCGGAGCAGCAGCCAGGAGAACACGGGGATGTTCTCGCGCCAGGTGAGCTCGTGCTCGCAGCTCGGACAGCGGGAGCGGCGGGGGCGGGAGACGCTCTGCCCCTCGAGGGGCAGGCGATGGATGGCCACGTTGAGGAAGGAGCCCACGACGAGCCCCACGGCGCTCCACCAGACGACGAGCATCTCTCGGGTCCACTCCATGAGCCAGGGGGCTATTCTCCCGCTCCCTCCGGCTCGTACCAGGAGATCTCCACGCTGTCGACCCAGGGGGGATCCCACCGGGGCTCGACGTCCGCCGCGGGCACCTCGAGGTCGATCCGGAAGCTCACCGCCTCGCAGGTCTCGAGCCACGGCACGAGGTCGTCCACGGGACCGTAGGTCTGCGGCCCCCCCCCGGCGCGCTCCCTCACGCCGAAGTAGCGGACCACGAAGGAGCCGACCCCGTGTCCGCCCTCGACGAGAGGCGTCCGCCAGTGCTCGACGCCCCGCTCCGGGCGGATCGGCTGGGAGCTCACTGCGAGACGCAGGGGCTGGCGCAGGGGATTCTCCAGGGGCGGATCGAGTTCGAGCTCCAGCTCCGCCAGCTCCCGGACATCGTCGCGGCTGGGCGTGTAGATGTTCCCCCCGCCGGGGCGGGTCAGGAGGACCTCCGGGGCGCTCACCCGACCCGGTACGTGGATCCAGCCTCCCGCGATGAGCACGAGGGAGCCCTCCACGTCGATCCGGCCGCGAACGCGCAGGTCTCCGCCCGTGATCAGGACGGTCCAGGCCTCTCCCGTTCCGTGCGCGTGCTCCAGCCAACCGCTGAGGGTGCCGAGGGTCGCGAGCCGCCCTCCCAGAGCTTCGAGCTCCTTCGTGAGGTCTTCCCCCGTCTCCTTCGCGCGATCGAGGAGGCGGTTCCGCTGCCCGAGGAGACCGCCGCGCGCCTGGCCGAGGTTCTCCCTGACCTCCTGGTTGGGCCGCCCGCCGAGGGACCGCGTGAGGTCGCCCTCGATATCGAGAGGCCCCTGGGAGCGCAGGACGACGAGCCCGGTCACGCCACTCAGGTCCAGGGTCTCTCCCTTCGGGATCGTCAGGCGGGTCGCCGACACGTCGAGCGACGGGGGCGAGGCGAGGTCGGCGAGGAGCGCCTGCCCGTCTCCGTCGTGCCCGTCGCCGGCGGCCGCGGGGAAGCGCACCTCGACCCGTCCCCTCTCCATGTTCCAGAAGGCGGTGCCGTCCACGCCGTCGAACCGTAGCGTGGAGCGACGGGAGGCGTCGTCGAAGCCCTCGACCACCCGGCTCACCTCCGGCCCCGCCACCACCTTGATATCCGCGTGGCCGAGCCCCCAGAGGGGCATGACGGTCCGCCCCCCGAGCGAGGTGAGGGTGTACTCGTCGGGATCCCGGAGCATGAGGTGGTAGAAATCGTCCTCGTCGTTGGGCTCCAGTGCGGGCAGCACGCCTCCCTTCGAGGCGGGCTGCAGCTCGACCCGGGCCCGGTCACGCTCGTTCACGACCAGGGTCGCGCGCAGGGGGATCTCGTCGAACGAGAAGTCCTCCCGGAAGCGCCCGAACCGGAACTGGCTGCCGTCCAGGTTCGAGGGATCGAGCGCCTCGCCACACTCGAGCACGATCGGGTCGAGCGGTCCGATCCGCAAGCTCGTGGGGACCAGGGGATGGAGGATCTCGGCGTAGGGGTTCAGGAAGACGAGATCGGAGGTATCGGGCTCCGCGGTGACGAAGTGGGTTCGGTAGGAGGCCTCGAGCGGCTCGCCCCCCCGGCCTCGCACGCCGTGCGCCGCGGGGAAGCCGAGCAGGTGCACGTTGTAGCGCATCCCCGGTCGAAGCCCCCCGTCGGAGAGGTCACGCTTCCGGGGCAGATCCGGCACGAGCTCCAGGGTGGATCCGCGCACCTCGAAGCGACCGGTGACGGGCTCGCCCGCGCCGGTGCGGATCCGGACGCTCTCCGAGGTGATCGAGGACCGGTCCAGGTCGCGGGAGAAGTGGAAGACGAGGTTCTCGTTGAGGCAGACCGCCTCCGCCTCGGCCTGGCGAAAGCTCGAGAGCTGCAGGACGGGGGGATCCGACGATCCGATCCCGCAGCTCCCGACCACCGCGACGACGGCCGGGAGGATCGCGGACCACCGCCCCGACCACCTGCGAATCCGCTGCGTCATGGCGCTCCTGTCATACGAACTCCGGCCGAGAAGTCCATGCCCTGCCGGGGAGCTCGTGCCGCGGGCGGCGCGTCGCCCCGTCCCACGTGGCGCGGAGCGAGCAAAGAGGCGGCCTCCGGAGGACCGGAGGCCGCCTCGTGTGCGCGAGGTCCGGGGCGAGCCGGACGTCGGGGATCAGAACCGGAAGGGGATCCGCAGGTAGTCCACGATGATGTCCGACTCGGTCTCGGACGACAGTCCGGCGCCGAGGGCGTCGAGGTCGAACACGACGTTGAAGCGGAAGAACTGCAGCTCCCCGGCGGGCAGGGCGTTGAAGTCCGCGACGTCCGTGCTGCCTTCGAGCAGGAGGTTCTCCTCGTCGGGGTTGCCGTACTGGTCGGCCTTCGCCGCGTCGAACGTGACCTTCACCGTGGCGCTATCGGGCAGCATGTCCGCCTGGCCGCCGGTGAACACACGGAAGAAGCGCGGGATCAGCGCGTACTGCACCGCTCCGCCGCCGACCGCACCGCTGTCGATGAAGCCCTGCAGGGAGTCGCCCTCGTTCGGGATCTGGAGCATGAGGATGACGTTGTCGTCGTCATAGCTCGCGAACGCGACGATGAAATCCTGGAAGGTCCCCGTCGGATCCGACACCTTCTCGAGACGAAGCAGGAAGTGCTGCAGGAGCGCGGGCGTGCGGAGGTAGATATCCTTCGAGGGATCGCCCGGGTCGTTGATCAGCGGATCGAGCGACGCGCCCGCGATGAACAGCTTCCTGCCGTCCTCGTGCACCGTCACGGTCCCCGAGCCGGTGATTAGCTCGGCCAGCAGCGGCGCGAGCTCGTCGACGACGCCGTCCGTCGTCAGGATCGAACCGTCGCCCCCTACGTTGGTGCCTTCCCACAGCCACTTGATCGTGGTCAGGCCGCCGGCCGGATCCTGAGAGGCGCCGCCTACCGAGATCCACCTCGAGCGCGCCTGGGAGCGGGCGCCGAAGAGCGGCACCATCGCCAGGGCCGCGGGCCTCGCGATCGCGTGCAGCGGGCGCTCGTGCGCGGTGGTGACGGTGGAGACCACGATGTCCGTCACGTCCGGGTTCCACGAGGGAGCCAGGAGCGGGTTCGGAACATGGAGCTGGATGATCCCGGGACCGCCCTGGCCCCCGTAGCTGATGTTCGGGGCCCCGTACTGCATGTTGCCGATCACGGTGGGTCCGCCCTCGGCTGAGATGTAGTAGCGGTCGGGCGCGCCGTTGGGATCGCCGTCCGTGAAGTCGACGTTCGAGGCCGTCTCGAGAATGACGTGCCCGCCAGAGCCGCTGCCCCCCGAGCCGCCGATGTGGTCGAGATAGATCGTGTTCTCGCCGGTGGCGCCCGTTCCGCCGTCGCAGATGAGCGACCCCTCATGGCCGAAGATGATGTTGCCGAGGGCGCGGATGTTGATGCCGCCGGCACCGCCGCCGCCGCCGCCGCCCTTCTCGTCGCTGGCGATCGTCCAGTTCGGAGTCGGGAACACGGAGGAGGGACAGGCGTCTCCACCGCCGCCGCCGCCGGCGCCGGAGTGGATCCTGGGCAGCTCCCCGAGGGTGAGCTCGAGGGTTCCGGTGGAGTCGTCGGGATAGACCCCGACGAAGTTGTTGAAGTCGTCGTCGTCCTGGAAGGGACCCTCGCCGGGAGGCCCTCCCAGCGACGGGATCGAGCCGTCCAGGGCGTCGTGCGACTTCGACGGGTGACCGTTCAGGCCGGCTTCGGCCGCGAGGGTATCGTCGTTCACGTTCCAGTGGCGCTGGCTCTGGGCGAGGGCCCCGCCACCGCCGCCACCGGGCCGACGCGCGTTCTTGTCGGAGTCGGCCGAGTAGCCGCTGTGGCCGCCGATACCCCCGGCGTTCGTCACGTCGAAGCCACCCCAGCCGGTGCCCCCGTAGGGCGTTGAGTTGTTGGTGACCCAGCTCGCGACGCCGCCGCGGCCGCCGCCGGCCGCGCCCGCGCCCCCGATCTCCGGCTGGTGGCCGGTGTTCAGGGTGGCGACGTTCTTGGCGTTGAAGCCGCTGACGTTGAGCTCGCCCCGGATGATCACGTCGCGCGAGGCGTTGACCTGCATCGTGTTGGGGCCCTGGATGCGGAGGATGGCGTCTATCTCGACGACCATGTCGCGCACGTCCACGATGCCGTTGACCGTGTTCTGCGTCGTCGTGGGCACGCCGCCGGGACCGCCCACGATGGCGGTGGCGGTCGTGTCGAAGAAGAAGTTGTCCCCGGTCTTGATGTACCAGTCGAAGTCCCCGCCGGGGCCGCCGGTGCCGGTGAAGTCGAAGGCCGGCCGGAGCTCGTGATCACCCCACCTGGCGGCGGGCGACTCGAACAGCGCGTCGCCGTCCTCGAAAGAGCCGGCGACCTCGGCGCCGTACGTGAACTCCTCCAGGAACTCGTCGCCCTGGTCGTCGGCCGGGGTCAGGCTGCCGAACAGCACGGTCCGCGTGGGGGCCTCGCCGAAGTCCTCGATGGTGAGCAGGTTCGTCTGCCCCACGAGGTCCTGGAAGCCCGGGCGGATGACGGTGCGGAACACGCTGGCCGCGGGGAGGATGCCGATCGGCTCGAGGCGCACGAGGGCCCCGGTCTGGGTGCAGTTCGCGACGAGCGTCACGAGCGTGTCGATCGGCTGCCACTCCAGCTCGCTGTCCAGGAACTCGAGGCGAAGCAAGGACTGCGAGATGTTCGTCTCACTCGGGCTGACCGACTGGTTGAAGAAGAGCATGACCGCCACGCGCGTGGCTACGTCGCTGAACAGGTTCAGCGGCACCTCGAAGGCGGTCAGGCTGCCGTCCCCGTCGAGGTCGTCGGGATCGGAGAGGCTGTAGTCCTGCGTGACGTCGTCGAACTCGAAGTACACCCGCTTCGCATCGTCCCCGCTGATCTCGATGTAGGTGGCGTCCTGCTCCGTGGTGCCGAGCCCGCGGATGACCGGAACGGGCGGGCCGCTCACGGTGTCGATGAACGCTCCGCCCGGATCGTTGGAGGCGGGCGTCGTGAATCCACGGTTCTGCGAGTCCTCCAGCATCGCGCCGGTCGTGGAGCGCACGGTGTTCGTCGCTCCGCTGGACTCGCCGGGCACCGTGATCTCGTAGGCCACGGAGCCAGGTTGAAGACCGGCGTCGGACAGGTCGGCCTTCACGGGACAGGTGGGCTGGAACACGACGACCCGGGGGTCGACCGATTCGAACACCCCGTCGCCGTCCGCGTCGACCCCCTTCAGGAAGAAGGATCCGGTCGCGGGCATGCCCGCGATCGTCTGGACGTTCATCGTGTTCAGGCTGACCGTGCTGAAGTTCACGTCCTGGTTGAAGGTGAACTCCATCCGCCGGTTGATCTCCCAGATGGAGCCATCCAGGACGTTGATCTTGGTCAGCTGGAACCCCCCCTGCACGGCGCCGTCGCCCGAAGATCCCCCGCTGCCGGAGCAGGAGGTCAGGAGAGCACTACCGATCAGGAGAGAAGTCGTGAGGATCCGGGTTGCCTTGAGAGCGTTCATTGCGGCGAACACCAGGGGGGTGAAGGAGGGTTGCAGGACGGGTGGATGACTACTGGTTCTCGAACGCCACGCCGACGGCGGAGAGCACGGGGCTCAGACCGGAGTCGATGTTGTTGATGAAGCTGAACCGCATCTGGACGTATCGCGCGCCGTCGATGTCGTCGACGTCGGACTTCCAGGTATTGTCCTCGTTCAGGTACTCGACAATCGCGATGCTCTCCCCATAGGGGTCGAGATAGGAGGCGTCGAACGGCTCGTTGTTCGTGAAGCCGTACATCGTGTCGGCACCGCGGAACTCGATGATCAAGTTGGTGCCGGACGGCTGATCCTCGAAGCGAGGCTCGATGATGGGCGCGAGGAAGTCGGGGGCGGTGAGGACGACGTCGATCCAGATCGTGTGCACGCGGCTGACGCGAATCACGAGGTCGGCCTGGCCGACGTAGAAGGAGTTGTCCGCGTTGTGTGCCGTGGGAAGGCCGGGAGGGTTCGAGCCGGGATTGAATCCCCCGCTGGGCACCAGCTCGAGGTCGGGGTTCTTGATGACGAGCACTCCCTGGTCATTGAGACCCCCGGTGGAGAAGGCCCGGAAGTTCGGGCGCGCCGAGGAGTTGATGGCCAGGGAGATGTCGAACGCGTTCATCCCGATGCCCGAGTCCGACGGATAGGTCCGGAACTCCATCAGGAGCGGAAGACCGAAGGTCGGCACCTGGTTCACCGGCGCCACGCTGCCGTGGGTTCCCCCGGGCTCGAGGCTCAGGGGCGGATCGCACTCGACCCGCAGCGGGATCCCGGTTCCCGCGGGACCTCCCTGGGCCAGCACCGCGGTGTTGCGCCAGGTGTACGTGGCCGTGACCGGATCTCCCGCGCGGTTCAGCGGGAAGGGCATCATGTACGTGCCCGTCGGGGAGAGGAACACGTCGACCGGATTGACCACGTAGCCGAGCGCACGGTTGTGGACGACCTTCTGCGGATCCAGCGGATCCGGGAGGATGTTGTCGGTGTACTGCGACGGTGAGCCGAGCAGGCCGGACGTGGGGTAGTAGGGCAGCAGGTTGCCGTCGAGCGCCTCGTCCGGAACCCGGTGGGAGTGGCTGAGCCGGATCTCGAACTCCTCGTAGAAGTCGCTGACGAGCTGTCCGTTGATCGGCGACCAGTTGAGGCCGATCACGTCCACGTTGTACTTCGTCTCGTCGCGCACGGACCAGCCCACGTCGCAGTAGCGCCAGAGCGTCTGGCACTTGCTTCCCAGCGGCGACAGCGGGGTCTGCACGCCCGGAGGGAAGGGGATCATGATCGAGGGCACGGGGTTCGACCGGTCGGCGGGCTCCGCCATGTACAGCACCGATCTCGGCTTGATGAGCCCCGCGTCGAGGTCGTAGAAGAACTGACCCCTCACGTCGAAGATCGGGTTGTCGACCGAGCCCTTCGGCTCGAGCTCGTCGATGGAGTCGAAGCGCAGGACGACGCCTCCGTTCGCTTCCAGGGGAGCGTTCTCGTCGATGTCGAACTGGATCGACGGCAGGACGTTCGCGATCGAGTTGCCCGCGAGGTCCGTGACGCCCCTCGTGCCGCCGACGAGATCGATGTGGTAGATGTCCTGCTGGCCAGTGTGGGCGAAGGGCAGGATCGGCGTGAACGTGAACTCCTTCAGGTCGCTCGATTCCCGCACGTTGCCCACGACGATCGAGGTGGGCTCGGGATCGGTGTTGGCATCACCCCTCACCACCATGAACGTGTCGAAGGGGAGCACCGACAGCGGGTCCATCGGCTCGCTGAATCGCACCAGGGCCTGCGCCGTGGGGTCGATGTCCGACGAGGGATACGTGCCGGGCTGCGGCGCGAAGGTGAGCCAGCACCCGAAGTCCACCGCGACGCCGGGGTCGTAGGTGGAGAGGAACAGGCCCGCCCCCAGGAGCACGTTCTTGTTCTCGATTTCCTCCTCGGTGAGCACGCTGACGTAGACGTCTCCGACCACGCCGTCCTGGTCCGGTTCTCCCGCCTGCTGGGTCACCTCGAGGAAGTACCCGTTCACCGAGAGGATGTCGCCGACGGCGGGAGCCGCCCGGCAGATGGTCTCGAAGGCCAGGTCGATGACGAAGTCGAATCCCTCCGTCCCCGTCCCGTCATGGTTCACGACCCCCACGTCCAGCGGCCAGCCCCCGAGCACCTCGGGAGCGTTCAGGTCGAGGAGGAAGCCGTTGTTCAGGTCCGTCGAGTTGCCCGAGCGCATGGCCCGCACGACGTCCAGGGTCGGTGAGTCTTCGTCGACCGGACCGTTCGCGGTGTTGGCCACGGTCGCTCCGTTCAAACCCTCCAGAAGCTCGAACTGGCCCGAGCCGTAGTCCAGCACCGTGGGGATCCGGACCGAGACGTTCGGATCCGAGACTCCCGCCTGGCTGGGCGGAAGCCCCAGCGAGTTGATCGGCGCCGACACGGACATGCTGGCGGACTCCGCCTCCGACACGGTCATGTCGATCAGGAGCCGCGTCGAGTGGAAGGCGCCCTTCCCGATGCCCCCGTGGTTCGGGTCGAAGCGCAGCCGCGCCGTGAACGGCAGGTTCGGCGGATAGTCCGTGAGGAGCCGCACCGTGTCGGGGAGGTTGATCTCCTCGGCCAGGTTGTCGTTGAGCAGGTCGTCGAACCGGATCACGATCGTCGTGTTCCGGGTGACGAAGGAGAACGGCGGGGGATCGGTGCCGTCGTCGTTCTTGGCCACGATCGGGGGCAGGTTCGATACCGCCAAGCGGAGCAGAGTGTCGAAATCCTCGGGGTCCGTCTCCTTGTTGCGCTGGATGATCAGGCGCGTCTTCTGCGTGATCGCGTTCGTGCTGAGGACGTAGTTCGCTCCGTCCGTCTGGGTGTTCTCGTTGATCACGAAGTCGCGGAAGATCGGGAAGATGTTCATCTTCCCCGTGGCGTCCACGTCGTGGATGTCGACGAGGCGCCCCCAGAACATCTCCGCGATCCGGATCCGTGACGCCGTCCCCCCCTCGTTCGGATCCACGAAGAAGGTCCCGTCCTCCCCAGGCTTGTCCATCTCGTCGCCGGGGACGCCGATCTGCTGGGCACTACCTCCGCCGCCGCTGTTGCAAGCGCCGAGGAGGGCGACGGCGGCGAGGGAAGCGCTGATGAGCGCTCCGCGGAGGACGGGCGCCGTCAGTCGGAATCGAGAAAGCATTCGCGTGGATTGCATCGGACTCAGCCTGGTTGGGCCTGCACTGTCGGGGGATCGGCACGATCCGAGCGTCCCGTGCGGGGGAGAGGGGGATGGGAAAGTGCCGAACGGGGAACCGGGGTGCCGGCAGGCGTCCACACCGCCCACGTGCGCCCTTCCCCCCTCGGGGGGAAGGCGATCTGGCGGGGCGGGGCCATCACCGATTGTTCCATGGATGAGGGGTGAGGGTCAAGCGCACCGAACACCCCCGAGAACGGGGATCCGGGCTGGTCCTCGGGAGCTCGTGCGCGCCGGATCTCGGAGATCCGGGCGGATCTCCACGGATCAGCTAGTACAAACCCCATGCCACGTGGCAACGAGGCCGGTTCCGGAAAGACCCGGGAATCGCCAGGGGCCTGCCGGGGGCCCGCGGGGGGGGATTCGGGTCCTCCGCCGGGAGGAGGCCGCGACCCCCCCCTAGAGCCTACCCGGGGCGAAGGTGCACGGTCGGGCCCGATGAGGGTCCGGCGGTGTTGCGAAACCGCACGCTCCGGCCCACGGAACAGGCCGGGAGGGGCCCCGAGGGCCGAATCGAGCTCCCCCTCCGCCGCCCGCCGCGATCCCGCTCAGCGGCCCACGGGAGCCGAGAATCCGAGCGCCGCGGCCTCGGTCTCGTCGCGGAAGAAGATCAGGTGGTCCGGACGGATCTTGCGGGCGGCCGCCGAGTGGCGCGAGTGGAAGTGGCGGGTCGTGGAGCAGCCCACCACCCCGATCGGGATCTCCTGGTCGCAGTAGCTGCAGCAGGCCCGCAGCGGATCCCTCGAGGCCAGGGTGAAGGCCTTGACCGGGTGGCGCCGCTCGGTGTGGGAGATGCAGTTCTTGTTCGGGCAGGGATTCTCTCCCGCCGGCACGCCGTAGCGGAGGACCTGGACCTCGGGAGGGCTGGCCGCGAGCTCGAGCTTGCCCAGGAGCAGGCTCAGGATGGCCATGCGGATCGGAACGCCCCGGGCGGCCTGCTTGAAGTAGATGCTGCGCGGGTCGTCGTCGAGCTCGATCGCGATCTCGTCGCGGCGCGGCAGGGGGTGCATGACCACCGTGTGCTGGAGGGAGCTGGCCGACATGGAGTCCTGATCGAGGCGCATGTAGCGCTTCAGGTCGTCCGGATCGGGGAACCGCTCGGTCTGCGGCCGGGTCATGTACACCGCGTCGACCTGCCCCACGGGGATTCCCCGCCCGTCCGTGAACAGGGAGAGCTGGTGGGGCTTCTGCGGGGTCAGGTAGACGACGTCGCTCTCCGCGGCGAGGTCCCCGAGCTGGCGCGCGTCCGCCCGGATCGGCTCGGTCGCGTACTGCTCGTGGAGCTGGCGGATCACGTAATCCGGCATCTCGAGTCCCCGGTGCGGAACGCAGACGATGTTCGCGCCGAGGCGGGCGAGGGCATACACGAAGGAGTGGATCGTCCGGCTGTAGCGGAGATCCCCGGCCATGACCACGTCGAGCCCCTCGATCTTGCCCTTCTCCACCCAGAGGGTGTAGAGGTCGCAGAGGGTCTGCGTGGGGTGCTCGTGGCTGCCGTCCCCGGCGTTGATCACGGGAACGCTCGCGTACTGGGACGCGAGACGCGCGGCCCCTTCCGAGGGGTGGCGGAGCACGATGGCGTCCGCGTAGCCGCTGACCACGCGCACGGTGTCCGCGAGGGACTCGCCCTTCGCGACGCTGGACGTCTTCATGTCCGCCGCGGTCAGGACGCTGCCCCCGAGACGCTGCATCGCGGCCTCGAAGGACAGACGGGTACGCGTCGAGGGCTCGTAGAAGACGCTGGCCGCGATCTGTCCCCGGCAGCGGCTCGCCGAGGAACGGAGGTTCTCCGCGAATCCGTGGGCGTGCTCGAAGAGCTCCAGGATCTCCGCGTTGGACAGATCGTCGACCGAGACGAGATGTCGGATCCGCGTCATGGGATCCCGCTCCGGGGGCGAGGGATGCGTTGCGGGGATTGGCGTCGCGGGTGCGAGCCGTTGCGGGAGCTTACGCCATGCTCCCGGGAGTTTCAACGCGCGAGCAGGACGGCGAGGGCGGAATCACGGTCGTTTTCCCCGGAGGCCCGGCGCGCCTCCTCGAGCGCCCGTAGGAGCCGCGGCGAGAAGGGCACGGCCTCGCCGGGGATCCAGGGACGCCGGGGCAGGTCCAGGCTCTCGTGGAAGATCCGCTCCACCGTCTCCCGCGCCCCGCGCGGGTCGGTCAGGGCGGAGAGGTGATCCCCCATCCGCACGGGCCGCAGGTCGGACGCGCTCGTGAGCCTCACGTGCGGCGGCCCGCCGGGGAGCGGGACCGTCCCCGCCTCGGGCTCGCGGGAGAGCCACAGGACGAGGTCGGCTCGCTCTCGCACGCGCCGACCGGTCTCCTGGGCGGCCCGCTCGAGGATCGCCGCGACCTCCTCGCCCGCGCGGTCTCCCTCCCCCGCCGTGTCCACGAGGTCGACCGCGTAGGCCCCGAGCAGGCACCGCTCGTGGACCGCGTCGCGCGTCGTCCCCCGCGCCTCGTCGACGACGACGCGCTCGTGGCCCACGAGCACGTTGAAGAGCGTCGACTTGCCCGCGTTCACCGGGCCCGCGAGGGCGACCACCGCGGGGCGCAGGAGCGGCGCCGCGCGGCGACCTCGCTCGAGGAGGCGGACCACCCCCGCGTCGAAGGCGTCGCCGTCCGCGGGATCCAGGTCCTCGAGGGCCCGGCGCAGGGCGCCCTCGGCCTGGTCGAGCAGGACCCGGGCCGCCGCCTCGCACGGCGCCGCGGCGAGCCGGAGGCGCGCCTCCTCATCCAGGCCCGGCGGCGCCTCCGGGGAGACCTCGGGGTGGGCGAGATCCGCGTCGAGCTCCCCGGCGATCCGTCGCACCACGACCGGAGAGCCGTGGAGGGAGAGCTCCAGCTCCCCCGCACCGTCGTACCAGACGAGCGCCTCGTCGAGCAGCTCGCCCCCGGCCCGCAGGCGGACGAGCCGGAGCTCGCCCGGCGAGGGCAGGGGATCCGAGGCGAGCCGGCGGAGGCGCTCGAGCAGGCGGGGGCCTCGGAGCCGCAGGACGGAGAGCCCCCCTCGACCGGGGGCGGTCAGCTCCTCGAGGGACTCGCTCACCGCGCGTCTCTCGGCGCCCCGCGCGCGGCGGCGAGCCCCGCTCGCAGCAGCCCGAGGTGGACGAGGCCGGGAGCGACGAGGAGCTCGGCCTCGACGAAGGGAGTCGGCTCCAGGAGCAGGGCGCGCGCGCCGCCGGTGAGGGCCACGGGTGCCCCCTCGAGGCCGGCCTCCGCCGCGATCCCCTCCACGAGCGCGCGGGCCGCCCCGCGGAAGCCGACGACGAGCCCGGCGCGGATCGCCTCCTCCGTGTCCCGCCCCAGGGCGGGGACCCCGGGCTCGCAGGCCACGTGGGGCAGGCGGGCGGTCTCGCGGGCGAGGGCCCGGGCGCCCAGGTCGGGCCCGGGCGCGATGGCCCCGCCGAGCAGCTCGCCCCCGCCGGCCGGGGAGCGGACCACGGCGTCCACGGTCAGGGCGGTGCCGGCATCCACGACGATCGCCGAGCGCCCCGCCACCTCCAGCGCCCCGCGAGCCGCGTACAGCCGGTCGAGGCCCGTGGTCTCGGGATGCCGGCAGCGGTTCTCGATCCCCGGAGACGGGGCGACGAGCAGCTCGCCGCCCGCGGCGTCCACCGCCTCCGCCACCTCCGCCTCGAGGGCGGGATCGGCCACGCTGGAGAGGGCGACCAGGCGAGGCCGCTCTCCCTCCGCGAGCCACGCGCCCAGCCGCGCCCCGAGCCCCGAGGACACCTCGAGCGCGACGTCCCGCAGGCGCTCCGGAGCCGCGCCCGGCGCAATGCACCACAGCCGGGCCTTGCCCCGGGTGTTGCCCAGGTCCAGGGTCGCCACGACGCTCTCCGGCGCCGAATCGGCTCCCGCGGTGGGCGTGTCCTCCCCGCGTGGCGTCAAGCCCACCTCCTCCCGAGCGCGCCTAGCAGCCCGTTGAAGAAGTGCTTCGGATGCCAGGGCGGTGGCATCCGCTTCGGGTCGGTGCCTGGAAACGCAGGCGAATTCGTGGATTCGGCGAGGCTTTCAGGTGCCGAACCGAAGTGGATGATGCCGTCATGGCGCCGAATGACTTTTTCAACGGGCTGCTAGTCCCCGGGCGGCGAGTGGTACACCCGCGTGATCTCCCGGCCCCGCTTCTCGAAGACCGCGTACCACGTGTCCGTGTAGTCGGCTTCCTTCTTCACGTAGGCGATCGCGTCGTTGACCCCGGTCACTTTGTGACCGTTGATGCTCTTGAGGACCTCCCCCTCCTCGACGCCGTGCCCCGCGACGATGGACCCCGCCTTGACCTTCGTGACCTCGATCCCGTCCACCTGCCCGGTGGCCGGATCGCGGTGCGAGCGGTAGCGGACGTCCTGGGAGAGGATCTTCGAGTAGTCCGTGTTCATCTCCTCCACGGTCTCGAAGCCGAGCAGCCACTCGTTCTTGCCGAGCTGGTAGCTCTCGGCCGGCCGGAAGGGAGGCGCCTCCACCCGCTCGATCTGCGACTCGGACTCGGGGAGGATCGCCCCGGTCTCGTCCACCTTGATGATGTCCGGCTCGCCCGAGGGGAACTCGACCGGCGCGATGAGCTCGGCCTCCCGGTTCTCGTCCACGAAGGAGAACTCGACCCCCCCGGGGAGGATGTCGCTGACCTTCGCGTAGTCGTGGGGCGCGAGGAGCGAGTCCCCGATGTACAGGATGCGGCCCGTTCCCTGCGCGGCCGCCTCCTCCAGGTCGGGATCCAGGTACCGCACCAGGGTGCGGCTGTTCGTGGCGTCGCCCGTGTCCACCCCGATCATGAGGACGTCGAGCAGGGTGGCGACCTGGACCTCGGGCGTCTCCTCGGGGCCCACGTCCACGACCTCGACGGGCTTCTCCTCCTCGATGCCCGTCCAGTTCATCTCGTGGAAGCCCTGGGTGATGTACTTGATGTCGGTTCGGTCGTCCTTCGGGGGCTCCGGCTCCACGATGTTGTTCAGGACCTCGAACTGCCTCGCCGGAGGGACCGGGGCGGAGAGCTCGCCCTTCTTCCCGAGGAAGTCGGTGACCGACCAGGTGAGGCCGACGCCGACGGCCACGGTTCCCACCCACGTGAGGGCCTTGATGCGCTGGATGTTCATGAGGAAGACAGGATCCATGCTACTACTACCGGGTTGAGCCGCCAATCGAAGCGGCCGGGAGGATCGAGCCTTTCCTTGACGACCGGTCGGTCCGCCTATTCCCCGCCCGCGAGGCGAAGTCGGCCGGCGGCCTGTCCTCCCTGCCCCTTGCTGTAGCCGCGCAGGGCCAGGAGGAGCTCCTCGGGCCGGTCACTGGCCGCCAGGGCCACGCCCAGCTCCACCATGTCCTGGTTCACGAGGTGGCGCAGCGAGTGGTTGAACGAGATCAGGCCCTCCTCCGCGCCGGCCTCGACGACCCGGGAGAGCTCGGTCACCTCTCCCTGGTAGAGCAGCTCGCGCACCCGGGGGGTGGAGAGCAGGAGCTCCACCGCGGGCACCATCCCCGCTCCGCTCTTGCGGGGGAGCAGACGCATCGACAGGACCGCGGCCACGTTCTCGGCGAGGCGCTGGCGGACCTGGGCGTGCTGCTGGGAGGGGAAGAAGGAGATGATCCGGTCCACGGTCTGGGGCGCGTTCACCGTGTGGAGGGTGCTCATCACCAGGTGGCCCGTCTCCGTGGCGTCCAGGGCCGCTCCCACCGTCTCCGCGTCCCGCATCTCGCCGATGAGGATCACGTCCGGGCTCTGGCGCAGGGCGTGGCGCAGCCCGTCCGCGAAGTCGGGGCAGTCCGTCCCCACCTCGCGCTGGCTGATCACGCACCGGTCCTCGCGGAAGAGGACCTCCACGGGATCCTCGAGGGTCACGATGTGACGCTCCGCGTGGCAGTTCATGTACTGGATGATCGCGGCGAGGGTCGTCGACTTGCCCGATCCCGCGATGCCGGTCACGAGGACGAGGCCCCGACGTCGCAGGGCGAGCCGCTCGAGCTGGGTCACCGGGAGGTTCAGGCTCCCGAGCTGAGGCGCTTCCTTGAAGACGTGGCGCAGGACGAGCGCCGGCTCCCCCATCTGCTTGTAGGCGTTCAACCGGAAGCGGCCGAGCCCGTCGAGCTGCAGGGCCGTATCCACGGAGCCCAGCTCGTGCCAGGCCTTCATCCGGTCCACGCCCACGACCCCGTCGAGCACCTCGAGCAGCGCCCCGGGATTCGGAACCTTGCCGGGCAGGAAGTGGATCCGTCCGTCGATCCGGCAGGAGT
>CAYRXS010000069.1:0-26488 GCA_964428225.1 uncultured Planctomycetaceae bacterium
CCGACGCAATCGGGCGCGCGGCGGAGGAGATCCTCCTCGAGGCGCCCGAGGTGACCTCCGTGGCCCGGCGCACCGGCCGCGGTGATCCGGACGAGCACTCCTTCGGCGTTGAGGCCTCCGAGATCGAGGTCTCCCTCGCGCCTCCGTCAGAGGGAGGTCGCGGCCGCGCCGAGCTCCTCGCCGACCTCCGTGAAGCCCTGTCCCTGATCCCCGGCACCAACTTCACCATCGGCCAGCCCATCTCCCACCGCATCGACCACATGCTCTCGGGAACCCGGGCCAGCGTGGCGGTGAAGATCTTCGGGCCGGACCTGTCGCGGCTCCGCGACCTCGCGCACGAGGTCGAGGATGCTCTCGTCGACGTGGAGGGGCTCGTCGATCTCGTCGTGGAGCAGCAGGCCGACGTCCCGCTCCTCATCGTGCAATTCGACCGGACCGCCCTCGCGCGCCACGGGGTCCACGTCGAAGAAGTCGGCCACGCCCTCGAGGCGGTCTACGGCGGACACGTCACGTCCGAGGTCCGCGAGGGACGCTGGAGCTACGACCTCGTGCTGCGGTTCGGGGGCGATCGCTACCGCGATCCCGCGACCCTCGGGGACCTGCCGATCGACGCCGGGGACGGGACCAAGATCCCCCTCGGGGCGGTGGCGGAGATCCGTCGCGACATCGGGCCCAACACCATCAGCCGGGAATCGGTGGAGCGGAAGATCGTCGTGAGCTGCAACGTGGCCGGGCGAGACGTGGCGTCCGTCGTCTCCGACTGCCAGGAACGCATCGATCCCATCGTCGCGGAGGCCTCCGGCTATCGGGTGGAGTACGGGGGTCAATTCGAGAGCGCGATCGAGGCGCGTCGCGTGCTGCTGACCCTCGGGCTGGTCGTCGTCCTGGGGATAGGCTTCCTCCTCCACCTCGCCTTCGGGTCGGGGCGGGACGCCCTGCTCGTGATGCTGAACCTGCCCCTCGCCCTGATCGGCGGGGTCGCGGGGGTCTTCGCCACCGGCGGGGTGCTCACCGTCGCCTCGCTGATCGGCTTCATCACCGTCTTCGGGATCGCCAGCCGCAACGGAATCATGCTGATCTCCCACATCCGCCACCTCCGGGACGAGGAAGGCGTGGCGGACTTCCGGGAGGCGGTCTTCCGCGGCGCCATGGAGCGCCTCGCTCCGATCCTGATGACCGCCCTGGCCACCGCGCTGGCCCTCGTGCCGCTCGTGCTGGGAGGCGACCGCCCCGGCAACGAGATCCAGACTCCGATGGCCGCGGTGATCCTCGCCGGTCTCTCGACCTCCATGATCCTCAACATGCTGGTGGTTCCCACGCTCTACCTTCGCTTCGCGCGACCCGCGGCCTCCGGGCCGGGAGGTGTCGAATGAAGACGCTCGTCACGATCTCCTGCTGTCTGCTCCTCCTCTTCGCGTGCACCTCCGCCCCGTCTCGGTCGTCCCCGCCAATCGAGCCTCGCTCGACGCCGCCGACGGGGCCTCCGTCCGCGGACGGGCGACCGAGCGCCGCGTCGGGGCCGGAGCGACCTCGAGACTCCTCGGAGCCCTCCCCGCTCGAAGGGCTGACTCTCGAGGGCGCCTTCGAGCTCGCGGAGAGGACTCACCCCGATCTGGCGGCGGCCGCCGCCCGGGTCGCCGCGGCGCGGGCTCGCTCGGAGCAGGCGGGTCGCTGGCCGAATCCCGAGGCGTCGATCACCGCGGAGTCCGTCCCGCTCGAGGGCGAGAGCCTCGGAGAGGCGGAGTACGTCCTCGGCCTGAGCCAGCCCCTGCCCATCGGGGGGCGGCTCGATGCCGCGACGGAGGTCGCCGACCTCGAGGTTCGACGGGCCGAGCACGAGTCGACGGCGGTCCGCCTCGAGGTGCGCAGTCGCGTCCGCGGAGCCTTCGCGGCCATGCTCTACGCGCAGCGCGCGACCGAGCTGCGCCGGGAGCTGCTGGCGCAGGCGCGGGAGCTCTCGGCGCTCGCCGAGCACCGAGTGCGGCTCGGGGACGAGGCGGAGGCGGCGCTGCTCGTCGTCGAGCTCGTCGTGCTCGACGCCGACCGCGAGCTCCGACGCGCGGAGGCGCTGCTTGCCGAGGCACGATGGAAGCTGGCCGGGGCCCTGAGCGCTCCCGACCTGGCGATCCCCTCCGTCGCCGGAGACCTGGCGATCGCGGCCGACATTCCCACCGTCGAGGAGGTGCTGCGACGGGTGGAGGAGAATCCGCTCCTCCTGGCCGCGCGCGCCGGGGTCGACGCTGCCGAGGCCCGAGTGACCCGCGCTCTCGCGGAGCGCGTGCCGGATCTCGAGCTCCAGCTCTTCTACCGTCGGATCGAATCGGAGGACACGAACGCGATCGACCTCGGCCTCGGCGCGACGCTCCCGCTGTTCGATCGGAGCCGGGGCCGCGTCGCCGAGTCGCGGTCGCGCGAGCTCGAGTCGCGGGCCGCGCTGGAATCGACGCGCGCCCGGCTCGAATCCTCGGCACGTCAGGCCCACCAGCGGCTCTCCGCGGCGCGCGAGGAAGAGCGCTTCCTCGAGGAGCGCGTGCTGCCGATCACCACGGCCCTCGTCGATCACCACGAGGCGCGCCACGACGCCGGGGACATCCCCCTCGACGAGCTGATCCGGGCCCGCGGCCGTGCGACGAGCGCGGAGCTGGCCCGCCTCGAGGCCTTCCGGGAGACGCTCTCGGCCTGGGTCGAGTTCGCGCCGCTCCTGGCTCGTTGAACGGGCCCTCCCGCGTGACCGGAGGCGTGCCGGTGGTGTGGATCGGACGGGCTTGGTATCGTTCCGCACTCGATCGAACGCAACCCGGGAAAGGAAGGAGGTTCCGATGCTCAAGCACGCTTTGATCGTCCTCTGCGCCGTCAGCCTGCTCTTCGTCGCCACCGCGCAGGAGCGCACGAAGAAGAAGACCCCGCCGGACTTCCTCAAGACCATCGAGAAGGCGAAGAAGAGCTGGGAGGCGGAGAGCTACGGCGCCTGCCTGAAGGACCTGCAGATCTGCACGAACCTGGTGACCAAGAAGCGCACCGCCAAGACCCGCGCCGCGCTTCCGGCCGCCCCCGAGGGATGGAAGATACGGCCGGAGAAGGATCCGGCGGAGCAGGCGGACAATCCCATGCTCGCGGCGATGACCGCCAGCGTCGGCAACATCGTCGAGCGCACCTACATGCAGGACGGCGGGAACGGTCGCATCGAGGTCTCCGTCATGGCGGACTCGCCCATGGTCCAGATGCTCTCGGTCATGTTCGCGAATCCCGCCGCCGCGGGGCCGAAGGCCGAGAAGATCGGCTACGGAGACCACGAGGGCATGCTCACGCCTCAGGGCGGCTACCTGGGCCTGCAGATCCTGATCGCCGACGCCCACGTGGCGGACATCAAGCTCCATCCTCCGCAGGGCATGGAGCCCACCGCCGCCGAGGACCTGCTCTTCGCGGTCTTCGACCAGGCCGCGGTGGACCGGCTGGCCGCCGCCTTGACCAAGTAGCGCGGAACCACCCCTCCGTCCGCCTCCCGACCGGCGGATGGAGCGACGCTTGACCGACCGGTCGGGGGGCCGCATCATCGAAGCTGCCCGCCCGACTCTGCAAACGCAGTACCCCGGAGTTCGCCATGAGCAAGCGCCGGCGAAAGGTCATCGTGGTCTGCGCGCTCGTCCTGGTCGCGCTGTTCCTGCTACGGTTCTGCTGGCCCGCGACGGAGGGGCCCGACGAGCCCTTCGACTACGTCGCCGCCAAGGCGGAAGAACTCGAGCACGACCGCGATCGCATCGTTGCCTTCGTCCGCGATGAGATCGCCTATCAGCCGTACCAGGGAAGCCTTCGAGGGGCCGTCGGCGCCCTCTGGAGCGGTGCCGGGAACGACGTCGATCAGGCCATTCTGCTCTCAGCCCTGCTGATGGAGAGCGACATCGAGTGCCGCCTTTTGCGACACGAGTCCACGTGGGTTCAGATTCGCGACGGCGAGACGTGGACGAACGTCATGCCGGTGGACTCGCTGCCCATCGGCAGCTACGACATCACCCGCCCGGCCGTCTACGACGGCGCCGATCACGGGCTCTCCGTGAGCCTGGTGCTCACGGGGCAGGACCCTCCGCCCGACGCATCGCTGGAGCTGACCACGGCCGAGCTCTCGGGACATCCGCTGATCCTGACGTTCGCCGAGGGGCACGCCGTGCTTCGTCTGCACGGCACCGAAAAGGAAGCCCGCCTGAAGGTCGGGGACTCAGACGAGGAGACGTTGACGCTCGCCTTCGTGCACACGGCTCCGGGTCAGGAGCCCCGTCGGTTCACTCGTGAGATCTACACCTGCGCCCACGAGGAGTATCGAGCTCTGAACGACCCGCGCAACGTCCACGTGGCGGCGATATCGACCGGTCGCGTGCCTCGGTGGGTGCTGGACAAGGAGACCGAGCTCGCGCGCGAGGGGCACGCGCCCCTGCCCGACGAGGACTCGCGGGACGACTACGTCCTCGCCCTGCGGCACATGTTCCAGTCCGACCGGGCCCTGGACGCCATCCAGGCGAACTTCGAGACGACGGCCTGGTACGAGCAGCCTCGCGTCGTCATCGTCTCGACGTACCGGGGAGACTCGACGTCGCAGCCCGAGTTCCGGGCGATCGACCTGCGCTCGAACGTCGTGCGGGTGGGCGGCGACGAGGCGACCCGGGCTCGCGTCGCCATCGCCCGATCCGCGTTCGACGGAGCGCTCGAGAGCGAGCTGCTGAGCGCGACCAGCGGCCAGACCGCGTGGAGCGCGATGGCCGCCCTGCCGCAGCTGATCGATCCCTCCGTGCCCACGATGCCGGAGCGCCTGCGGTTCTACGCCAGCTCGCTGGCGTTCCTGTTCGAGGACGCCGATCCCGGAACGCGCTTGATCTTCTCGCTCGACGACCGGCGGAAGGTCGTCTTCCGGCGCGAGCAGGAGCCGACGCTGACCCTGGAGCCCATCGGTCCCCCCCTCGCCGACCGGATGCGCGACGCCGACGTGGAGTGGGCCGCCCTGAGCGCGTCTGTGCTGACCCCCGAGAACCGGGACCGCGCGGCCGTGGAGCTCGAGGCGCTGCTCGGCCGGGCGGCGGGATCGCCCGTCGACTACCGGCCGGTGCTGACGCTCGACGAGTCTCCCGCCCAGCTCGTCGAGGGCGGCAAGGCGCGGATCCACATCTACCGCGAGCTGAGCCCCGGCGAGCCCCTCACCCTGACCTACGAGCTGCAGCTCCGCTACGGCGAACGCAACCACCAGCTCGACGTGGTCGACTACTGGGACGAGCTGAAGAAGGCGCCCGACTTCCTCTCCAATTCGTTCCAGCTCCCCGCCGACAAGTTCGAGTCCAGCCACCTGTTCGCGAGGTTCTACAGCCAGGACCTCTTCTGGTGCGGAACGAGGAACTTCTTCTCCAGCCGCGAGGTGCTGCGGGAGCTGAAGGAGACCGGGCAGAGCGTCATCACCCACCAGGGGCCGTGGGTCGAGAGCGATCCGATCCGGCTGTACCTGTGCAAGACCCGTGAGCGGACGATCCACGTCAACGGCCAGCCGCGCCAGGTCCAGGCGCTGTACGCGGCGGGCGATTACGAGAAGGACGACTCCGAGAGGAAGCCGTGGGAAGAGGTGGAGCCCTTCGGCGGCCACTCCGGCGGATCGGCCAACCGCTGGATCATCCTCGACGATCCCCAGGTGCCGGTGTTCCTGGACGGCGAGGTCTCGTTCCGGAGCGTGATCGCGGGAACGGTGGTCTCGAGCGAGACCGGGCGGGGAATACCGGGAGTCGAGATCGTCATCGAGGGCGCGGGATCATCGGGCACGAGCTGGGGCGACGGCCGGTTCAGGCTTCCCCTGTTCGAGGGTCGCTTCGCCACCTACGCCGTGTCCGCCGCCTGCCCCGGATACGAGCCGCTCCACGTGGAGGTGGACTTCACGAAGCGCGACGCGTTGCCCCTGCGGCTGGAGCTCGCCCCGAGGATCGATGCCGACCTCTTCGCGTGGGTGTCGGAGGAGAACCTGGACGAGGTCTTCGCCGGCCCGACGTGGCCCGCGCGGGTGCAGCACCTCGTGCGGGTCGCGGTGGAGGAGAATCCGGACCTCGTCGTGATGCTCCCGCGCCGGCGGATCACCTTCGGCGCATCGGCGTCCTACGCGTGGCTCCTGCTCGACCAGTCGAGCTATCACGTCACCGGCGTCACCGAGGACGGGCTGCACGGGGCCGCGATCTGGGGCGCGATGCTGAAGGACTGGGTGAAGAACGCCGCGAAGGACGAGCCGAGCCCGATCGACATGCAGTCGGGCGCGATTCAATACTTCGCCGCGTACTTCATGGCCTGGTACGCCTACTCCGCAGGAAGGATCGACGCCCTGGGCACCGAGTTCGACGACCAGGGGCACGCTTACGCGATGAAGGTCGCGATGGCCTTCCTCGAGAACCTGGACGCGATCACCGACACGACGACGGGCGGCGTCGTCGCGGGGAAGCTCGGCTTCAAGAAGGAGCAGTTCATGGCCGGGTTCCTGGACGGCCTCGCCTACTTCGAGAGCGAGCCCACGTTCTGGGAGTAGCTCGCGCTCCCCGCAGGACGTGGGCTCGGTGTTCCCCGATGCGGGAACCGCGGTCAGGACTTCTCGAACGGACTGTACTCCCCGGGGACGGGCACGGGGTAGAGGCCGTCCGGGCCGTGCATCGCCGGCGGAGCCGAGTCCATCGTGTAATCGTCGATTCCCGGGGTGAGGTTGCGCCCGTGCTCGAGCAGCTCGTCCCACTTGACGATCTTGCCCGAGTAGCACGCCTCGCGGCCCAGGATCGCGGTGAACGTCGAGCGCGCGCCGTACTCGGCCTCGTTGTAGTACTCGCCCGTGACGAGCGCCTCGATGAGGTCGTGCTGCTCCTGCTGGTGCCCGCCGGGGCTCTCGCCCTCGAACCGCCAGGCCTTCTCGCCCTCGATCCACCCGGCTGGGTTCGAGGTGCCCTTCGTTCCGTGCAGCGCCTCGCTCACGTTCTCCCAGCCCCCCTGGAGGTGCCGGCCCTGGCTGTACATCTTGGTGCCGTCGGCGAAGGTGTACTCGCAGAAGGTGTGGTCGAAGATCTGGGACTTCGAGCGGTCGCCGCGCACGCGCTGCTCGCCGCCCCCCATGCCGTTGCATTCGACCGGATAGGCACCCTTGGCCCAGCAGCCGACGTCAAGGTTGTGGATGTGCTGCTCGACGATCTGGTCGCCGCAGATCCAGTTGAAGTGGTACCAGTTGTGACACTGGAACGCCATCTCGGTCTGATCGGGCTGGCGGTCGCGGTACCAGATGCCTCTGCCGTTCCAGTACACCCGGGCGAGGATGAGCTCGCCGATCGCGCCGTCCTGAACGCGCTTGATCGTCTCCATGTACCTCGGCTCGTGACGGCGCTGGAGGCCGACGCCCACCAGGAGCTTCTTCCGCCTGGACTCCGCTGCCGCGGCCAGGACCCGGCGCACGCCCGGAGCGTCCGTCGCCACGGGCTTCTCCATGAAGATGTGCTTGCCTTGGCTGACGGCGTACTCGAACTGCGGCGGCTTGAATCCGGGCGGCGTCGCGATGACCACGAGGTCGCAGTCGGAGTCGATGGCCTTCTTGTACGCGTCGAGCCCGACGAAGTTGCGCTCCTCCGGGACGTCGACGCTCTCCGCCCGCTGCGCGGTCAGGCTCTTGACCGCGGCGTCCGTGCGGGCCTGGAACGCATCGGCGACGGCGACGAGCCGCGCACCGGGCGACGCGTTGAAGAGCTGCGCGACCGCGCCCGAGCCGCGCCCGCCGCAGCCGACGAGGGCGATGCGGATCTCGTCTTCCGGCTGCCCGTGGGCGAGCCGACCCATCGAGCCGGCCATGGTGGCCGAGAGGGCCACGGTTGAGGACTTCGCGAGGAACTTCCGGCGTGTGATCTTGGACATTGGTGTCATCCCGTGGGCTTTCTCTGGAGGATCGTTCGGCCGCGGTCAGCGGCGGCGTCAGTCTATCCGAACTCCCGAACGGCTCAACCGCGCAGTCGTTTCAGGAGTCCGCCGCGACGGCGGGGGGAGGGACCACGCCGAGCAGGTGCTCGACGAAGTAGTCGAGGGTGCGCCGTACGGTGTAGGGATCGGACCCGCCTCCGTGGTTTCGGTTCGGCAGGTAGAGCAGGTCGTAGGGCTTCTCGGCGCGAATCAGCGCGTCGACGAGGCGGAACGCCTGGCTCGGAGGGACGTTCTCGTCGAGGTCCCCGTACACGATCAGCAGGTGACCGGCCAGGTCGGGCGCCATCGCCGTGATGTCGAGCGGCGCCCAGTTGGCGGGCGCCTCGTCCGGAGCGGGGCGCCAGCGGCTCCCGTCGGAGTACACCGGGATGCCGGTGAAGGACTCGAAGCCGGGATACATGCCGGCGTAGTCGTAGGCCCCCGCTCCCGAGACGGCCACGTCGTAGAACTCCGGCTGGCTCAGGATCGCCTGGGCGGAGAACGTCCCGCCCCACGACCAGCCGTAGACGCCCACGCGATCGGGATCCATCTCCGGATGGCGCTCGGCGAGCTGTCGAATGGCGGCGACGTGGTCCTCGATGCCCACCCGGGTGAACTCGGGGAGGCCCGCGTCGCGGAAGGCCCGGGAGCGACCCGGGGTGCCTCGCCCGTCGACGATCACCACCGCGAATCCCAGGCGCGCCAGCGAGCTCTCGAGGCGGGGGAGCTGCGAGGCGCAGGCCTCGGGGAAGTTGCGTGGGGCCACGAATACCTGCGGGCCGCCGTAGACCGCGTCGATCACCGGGTGCCGGTCCCGGCCGATGTCGCGGGCGGGCGCGAAGTAGACCGCGTAGAGATCGGTCACCCCATCGGCCGCCTTGACGCGCTCGCGCACCGGGGGACGCCAGCCCGCGGCGTACAGCTCGGTCGCATCCGCGCGCTCGACCTCCGCGATCAGGTGGCCGTCCCTCGCCGAGCGCAGGACGGTCCTCGGCGGGTCGACGACCGTCGAGAAGGTGTCGAGAAACACGCCCGCTTCCAGGTTGATGCGCCGCGCCGGATCGGACGTCGATCTCCGTCCCGGTGAGAAGTCGTGGTCGGCATCATCGTCCGTCAGCAAGGTCACGCCCCCGCCGTCGAGCTCCGCCCGGTACAGGTGACGGTAGTAGGGATCGCGCCCCGGCTCCCGCGCCACCGCGGTGAAGACGACCTCTCGCCGCGCTTCGTCGATGGCGACGATGTCGACCACCGCCCACTCCCCCGAGGTGATGGCGTTCTTCAGGGTCCCGGTCGCCGCGTCGTAGAGATAGAGATGCCCCCACCCGGTGCGAGTGGAGTACCAGACCACCTCCGCTCCCCCGCCGAGCACCCGGATGTTGGGGCCGTTGTAGAGGAGGGTGTTCGTCTCGAAACGCGCCTCGTCCGCCTCCTCGATGACGACCTCGGCCGCCCCGGTCGCGAGGTCGACGCGGAGCAGCGCTCCCTTCTTGCTCCCGAACGTCGAGCCGAGGACGTAGGCCAGGCTCCGCCCGAGATCCCAGCCGAGCACGTAGGCGCCCAGCCCGTCCCCGTACTCCTCGGGCCCGACGATCGCCGTCTGCCGGCCCGCGGCGGGCTCGAAGACGAAGGCCTCGGCCTGCACCACGTCCCGGTCGCCGGCCACGGACGTGCGGAGCGCATGCAGGATCGGGCGGTGCGAGCCATCCTGCGGCACCCACTCGACGAAGGGAGTGATCGGCACCTCGCGCTCGTCGATTCGCAACGAGATCAGGTAGCGCCCGTCCGGAGACCACGCCGTGCCGTAGGGCGGCAGGACCGTGCCGTGCCTCTTCCGCGGGATCGTCCTCAACGAGCCCTCCGGGGTCGCCCCGTACGAGAAGAAGGGAGCGCCGTCGTGGGTCAGCCGCTGCTCGGACCCGCTGTCGAGGTAACGGACGTGGAGATCGTCCGCGCGCGCGAAGACGGCCCGGCTCTCGTCGGGCGAGCGGAGGAGACCGGGCTCGGGCTTCGGAGGATCGTCGACCTCGCACGACATCGTCCGGAGGTCGCAGGTCACCCGCTTCGGAGCAGAGCGGTCGATGGCGCGCGTCACCGCGGTCAGGACGTGGCCTTCCGCGTCGAGCGAGACGTCCGACAACCCCAGGTCGTCCGCGTCGGGCGGCGCGTCGAGCTCGGCCGCGCTTTCCAGCTCGGCGTGGGCCGCCAGCACGGCGCCGAGCGCGGCGGCGAGCACCTCGTGGTCGAACAGGGGCGTGCGGTCTCCGGTCGCGGGATCGAAGCGGACGTAGGCGTGCCCCTCGGGCGTGTCACGTCGGTACCAGAACGAGCCGTCGTCGCCGAGCCAGTGCGGGCGCACCGAATCGTTCTTCACGAGCCCGCGCAGGTTCGACTCGAACAGCGCGAAGGCCGCCTCGTAGTCCTCCGACGTCACCGGCGACGAGCCGCCGCCCGGAGCGACACACCCCACCAGCATCCACACCGTGAGGGCGATTCCCATTCCCGCTCTTCGTATCACGTCTGGCCTCCGAGGATTGACCGCGGCTCGTTCTCCGCGTCCGCGCGTCCCGCATCCACCGTCGACGGGCGGGGCTGTCGCGCGATTTCGCCGAGGACGCAGCGTACCCGTTACTCGTCGGCCGAGGGTGTCGCTCCGTCGTCTCGATCCTGTAAGGGGTCGCGACGCGATTCGCCGTCCTTGCCGCCGGCGAGGACGTCTCGGTCACGCGGCGCTGGTGAGCGCCCGTCGCGACGAGTTCTAGGCCACGCGGATCACGCGTCCGGTCAGCGCACCCTCGACGCTCTTGGCGTAGGCGAGGGCGGCCCGCGCGGCGGGGACGGGCTCGAACCCTCGGAAGAAGGGAGCGTAGTCCCCCATCGCCTCCTCGATGACCCCCGGGCTCACGACGTTGATGCGCTGTCCGCGCGGCATCTCGATCGCGGCCGCCATCACGAATGCGTTGACCGCGCCGTTGACCATCGAGGCCGAGGTGCCCTGCCGGATCGGATCGCAGTCGAGGACCCCGGTCGTTAGGGTGAACGAGCCTCCCTCGGGGAGCTGCTCGCGGCCGAGGAGCACGAGGTCCACCTGCCCCATCAGCTTGTCTCGCAGCCCGATCTCGAAGTCCTCGTGGCCCATGTCCGCGAAGGGCGCGAACTTGACCTTGCCCGCGGTCGAGACGACGGCGTCGAGCGGGCCCGCGGACGCGTAAGCGTCTCGAATCGATGCCCGGTCCGTGATGTCCACCCTCAGATCGCCGGTCGTCCGCCCGGCGGTGACGATCTCGTGCCGCTGCTCCAGCTCCGCGACCACCGCTCTCCCGATGGTTCCGGACGCCCCCACGACGAGGATTCTCATGACGTGCTCCGTTTTCCGTGGCTTCGGCCCCCGTCCAACCGGCGGCCCCGGCGGGCACTCTAGCTCCTTCCGGCGAGCTCGCGCCAGGGAGCTTCCCGATCGGCGTGAGGCCCACGCTGCGCTCGTGACCGGTTCCGCTACCGCAGCGGCTCGCGGACCAGGGTGATCCCGCCATCCCGGAGCGACACGTTCCAGAGGAACGGCGCCGCACGGGCCCGGCGGACGCCCGCGCTCTCGGGGGACAGCGGCTCGACGGAAGACGTCCGCGTCCCTCGATCGAAGGAGAGCCTCGCGGGGCCCTCCTCCTTCCGGTCCCAGCCCGTGAATTCCACCGTCTCCTCCCGGACGAGCATGCGCAGCGAGGCGAACCGGAGGGTGTCCAGGGGCTCGGAGACGGCTACCCAGTCTCCCTGCTCCTCTTCGAAGAGCGTGGTGCCTTTCGCGTTGCGCAGCGCCAGCACGGGCTGCTGCGCGGAACCGGTCTTCCAGTAGCCCCGTCCCTCGGGAAGCTCGAGCTCCTCGACGAGGCGCAGGTCGGGATCGAGACGGAACAGGCGCGGATCGGTGGGCTCGGGCAGGAGCGCGAGGAAGCCGCTCCGGTCGAACGCGAAGAAGAAGTGCGGCCCGGTCGGGATCGAGGCATCCAGCACCGCGTCCGGCAGCGCGGTTGCTCGCCAGGTCGGAGTGGAGCCGTCCAGCGCGAAGGCGACCGGGCCCCTCGTTGTGAGCTCGATGCGATAGAGCCGCCCGTGCGCGGCCAGGAGCTGGTGACGCTCGCCTTCCGGAGCAAAGTCCTCGGTGCGCTCGAAGGTCAGCCCGCCGTCTCGCGAAACGAAGGCGGCCGCGCACTCCTCCCCGGAGGGGCTCCGCCCCGCGAGGCCGAGGAGAATCGAGTCGCCGTGTGCAGCCACCGTCGGTATGCATTCGTCATCGCGAAACCCGTTCGGCGCGGCGTGCCACGACATCCGCCGGTCGTCCGTCATCTCGATGAGGGTCGGCGTGAGCGTCACCCCGGGGTCTTGCGCGAGGAGGACGACGTCCGCGCGAGGAATCCTCAGGTGCGCGGCCGAGACGTGGGCGAGGTCCCAGGTGGGATCGATCTCGTACCAGCGGTCCAGGTAGACCTCGGCCCAGGCGTGCGCGATGAACGAGTCCGACCCGAGAGCGAGGCCGCCGACCCGGCGCGCGGGGATGCCGAGAGCGCGACAGAACGTCACCGTCAGATCGGTGAACTCGGAGCAGTCCGCCTCGAGCGACTCCAGAGTGTCCAAGCTGCTCGCATCCTCGGTCCTCTCGTACTCGATGTGCTCTCCCACCCAGGCGATCACGTTGCGGACGATGCGCGCGGGGTCGGTCTCCCCGTCGCGGATGCTCTCGGCGAGCTCGCGCACGGGTCGGGCGTCCACGGCCAGGACGCCCTCGGCCCGGAGGAACCGGGCCAGCGCGGGATCCTCGATCGGGAGGCTCACGGGCGAGCTCTCCGGAAGCGGGACTCCCGCCCGGTTCGTGATCTCGTAGCTTCCGTCGCTCGCTCTCTCGCCGTCGATACGCGCTCCCGTCCAGGCGGAAGGGAGGCTCCGGCCCTCGGGAAGCCGAAGTGTCGCGTGGAGGATCCGCATGTCCTCCCGGTTCCCACCCACCGCGAGGGCGCCGCTGCGGACCGAGCCGGCGGAGTGGCTCGCGTAGCCGACGAGACGGTGCACCTGGTCGGACGCCGCCTCGGGGCGCATGCTCGGCCGCAGCGTGACCGCCCCCTCGATCTCGTTCGGAGCCGCGCGCAGCCACGCGTGCACGGGACCGGCCGCCCTCAGGGCCGTGATCCCGAGCCGCACGAGGCTCGTGTCCTCCCCCTCCGGGAGGAGCTCGAGGAGCCCCGTCGCCACGAGCTCCGTGTCCATGAAAGCGACGCCGGCTGCGTCGTCCGGAACCCGGAGCGCCCGGAACGCGTCGTTCTGGGCGAGGAACGGATCGTGGCCCAGGGCGCGGATCACCTCCTCGTCATCGCCGAGCACGAGGTAGTCGCCGACGATGGCGATGAGCAGGTCCTCCCGGAGGTAGAGCTCGAGGTCCTCCGCCTCCACGCGCTCCATCTCGTCGTCCTCCAGGAACATGGCGCGCACTGGCTCCGGATCCACCGAGACGTAGACGATCAGGCGCCTCGACCACGCCTCCTCGTAATCACCCTCGAAGTCCGGCATGCCCAGGGCGGCGAAGCCCGCCTCGCCCCGGAGACTCACGAGGAGCCGCAGCGCTCGTTTCCAGTCGCGCTTCTCGCCCGCGTCGCCGGCCGCCCGCAGGCTCTCGGCGAGCATCCATCGGGAGAGGGCCGCCGGATCGAAGCGCAGTCCGCCGAACATGTGCGCCGTCGCGGGAATCAGGTCGACCGGGCCCGAGAAGCCGTCGACGCCCACGTTCGACAGCACCGGGACGGCCGCCTCGGGCAGCCCGTGCAGGGCCAGTCTCGTCTCGACGGTCTCCCCGTCGAAGGTCAGGTTCGCGTGCACCCGGGTGCCCGCGGCGATCAGGTGCCGCTCCCAGCCGTCCTCCACGAGCGCCGCCTGCGCGGCCAGCGAGGCGAGGTCGCAGGTGATGGAGAGGCCCCCACTCTCGCCCCCGGACCGGGGAGCGAGCGCATCGACCTGGAGGATCTCGCCGGTGTGAGTCAGCGTCGCGACCCCGTCGGCGAAGTGCACGAACGACTGGTCCCACTCGGGGACCCCCCCCCGGAACACGTCGAGCGTGGTGAGCCGGTACGTCTCCCCCTCGACCTCCGGTACCAGCGCCAGGTAGCGGTCCTCGTGCTCCGGCCCCTGGTACTCGTCCCCTCCGATCACGTCGGCGCGAACCTCCTCCCAGATGGCCCACAGGAATCCCGGAGCCAGGGGCAGCATCGCCGCGACGCCGAAGCCCATCTGGACCGCGATCGCGAAGTGCTCGTCCTCCCGGGAGCCGCGCACGAAGAGGCCCAGGAGCTGCTCGGGGTTCTCACAGGGCAGCTCGACCCCCGCGGTCAGAGGGATATCAGCCCCGTCCCCGCTCCAGCCCGCCACCGTCGCCGGCGACCAGGCGTTCCAGCGCCACGGCCTCCGCATGTCGACGCCCGTGGTGCGCGGCGCGTCGATCCGGCTCATGAGCGGATCCGGGTACTTGTGGTCGAAGTCGTCTCGCATGCCCTCCAGGAGCATGGCGAGGATCCGGTTCGCCGGTGCGGAACCGAGCTCGAGCCGACTGGCGATGCCGATCACGGCCGCCAGCATGGCGCCGGGGTTCGTCACCTCCACCTGGAGGGGGGGGACCTGCTCCGCGAGCTCGACGTCGGGGGGAGCCGTGGCCCGCAGGCGCTCGTTCGCCCACCACATCTCCGGAGTCTTGCGCAGGAGCTCCGCCAGGGCGCGCCACTCTCCGGGCGCATCGAGCCCTTCCGGGAGTCCGCAAACGTGTTCCTCGTAATCGACGAGAGCTTCGCGGGCACTTTCGATCCAGTCGCGCTGCCAGGGACGGATCGACTCGTCCTCGAGCGCGGTGGTGAGGATCTCGTGGAGCTCTCGCCGGCGCGCGGCCGAGGCGTCGTCGTGCAGCAGGCACCGGGCGAGCACGAACGTCAGCGCCCGCCCGATGCCGATCGCGTGGTCGCCGAGCGGATCCTCGAGCCGCGCCCAGGCCGCCTCCAGCGCCTCCTCGTCCCCGCGTCGCAGCAGGGCCAGGAACGCGGCACGGTCCCCTCGTCGTCCGCGGCGCGCCAGAGCTCTCGAAGGGTGGAACGGGACTCCTCGCCGCCCCACTCGCCGAGCGCCGCGGTCAACATGCGCCGGCCTTCGGGGGAGGCCTCCCCGGACGCCAGGGCGCGCAGGGTCTCCGCGCGCTCGTCCTCGTCCAGGAGCGCCAGTAGCTGGAAGGCGCCCGAGAGCGCGGCTTCCCCGTCGAGCATCAGCGCTCGCGCCAGGAGCCCGCGCGCCTCCTCGACGTCGGTCGCGGCCGCGGTCGCCGCGGCGAACCGGACCATCGGATCCTCGTCGCGCAGCGCGAGCTCGAGCGCCCACGTGCGCGTCCTTCCCTCGATCCACGGGTGCAGCTCCTCGAGAGCGACGGTGCGCACGCGGGGGTGCGGGTGGATCAGGCCGTCGACCAGCAGGACGGGATGCTCCTCGCCCAGCGCGCGCACGCGCTCCCGGACCCAAGCCTGCCCGATCGCCTCCGGTTCCGCGACGGCGGCGAAGACCGCGTTGCGCTCGGCCCACCGGTTCCCCGCGTAGGTATCCGCGAGCTCGGCCCGCCCCTCCTCGAACGACTCGGTCCACGGCTCCCGGAGGATCGTCCAGCCCTCGACGACCGTCGAGAAGAGCGAGTCCGCCGTCTCCGTGTGCTCGGGAAGGCTGTGGATGATGAGCATGAGACATTCCCCGAGGTCCGAATGGACGACCGTCAGGATGGTGGCGTCGAGCCCCTCTTCTCCCTGGTGGCCGACGACCTCCACCGCCGGGAGGCCCGCGACCTCCATGACGCGCACGCTGCGAAGCTCGTTCGGGGAGCTCTCGGCGAACATGTCGTCGAGCAAGTCCTGCGCCACCTGGAGAACGCCGGTCCCGACGGGGACCTCGAAGCCGCCCAAAACGAGGGCGTAGCCCGGCTCCTCGGGATTCGTAAAGATCCAATACCCGTCATCGGGGGGGTCCCCCTCCAGCGCTGAGGGGATCCAGACGAGGGCGCCGACGTCTCGCGCGACGAGCCGCTCGAGAGGCCAGTCCCGCGGCTCGAGTTGCTCGAGGTGGCGACGCCGCTCCTCGGCGTTTCGATCGATCTGCGCGGAGCTCGTCGCGACGAGAGAGGCGAGGAGGGCGAGGACGAGGGTCGTTCGCGGCACGCGCGTCCGGAGGATCCACATGAGAGCGAGCCTGGGCAAGACGAGGGCGGGTAGTGGACAGCGGCGGGGAGCGCGAGCCCCCCCGGCGGGCGATTCTAGCTCCCGGCACGAGCCGACGCCTGCTTCTCCTCGGTTGCCGCGCGGCGGCTCAGCGCCGCACGACCCAGGTTCCCGCCAGGCGGTCGTGCACGCCGCGCCACGGACGAAGGACGGCGAGGACGGCCCCTCCGGTCCACAGCAACAGCAACACGACCGCGGAGAGGAAGGCGATCCCCTCGTCCGTCCTCGACAGCCAATACAGGAGCGCCATGGGCAGGAGCAGGGGAAGCCAGACGATCGCCCAGCGCAGCAGCAGCGTGGACCTCCGGGCGGGCTTCCCCGTCGCGTCGACCACCTCCAGGCGATAGACGGCGTGATCGGCGGTGGTACCGAACGGCAGGGCCAGGATCTGTCCCAGGGCGACGGCCATCAACACCAGCACTCCCGTGTTCAGGGCGAACCACGTCGGGGTGTCCCCCAGGGCATCCACGAACCTCCCCTCCCCCTGGTAGGCCCCGACGAAGAACATGATCCAGACGTAGAGGGGCGTCATGAAGATCGACCCCGCCCGGATCCCCCTGCCGACTTCCGCGGGCTTGTCCAGGAGTCCCCCCAGGACGCCGGTGAGGAAGCTGAGCTTCTCGAACCTCCCGTCCGCGAGGTTCCGCAGCACGGGCCGGGCGTGAAGAGGGAGGCCGGTCACGTCCACGCAGGCGGCGACGGCGTCCAGGAAACCCTGCTGCCCGACGACGTCTGCGACGGGAATGCGCGCCGCGGGGGTCTCGACGTCCGGCCAGGGCTCGTCGAGCACGACGGCCTGGCCTCTCTCGGTGATCCAGACGTGATCGAGGCTCAGCTCGGCGGGCAGAGTGCCGTCCCCGGTCGCGGACCACAGCTCCGACGCCAGGTCGTGGAGCCAGTGGCGCAGCGTCCTCCAGGGAACCCGCTTCCCGCGCCCGACCAGGTCGACGAGCGGCGCTCCGCGCGTCGCCTCGAAGGCATCCCAGACGCCATCGGCCGTCTCCACCTTCTGCAGCCAGCGCAGGCGGCCGGAACGGGCGAGCTCGCGTCGGGCGAGCGACGGCTCCGACGCTGCCCTCCGCAGCACCCACACCTGGCGACGGAGCACGGGATCGGTGGCGTGGATCCAGCGTCCCAGAACCACCTCGTCGACGATCCGGTACGGCCCGAGCGATCCGCCGTCCTCGGCGAAGCTCCGCGGCAGAGTCGCCGGCGCGATCGGCTCCCGCGCGGCGCCCTTCTGAGTCACCACCACCCTCGTGCCGCTGGCGAGGTCCCAGAGGGTGGCGAAGCCGCTCTCGCGACGCACCCTCCATATCAGCAGGATCGGGATCCAGGGGCAGGCGAAGCTGGCGACGAAGAAGAGCACGACGTCGGCCGAGGTCATGTCGTCGGTCCGCGTGGCGGAGATCGCCGCCATGAGCAGCGGTATCCGGACCCCCTCGCAGCAGAGGATCGGAATGACGATTCGCAGCAAGGCCCGTCCGATCCCCGGCCGCCGCCCGTTCTTGCGGACGACGCGCAGCCCCTTGAGCCGCTTGCCCAGGCCCGCCCCCCAGATTCCCTCCGCGATGCCGAAGTAGAGGAAGCCGATGCCGAAGCACGCGAGGTAGTACCCCGCCGAGAACAGGGACTCCTCGAGGATGGGTCGAACGTGGAACTCCTCCGCGCCGACGGCGAGCATCAGCGGCACGTAGGGAACCAGGAAGGCGATCAGGAAGTCGATCCAGCCCGCCGACGCGCGGACCTTCAGCGAGGCGGGCTCCGGCTCCCGCGAGCTGAACGGCAGCAGCGCATTGCGCAGCGCCATGTAGTCGTCGTAGCGCCCCTCTCGATCCTTGGCGAGGCAGCGAGCCACCACCCGCACGAGACCGGGCGGCACGTCCTCGCGCAGCTCGCTCACCGGCGTGGGCTTCTGGTCGACGACGTTCGTGACGACCTGCACCGCGTTCTTGCCCCCGAAGGGAGCCTGGCCGGTGAGCAGCGTGAACAGCGTCGCGCCCACCGAGTAGATGTCGGCGCGCACGTCGAGCTCGTCGCCGCGGAGCTGCTCCGGCGGCGCGAACGCCGGGGTGCCCATGATGACGCCGGTGGCCGTGGCGTAGGAGTCGTCCCTCGCCAGGGTGGACACCGAGAGCCCGAAGTCGCCCACCTTCACCGAGCCGTCGGGGCCGACGAAGCAGTTGGACGGCTTGACGTCGCGGTGCAGCACCCCGCTCGCGCAGGCCGCCTCCAGACCGGAGATCACGTCGAGGATCGCGTCGACCGCCGCGCTCACCGAGAGGGGACCGCGCGCCTTCAGCCGGTCGCCGAGCGTGCCGGCGGTCGCAATCTCCATCGTGATCACCGGGGTACCCTCGATCTCCTCGGAACCGAAGACGTAGAGGCTGTTCGGGTGGTTGACGCTCGCGGCGAGGCGGCCCTCGCGCAGGAACCGCTGGCGCATCTCCGGCGAGTCGAGCTCGTGCTCGAGCATCTTCAGGGCGACGCGTCGTCCGGTGGTGAGCTGCTCGGCCTCGTACACCGTGCCCATGCCCCCGGTACCCAGCACGCCGAGCAGCCGGTAGCCGCCGAGCTCACGGGGGAAGTCCCCGGGATCGTCCGACGGCACCGCCGGAACGGTCGCGGCGCCGCCCTCGGCCAGGGCGCCGGACATGAGGCAGGCGGGGCAGGGCCGATCCGTCGCGCCCGCCGGAAGCGGCGCGCCGCAGCGGGGACAGGTGGTGGAGCTCGCGTCGTCCATGGTTCGGATTCCGGATGGCCTCGGCCGTTCTCGGGAAGGGTGCTCGTCGTTACCTGAAGCAACCGCGATCCCCGGTTACGGGCAATCTCCTATATTCCACGGAGGACGTCCACGAGGTGCCGCATCTCGAGGTCGACGTCCGCCGGATCGGTGACGGTCGCCGCGATCTCGGCGCGCAGGAGCTCCCGATACCGCCGTCGCAGCCGGTGCACCGCGGTCTTCACCGCGCCGTCGGTCATCCCGAGCCGCGCGGCGACCTCGCCCCGGACCGGCGCGTCGCCGGTGAGGTACCCCTCGAGGGCCACGAAGACCTCGCCCCGCCCGCGGGCTTCCTGCTCCGCCCGCAGCTTCTCCGTGGCGCGCGCGACCGACTCCCGCGCCCACTCGCGGTCGAAGCCCGCGTCGGGATCGACCGACACGGCGGGCGCCAGGGCGTACCGCGCTTCCGGATCGAGGGCGTCCAGCTCGAGGAAGGTCACCCCGCCGCCGCGCTTCCTCGCCCGGGCGCGGTGCCACTCGTTGGCCAGGAAGTGCTTCACCGCGCCCAGGAGCCAGGAGCGAAAACGGCCCCGCTCCGGATCCGCGGAGTCGAATCCGCCCCGCTCCAGGAGCCGGGCGAAGAAGGACTGCGTCACGTCCTGGGCGTCGTCCGCGGAGTACCCGCGGTGGCGCACGAAGGCGTAGAGGGGATACCAGTAGGCCCGGCACAGCTCCTCGAGGGCCGCGCGGGCGCGGGTCCGGCTCGCCTCGCCCGCCTTGGCCGCCACCACCAGGCTCCAGTGCGTGGTGGCGAACTCCGGGGGACCGGGTGGATCCTTCATGGGCGTGCCTCCGGTGCGTGCTCCATCCGTCGTCGGGCGCGGCGCACCGGCCGCTTCTTCACCCTCCTTGGTACGCGGGGGGCGGAGCCGGGGCAAGGACAAAGGGAGGCCCCATCGCGGCGTGCGCAGGGGGTTTCCCACCGTGCGGCCCCGTGGCGCGCGAGGCACGAGCCGTTGACGGGCATGAAGCTACGTGGGCATTGCCGCCCATGGGAGGCGGACATTCCGGGAAGGGTACAATGCCGTCCCCAGAAAGATGTCACAGGCACCACGCTCACCGCGTTCTCACAGGGGAGGTGAACCGTGCACATACGCAACACAACACGTCTGGTCGGGGCCGCCCTCGTACTGATCCTGTCACTACCCGCCGTCACTCGCGGCGACGTCACCCTCGAGCGCATGGACGGCTGGCCCTATGCCGGAGCACAGGCCGTCGCGATCGACGTCGACCGCGACCTCGCCTATCTCGCGAGCGTGGTAGCCGTCCTGATCCTCGACATCGCCAGCCCCGCCTCGCCCCAGCTCCTCCACGACGGCATGCACACCGGCGGCCATGTCCGCGACCTGCTGTACGTCGGCGGGGACTCCCGGCTCTACGTCGCCGACTGGTCGGGCGGACTCGAGATCTGGGACGTCGCCGATCCCCTGAACCCGGAGCGGCTCAGCGCCGTGCCGGTCTACTACGTGGGGACCGACAGCGATCAGCCGACCGACGCGCTGGCCATCACCGGCCACTACCTGTACATCAACGCCAACGAGGCGCGCGTCCACGCGTTCGACGTCTCCGATCCGACCGATCCGATCGATCTCGGCGTTCAGGCCGGTCCGATCTGGTATTACTCCTACGACCGGGACACGGACGACGTGGCCGTGGCTGACGGCTACGCCTACGTCTCGGGTGACGGCATCGCCAAGTTCCAGATCCTCGGAGACGGAACGCTGAACAAGGTGGGCGAGTACCTGAACTCCGACAGCGTCACCTGTATCGAGGTCGAGGGATCCTACGCTTATGTGGGGCTACCCGATGCGCTGGGTGTCTTCGACGTGACCTACTCCTACCTGTCGATGGAGGGAAGCACGCCCGTCACTCACGGCCTGAACGACGTCGCGGTGACCGGCAACCACGTCATCGGAGTGAATCCCGCCGGACTGCTGGTGTTCGACGTCTCGTCGCCCCAGCAGCCGCAGCAGATCGCCTCGCTCCCGCTCGAGGACGGCTACCGCGTGCGGCTCGATGGCGGCATCGCCTACGTGGCCGGCGACGCCGACGGCCTGTACGTCGTCGACGTCAGTGATCCGGGCAACCCGACCCTCATCGGGGGCTACGACACGGTGGGATCCAGCGCGAGCGTGACCGTCGCCGGTCGGCACGCCTACCTCGGCCAGAACGTCGAGGACCTGGTGATCACGGACATCAGCCGCCCGAACGCGGTGCAGTTCGTGAGCCAGTCCGGCGAGGGGACGACCAACGAATCCGTCCTGGTCGGGGATTACCTCTACGTCACGGACTGGTACACGCAAGCGCTGCGGGTCGTCGACGTGAGCGACGTGAGCAACCCGATCGACGTCGGAGGCGTCTTCGACTTCTACGCGGTGCGCATCACCACCGACGGGGAGTACCTGTACGTGATGCGCTTCTCGGTGGCAACCCAGCTGTACTACCTGCACGTATTCGGCCTGGACGATCCCACCTCTCCGGTCGAGCTGAGCACGATCACCGTCTCGCCCTTCATCTTCGAGGTCGAATACGGCAACGACCACCTGTTCGCGGTCGAGTTCTACGACCAGGGTCTGCACATCATCGACGTCGCCGATCCCTACGATCCCCACAAGGTCGGGCTCTATCCGGTCGACTGGGCCGAGGACGTCTGGATCCAGAAGAACCGCGCCTACGTGACGTCGTTCCACGAGGGGCTGCTGATCCTGGACATCACCGATCCCGCCAATCCGTCCGAGCTCGGTCGGGTCAACGAGCCGTTCGTCTTCGACTCCGTGGCGGTCTCCGGCCATCTGGCCTTCACCACAACCGGCACGTGGACCAACGGCCTGCGCCTGTACGACGTCCGCGATCCCGCCGGCATCGTCGAGCTCGACCGCATCGAGCTGCCCGGTCAGGCCTGGGATCTCACCGCCGCCGGGCGCTTCGCGTACGTCGCCGACGGCTACACCGGGCTCCAGATCATCAAGGCCGTCGGAAACTTCCGGACCAGCCCCGTGCGGCGGCGGTGACCCGGGCGGCCCGCCCCTGCTCGACCGCGGTGGCGGCTCGCTAGGATGCGGGATGCGAGAATCCCGCGGGCGCGCGACCTCACTCGATCGTCACGACGACGTCGGAGCTGTCGATCAGCGCGCCGGTCCAGTGGATCCCGAAGGCGTGGAAAGTCAAGGTGAGGCCGGAGATCGCGGGCGGCACCACGTCGGTGAACACGAACGCGCCCCACTGGTCGAAGGCTCCCTCGAGCACGGGCACGAACACCGGCGTGCCGTCGATCCCCACCAGGTAGATGGCGGCGGGGCGGTACGGTGTGCCGAGGGCCGCCTCCAGGGTCAACGTGTCGCCGCCGGCGAGGGTGGACGGGGTCGCGGTCAGGAAGAGGTCGTTGCCCGTGAAGGCGGCGACGCGGCCCTGGGTCGGGCCGTAGGACGGCGCCCCGACGGCCAGGTCCGCGAAACCGTCGCCGTCCAGGTTCAGGCCTCCGACCACGGAGCGGCCGAAGCTCTCCTCGAGAATCCCCCGCCACGTGTACAGGCGATTCCCGTTCATGCCGGAGTAGGCGTACACCGCGCCCCGGAGCCCGCCGTCGTGCGTGCCCTGCGGCGCGCCCACCAGCCAGTCGAGCCT
Source organism: uncultured Planctomycetaceae bacterium (assembly GCA_964428225.1). GTDB lineage: Bacteria > Planctomycetota > UBA1135 > UBA1135 > JBFMCU01. The sequence goes on from CAYRXS010000069.1 coordinate 22,624, forward strand.
CCCGTCGCCGTTCAGGTCCCCGGCTCCGCTCACGGACATCCCGAAGCCCTCGTAGAACAGGTCCCCCTCGAGCAGGTACTGCAGCTCGCCGCGCCGCCCGTCGAGCACGTAGACCTGCCCGTTCATGTTCCCGAAGGGAGCGCCGACGATCAGCTCGGAGACCCCGTCGTAGGTGAGGTCGCCGACCATGCCCACGGCCATGCCGAAGCCGTCGCTCGGAAAGCCGCGCCGGCACGTGTAGAGGACCGTCCCGTCGAGGCCCGAGTGCATGCGCACGTAGCCCCGGCTGCTGCCGACGAGCAGGTCGTCGACGCCGTCGCCGTTCACGTCGCCCGCGGAGCACAGGGGTTTTCCGAAGTAGTCGAGCACCTGCTCCCCGAGAACCTCCCACACGACCGCGCCCGTGCAACCCGAGATGACGGAGACCCCGCCCATCAGCACCGTCCCGCGCCTCGGCGCGGCCACCGCGACGTCCGCGTAGCCGTCGGCGTCGACGTCGCCGAGGTCGCTCACCGCCACGCCGAACTGCTCGTGAGGGGAGTTGCCGAGGAGCTCGTGGATCATGTGCCCGTCGAAGCCGGAGTACACGAAGGCCTTGCCCGGCGGAACCCCGGTCCGGTAGTCGCCCGGAGCGCCGACGAGGACGTCGAGGTATCCGTCGCCGTCCACGTCGCCCGCGCCGCTGACCGAGGCTCCGAAGAAGCTGCCCTCCGTGGCGCCGTGGAGAGTGAACAGGGTGCTGCCGTCCGCGCCCGAGAGAAGGAACGCGGCGCCGGCCCACGTCCCGTTCGTGGCATCGTGGGAGGCGCCGACGAGGAGGTCGTCGAAACCGTCGCCGTTCAGGTCCCCGACCCCGCGAACCGCGTAGCCGAAGAGGTCGTCTCCCGAGCCGAAGGTCTCCCAGTGCTGGTCCTGCGCCTCCGCGGCGCCGGCCAGCACGAACGAAACGACGGAACAGGAGAGGTAACGCGGGAGGGATCGAGAGGTGCGCGCCATGACGACCGCCGGTGAGGGGACCTGGGGGGTGGAAGAACTGCGGATTCAAGCTAGCACCCCCGGCCGCGGTTGGGAATGCCCCCCGTGCTCCGGAACTCCCTCGTGGGCCGGGCGCGAGGCCGGGAGGGCACGCGGAGCGCGGTCGACGTCCCGCGGATCGAGTAGACTGGAACCGCTGCCGGCGATCGAACGGAGAGTGCCTTCCCATGAAGACGATCTCGCTCGCGTTCCTCCTCCTCGCGGTGGTCGTCCTCGCGGTGATCCTCCTGCGGGGGGCCACGCGGACCGGGACCGCAGTGAGTCCCGACGGTCCCCCTTCCCGGGAGCGGGCGTCTTCCCCCGCGGAGCTTCCCGTGGTGGAGCCCCCGGCCGAGGACCCGCGAGCGGACCGCGGACCGGTGACCCCGGGGATGAGCGAGCTCGCCGCGGGCTACGCCATCGAGCCTTCGCTCGCCGAGGGCCTCGAGGTCCGGGTCGTGCACGCCGGAACCCGCGAGGCGGTGGCCGGGGCCGAGGTGCACTTCCTGAGCGAGGACACCGTCGAGCGGAGGCTCGAGAGGATCGCCCGCCTCGGCCGGACGGATTTCCGCAACGCCTTTCGCCGCTATGCGCGCCGGTTCCTGGCCGACGACGAGGGCCGGGTCACCGTGCCCGACGCGAACGGGATGCTCCAGGGCCTCGCGCCCGACCTCTGGGGAGGCGGGCATCTGGAGCAGGGCGGCAAGGAGCCGTTCGTCCTCGAGCTCCACCCGGATCCGCTCCTGCGCGTGCGCGTCGTGAACGCGGCCGGCGAGCCCCTCGCGGGAATCCCGGTGACGATCCGGAGGGGAGAGTACGGCACCGGAAAGTCGCCCATCCTCACGCGCGCGCCGGACGGCATCGTGGAGTTCGAGCACGAGTACGGCCGGGCGCACTCGGACGGGATCGACCGGCTGCGCGTGGCCCTCGCCCCGCTCCTCGACAGGGAGGTGGAGAGGGAGATCTCCCTCGACGATCCTCCTCGGGAGCCGGTGGAGCTCGTGGCCCCGTCGCTGGGGCGGCTGGAGGTGCTCGTCGTGGACGCGGAGGGGCGAGCTCTCGACCGGAGCGTGTCCCTGAGCATCCGCCTCGTCGGGCGGAGGGGAGTCGACGACGAGAGGGATCCCGATCGTCCCGGCGAGCGAAACCCGGTTCGTCGAACGCTCGTCGCCGGCCAGCAGCAGGCGACCCTGCAGGTGGAGATCGGGCTCGAGCTGGAGATCACCGCCTCCGCGCCGGGCGGGTTCGGCCCGGTCTCGGAGCGAATCCGGGGTCCGCGGCGAGCGGGGGACACGAAGACGGTCGAGCTTCGTCTCGTTCCTCGCTGGCCTCGGCTCGTGGGACGGATCCTGGAACCGGACGGGACGCCCGCGGCCTCGACCCCCTTCGCGATCCGCCTGGGCACGGAGAACGCGGCGAGCCGGTTCTCCGTCGAGGGGCGCACCTCCACCGATGCGGCGGGACGGTTCCGCCACACGCTGCAGAAGAACCCCTCGCTCACGAAGATCTCGGAGATCCTGACCATGTCCACCGCCGGGGACGGGATCGCGCCCCGGGAGGTCCGGGTCGAGCTTCTCGATGGCCTCCGCGCGGGGAGAATGGACCTGGGAGACCTCACCCTGGGTCCCCGACCGCTCCTCGTGTCCGGGACCGTCGTCGACGAGGCCGGCGATCCCGTGCCCGGAGCTCGGATCGAGATCGCTCGATCGCGTCGCGACGATCGGTGGGACGACGAGACGTACTGGACTTCCCTCGGGCTGGAGAGCACCTCCGACGACGAGGGTCGCTTCGCGATCCACGGAACGGCCGAGTCGGGCTCGCTCGGAATCCGCGCTCGCCACGAGGACCACATCAACGGCGAGTACGCGTCCTTCTCTCCGCCCAGCGCGGACGTGGAGATCGTCCTGACCTCGGCCGGCCGGATCGCGGGACGCGTCCTGTACGACGGGGAGGAGAGGATTCCGCCGATCGAGATCCGGATCACGCGCGAGGACCGCCCGGGGCGAAGACTGTTCCAGGCTGGCATCGCGACCGACGGCAACTTCGAGACCGACCGCCTTCCCCCCGGCACCTACACCGTGAGCCTCGAGCTCGACGGATCTCGCGAGCCCATCCTCGACGTCTCCGGAGTCGTCATCCGTCCCGGCGAGATCACGAGGGACCCGCGGCTGGCGGCGGTCGACCTCCGGGGCCGAATCCACAGCTTCCGGCTGACGGTCGTGGACGTGAACGGAAGGCTCGTGGCCGAGCCCAGGGCCAGCTACCGCGGCGCCGGTGATCCCGAGGGTGAGTCTCGCAACGCCCGGTCCCGGAATCGCGGCTACCTGCAGATCGACACCCTGCTCCCGTCGGTGGACGTCGAGGTCCGTGCGCCGGGCTTCCGTGATCGGCGGCTCGTAGGCCTCTCCTCCGACGAGCGGGCGGTCCTCGACGCGGGGATTCCCGTGCGCATCGTGCTCGCGGATGCGCGCGTCTTACCGGACTCGGGGTACCGGGTCTTCGTCAGGCTCCGGCCATCGGACGGGAGACCGTGGGATTCCGCGGGGTCCGCTCCGATCCGGTCCGAGAGAGGCGCCCGGCTCGAGCTGCCGAGACCGGGCACGTACCACCCGACCTTCCTCGTCGAAGCTGCCCCGGGGAGCTCGGGCAGCCTCTTGTTCGGTTTCCCCTGTCCCGCGGAGCCGACGACGATCGAGGTCCTCGACGCGGACGAGGAGCGGGTCTTCACGCTCACCCTCACCCCCGAGGCGGTCCAGAGGGCGATCGAGGAGCTGGAGGACGACGGGTAGCGGTCCGGGGCTAGCCCGAATCCCTCACCAAGCCCCTATTTGTGAAGCGCCGTTTGTGGCAT
>CAYRXS010000070.1:0-26295 GCA_964428225.1 uncultured Planctomycetaceae bacterium
GAGAAGCCGGCATCCACGGCCGCGTCGATCCCCGAGATCACGCGGGCGAGACCGTCTCGTCCGGTCAGCGCACGGAACCGTTCCGGACGCAGCGTGTCCAGGCTGATGGTCAAGCGCTGGAGCCCCGCGCTGCGCAGCTCGGCGGCCCGGTCGGTGAGCCGGAGCGCGTTCGTGGTCATGGCCAGGTCGCGGAGCCCCGGTTTGGCCGCGAGCATCCGGATGAGATCGGGCAGGTCGCGTCGCAGGAGGGGCTCGCCCCCCGTGATGCGGAACCGGTCCGCTCCGACCGACAGGAAGACGTCCGCGAGAATGGAGATCTCCTCGTAGCGGAGGATGTCCTCGTGCGCGAGCCACACGTGGTCGTCCTCCGGCATGCAATAGGAGCAGCGGAGGTTGCAGTGGTCGGTGACCGAGATACGGAGGTTCCGCAGCGCTCGGCCCAGCCGATCGATGGGGCAGGCGGGCGAGTTCATGCTCGCGCAAATCATGCCAAATGCGCGTGGAGAGTGGCTAGTGTCCTAGGCGCCGCAACGTGGCGGCGTGCTCCGCCGCCTCCTCCTCCCGGCCCACGAGCGGCAGCAGCCGCACCAGCTGGATGAGGATGCGGACGTCGTTCGGAGCCAGCTCCCGGGCGTACTCGAAGGCCTCGACCGCCTTCCCGTCATCGCCGGTTCTCGCCCGGCAGACCCCCAGATTGAAGAACGTACTCGCCCGTTTCCTGCCGAGGCGGATGAGCCGTTCGAGCGGGTCGATCGCCTCCGCGTAGCGCCCGAGGCGCATCCGACACGTCGCCACGAAGTAGAGCGCGCGCAGGTTATCCGGATTCTCCGCCAACGCCGTGGTGTAGAGCGCCTCCGCCTCCTCGTAGCGCTCGGCGTTGAAGAGGCTGCTGCCCTCCAGCAACAGCTCGTGAACGCGGGTCATTCCCGCGGGGCTCGGCAGCTCCGTCCTCTCGAGAGGGCGGGGAATCGAAGCCAGGTTGTCGTCCATGCCCGCGTAGCCGAGTCCCCGGATCATCTCGAGCAGCTGCGCGTCCATCTCGTCCGTCGTGGAGTGCTGGATCACATCTCGATCGGCGAGATCCTCGATGGCTCGCGAGTAGCGACGGACGTCCTCCTGCCTCTCGGTGACCACGTTCACCGTCTCACCCGGGTCGGAGTCGAGATCGAAGAATTCCGGGCTCGAGCTGTGGAGGTACTTGCCGTGGCGATCGACCCAGCCCACCAGGGGGCTCCAGCCGTAGGAGAGGTAGCCGACGAGGGACTCGACGTACACCCCGCGATCGGCGGGCACCGAGCGACGGAAGAGGCTCGTTCCGTCGATGTCGAGCGGCGCGCGGATCCCCATCGCCTCGCAGAGCGTCGGGCAGACGTCCACGACGCTCACGATCTCATCGGATCTCTCGCCGGCCCGATGGCTGTCCGCGTAGCGAACGATGAACGGGACGAGCATGGCCTCCTGGTAGCAGTAGGCGGCGTGCGACTTGGTTCCGTGCTCGCCGAACGCCTCTCCGTGATCTCCGACGACCATCACCGTGGCGTCGTCGAGCGCCCCGTCGCCGCGCAGGTGATCGATCAGGCGCCCGATCTCGTGGTCCATCGCCGCGACCTCCCCCAGGTAGGCGCTCATGTTCGCTCCGCCCTGCCCGAAGCCCGGAGGGGGTTGATAGGGCGCGTGCGGATCGAAGAAATGGACCCACAGGAAGAACGGCGTTCCGGGATCACGGCCCGCCCACCAGGCCAGCGCCGCGTCGACCACCTCGCGCGCGGACCGCTCCGCGAAGAGGCTGGTCACACCCCGATCCGGTCGCCGGGGCGTCTCGTAGACGTCGAAGCCCTGGTTCAGACCGAAGGTGTCCGCGAGCACCACCGCGGCCAGGATCGCGGCCGTCTGGTGTCCCGCCGCGCGCGCGGCCTCCGCCACGGTGTCGGCTCCCTGGGGCAGCGGAGCGATCCCGTTGTCACGAACCGTGTGGCGGAGCGGATAGAGCCCCGTCATCATCGAGGCGTGGGAGGGCAGGGTCACGGGGACCGGCGTGTGCGCGCGATCGTAGGTGAGTCCCTCGGCGGCCAGGCGATCCAGGTGGGGCGTGTTCACGCTCGGGTTCCCGTAGCAGCCCAGCGCGTCACTCCGGGTGGTGTCCAGGGTGATCAGGAGGGCAGACCGGGGGAGGGGATCCTCGGGGCTCTCGCTCGCGCAGGATCCGAGCAACGCGAGGACCGCGACGAGAAGTCCCACGCGGCGCGGCCGGCGCCGGCGTCGTCGAAGCGGGTGGTTACGGGGCGGCATGGGGGGATTGTATGGCTCGTGGAAAGGGCCGGGACTACGATTTCTTCGATCGGGATCACCTCCTCGACCGTAGCCATGGATTTGCGAATCGACGTCGTCGTGGCCGACATTGCCACGCTCGCCCGCGACGCGATCGTCAACGCCGCCAACGAGTCCCTGCTCGGCGGGGGCGGGGTGGACGGCGCGATCCACCGTGCGGCCGGCCCCGAGCTGCTCGAGGAATGCCGTGGGGCGGGCGGTTGCCCCACGGGCGAGGCGCGCATCACGGGCGGGTATCGCCTGTCCGCGAGGTACGTGATCCACACCGTGGGGCCCGTATGGCGCGGGGGTTCGAGCGGAGAGGACGAGCTGCTCGCCTCCTGCTACGTGGAGTGCCTGAAGCTCGCCGTCGTGCACGGGGTGGAGACGATCGCCTTTCCGGCGGTCAGCACGGGGGTGTACGGCTTCCCCCGGGAACGGGCGGCCCGGATCGCGGTGGACCGGACTCTCGAACACCTCGCGCGAAACGAGCTGCCCGCGCGCGTGACCTTTTGCTGCTTCGCCGAGGAGGACGCGGAGATCTACCGCGCCGCCCTCGAGACGCGCACCTGATCGGCCGTGGGCGCCGCGGCGAGGGATTCCCCGCGGAATCTCCCAGCTCCGGCTGGTCAGCTCCTATCCTGTCCGGCTCGTCTCGAAAACCGCGTCGCCCCGAAACCCTCGATGCCCCTCTCGTCATGAGCTCCGACACCCTCCAGGCCACCTTCCGCAAGGACTACCGCGAGCCCGACTTCTGGATCGACATCGTCGACCTCGACTTCGCCCTGGGCGAGGACGTCACCGTCGTGACCGCCACGACCTGGCTCCGCCGGAACAAGTCCGCCGACGATGGGAAAGCGCCGCTCGTCCTGCACGGGGAGGAGCTCCGGCTGCGATCCGTCTCGATCGACGACCGCGAGCTCGATGCGAAGGAGTACGAGGTCGGGAAGAAGGGGCTCACCATCCCCGACGCTCCCGATGACTTCGCCCTGCGGACGGTCGTGGAGATCGAGCCGCAGAACAACACGGCTCTCTCGGGGTTGTACAAGTCCAGCGGCAACTTCTGCACCCAGTGCGAGGCCGAGGGGTTCCGGCGCATCACGTACTTCCTCGATCGTCCGGACGTGATGGCCAGGTACACGACGCGGATCGAGGCGGACCGGGAGAAGTACCCCGTCCTCCTCTCGAACGGCAACCGCATGGGCGGTGGCAAGCTCGACGGAGGCCGGCACTGGGTGAGGTGGGAGGACCCCTTCCTCAAGCCCAGCTATCTCTTCGCCCTCGTCGCCGGCGATCTGCGCAGCTACGACGGCGAGCTCGTGACGAGATCCGGTCGCGCGGTGCGACTCGAGGTCTGGGTGGAGCCGCAGAACATCGACAGCTGCGAGCACGCGCTCCGGTCGATGCAGACGGCGATGAAGTGGGACGAGGAGGTGTACGGCCTCGAGTACGACCTCGACGCCTACATGATCGTGGCCGTGGGCGACTTCAACATGGGGGCGATGGAGAACAAGGGGCTGAACGTCTTCAACTCGAAGTTCGTCCTCGCTCGCCCCGACACCGCCACCGACGACGACTACGAGAACATCGAAGCCGTCATCGCCCACGAGTACTTCCACAACTGGACCGGCAACCGCGTCACCTGCCGCGACTGGTTCCAGCTCACCCTGAAGGAGGGGCTGACCGTCTTCCGGGACCAGCAGTTCACCTCGGACATGACCTCGGCGGCGGTCAAGCGTATCGACGACGTCCGCTACTTCCGGACGGTTCAGTTCGCGGAGGCCGCGGGACCGATGGCTCACCCCATCCGGCCCGAGTCCTACGTCGAGATGAACAACTTCTACACCGTGACGGTGTACGAGAAGGGGGCCGAGGTCATCCGGCTCTACCACACCCTGCTCGGCCAGGAGGGATTCCGGAAGGGAATGGATCTCTACTTCGAGCGCCACGACGGCAAAGCGGTCGAGTGCGACGACTTCCGCGCCGCGATGGCGGACGCCAACGGGGTGGACCTGACCCAGTTCGAGCGGTGGTACGACCAGGCGGGGACTCCCACCGTCAAGGCGAGCGGTCAGTGGGACGAGGCGGCGGGCACCTACGTGCTCACGCTCGCCCAGTCGTGCTCCGCCCAGGCCGGCGAGAGCGAGCCGCGCCCCTTCCACATCCCCGTCCGCGTCGGGCTGCTCGGCCCGGAGGGCGACGACCTGCCGCTGGCGCTGGAGGGAGAGGACGGATCGTCCGCACCCACGGCGCGCGTCCTGGAGCTGACGGAGCCCGAGCAGAGCTTCACGTTCGTCGGCGTGCGTTCGCGTCCGGTGCCTTCGCTCCTGCGGCACTTCTCGGCGCCGGTGAAGCTCGACGTCGAGCGCAGTCGCGAAGAGCTGGCCTTCCTGATGGGGCACGATTCCGATCCCTTCAATCGGTGGGACGCCGGGCAGCAGCTCGGCAAGACGATGCTGCTCGAGCTCGTCTCCGAGCGTGCCGCGGGTCGCGAGATGAAGGTCGATCCCCTGTTCGTCGAGGCGTTTGGTCGAATCCTCGCGAACGATGACCTCGACGGTTCTCTCAAGGCCCAGGCCCTGGTGCTGCCCTCCGAGCGCGAGCTCGGCCTGGAGATGGAGGTGATCGACGTCGACGGGATCCACGAGGCGCGGCGCTTCGTGCGGCGAGCGCTCGCGGGCTCCCTGCGCGGGGAGTTGATGCAGGTCCTCGAAGCGACCGCATCCACCGGGCCTTACACGAGCGACAAGGCCTCGATCGACCGCCGGCGTCTACGGAACACGGTGCTCGCCGGTCTTTCCTCGCTGGAGGAGCCCGAGACGATCGCGTTGGTGCATCGCCAGTTCGAGACCGCCGACAACATGACCGAGGTGCAGGCGGCGCTCGGGATCCTGTCCGAGATCGACTGCGAGGAGAGGGTCACCGCGTTCGAGGCCTTCTACGCCAAGTGGAAGCACGATCCGCTCGTGACGGACAAGTGGTTCTCGGTCCAGGCCGCCTCCTCGCTGCCGTCGGCCGTCGACCACGTGATCGCCCTGTCGAGCCACCCCGACTTCACGTGGAAGAACCCGAACCGGGTCCGCTCGCTCGTGAACGTCTTCGGCATCGCGAACCAGGTACGGTTCCACTCCGCGGACGGCCGTGGTTACGTCTTCCTCGCCGACGCGATCCTCCGCCTCGACGACCTCAACCCCCAGGTCGCCTCCCGCGTCGCCTCCTGCTTCAACCAGTGGCAGCGCTTCGACGCCGACCGCCAATCGAAGATGAAGACCGAGCTGGAGCGCATCGCCGCCAAGGACGGCCTCTCGAAGGACGTCCACGAGATCGTGTCCCGCAGCCTGGCGTGACGGTCGGCGGCCTGGATTCGGTCCCCCTCACTCCATGAACCACCCGAGTAGAAGTCAATCTTGATGAACAGCCGCCGCAGACACCTCGGATAAGGTCCATCGCTCAGAAGCCGACGACGATCCATGCCGAACCGTTGGCGAGGATACTCACAGGAATGTGATTGAGCATCCCCGGCAGATCAGGTCTCTCGGTGGATGACCAGGATGCGGAGTGGCAGCCACTCACTGTGGTCCCACCAAGGTCCCAATGAGTGAGAGCACAAGGAAGAGTCCTCCGATGCCCACCGCCAGCATGTTCCACACGGAAAAGCGCCGGTTCGGATCATGAGCAGGTGCGCTGCGCTCGTTCACCTGGTTGATCTGCCGCTGGACCGGCAGCAGAACCACGAAGCCAAGGAAGACTATCCACCAGAACAGACCTCCTACGAAGAGCAGCCCAACGATCCAGAAGAGGGCGTATCCGGATCCGAAGGCCAGAGAGTGAACAAGGGCCAAGCGTTTTGGATTCCCGGCGGCTCTGCTGACATCCCAGAAGAGGAGGAAATTGAAACCCAGGGAGGATACGTAGACTGACCTCCAGAACGAGTTGAAGTGGCGACCATCCCTGAACTTGATGTAGTCCCAGCAGTTCCACGCCCAGTAGACCTCGTAGATGCCAAAGGTACAGACAGACAAGACAAGGAGCTTCAAGCCTGAGACGGGGAAGTACGCGCCCTCGAAAGCGTCCGGATCATCTGCTTGATTCATAGGTATTTTCCTGCGGTCGATGACACGTGAGAGGGAGGTCGTTCAAGCATGTCGTCGATGGCCGAGAAGTGCCGCCACAAGGGATGAGTTGACTCCCACTCCACAGCCATCGGAAAGCGCCTCGGAAACGCTCGGCGGTTCCTTGAGAAACGCCAGAGCCCGCTCGTAGTCCTGGAGGATGTAGCGAAGAACAGTCGCCGTGCAGTAGGCGATCGGTGAACCCAGACTGGCTCACCGTAAGCGTCCGGCCCCCCCATGGTCGTGGAGGCTTGAGCGGCACGTCCATTCGTCGAGGATGGCTTCCTTCAAGGGAGGTAACCGATGGTCGATGCCACTGGAATGGAAGCTGTGATCTCTCGATGGGACGCATCTGGCCTGAGCCTGCGACGATTCGGACAGAAGGAGGGGATCTCGTACTCGAAGCTCGTGTACTGGCGGCAAAAGCTGCGCGGGGGCAAGGCCGGTGCCAAGAGGACGGCGTCGATCCCTGCGAAACCGGCGACGGACTTGGTCCCCGTCCAAGTCGTCCCCGATGAAGCACCGTCGAATCCGTCACCTGCTCCCTTCTCGGTCTGGCTGGGAAACGGAGTGGCCGTCGACGTACCGACGGGATTCGACGAGAGAGATCTACGTCGGCTCGTGGACCTGCTCACGTCATGCTGAGTCTGCCGCCGTCGGTGCGGGTCTTCGTGGCGCGCGGCGCGACCGACATGCGAAAGTCTTTTGACACCCTCGCTGCGCTCGTGATCGACGTGATTGACGAGGATCCGCAGTCGGGGCATCTGTTCTTCTTCGTCAACCGTCGCCGTGACCGGGCGAAGATCCTCTGGTGGGATCGCTGGGGCTACTGCCTTCTCGCGAAGCGTCTCGAGCACGGTCGGTTCCGCGTCTTCGATCGGGCGGGTGGGAAGGCCGGTGGTTTCGAGATGTCGGTGTCGGAGATGTCGCTGATCCTCGATGGAATCGATCTGCGCGGAGCTCGACGTCGTGTGTCGCACGACGACTTGAATCGTCGAGTTTCTCCGTAGGAAAGGGACACGAATCGGCGCGCTCTGCCGATGATAAGAGCGTGGCGATGGTGGAGGAAATCGAGGCGCGATACCAAGCGCTGGCCGAGCAGAACGAAGCGCTCTTGCGCGAGAACAAGATCTTGCGCGAAGAGATCGCGATCTTGAAGAAGGGTCTGTTCGGCCGTAAGACCGAACGCCTCGATCCCGGTCAGTTGGCGATGTTTGCTGGGAACGAAGATGGTGAGCCAGCACCGCTGCCCACGTCTTGCGCCGAAGCCAAGACCAAGAAGGCCAAGCCCAAGGGCCACGGCCGTGCGCCCTTCGCTCCGCACGTGCCGCGCGAAACGATCGAGCTCGATCTCTCCGCGGAAGAGCGCGCCTGCCCCTGCTGCGGCAAACAGATGCGTGTGATCGGCGAGGAAGTCACCGAGCGCGGACACATGGTGCCCGCGAAGATCATCGTCCGCCGCTACGTGCGGAAGAAGTACGGGCAGAGCAACGATTGGTCTGTAATTCCGTGAGACGTGGCGGGTCAATTCTCGGGATCCATGCGTAGGTAGGCGCGGTCAGAAGTCTCCCAGTCCTCCGAGACCTCGGCGAGGACGGCAGTGATCAAGCGGAGGAGGGAGGGTTCGTTGGGGAAGAGGGTGGCGACGCGAGTGCGCCGTTTGAGTTCGCGGTTGACACGTTCGAGGACGTTGCTCGTCCGCAGGCGTCGTCGGTGACTGGGTGGGAGCGCGAAGACAGTGAAGCCCTCGGGCAGGTTCGTCTCCATCCACTCGGCCAGGCGCGGCGCGGACTTCCGCCACTTGGCCGCGGTCTTGCTCAGAAGACGCTCCGCCTCGGAGTGATCCGGGGCGTTGAAGATCGAGCGGATGTCGCGGCCGACCTTGGGCCGCTGGACGACCTGAGGCACGTAGGCCTGCGCGTTCTGCTGCAGATGGAACTGACAGCGTTGCCTGGGGACCCCGGGGAAGACCGCGTTGAGCGCGGCCTTGATCCCCTCGTGATCGTCGCTAGTGATCATCTGGATTCCATGAAGGCCACGCTCAACCAGAGAGCGCAGGAGCTCGCGCCAGTGGACCTCGGCCTCCGAGAGCGAAACGCTGACTCCAAGGATGCTTCGCCGGCCGTCGGGTCGGACCGCCACTGCGTACAGGACCGCGCAGCTGACCACGTGGTGGCCGTGGCGGATCTTCTCGTAGCGGGCATCGAGCAGCAGGTAGGGGCCGCGAGTCACTGTGGAGCGCACGACATAGCGCCTGATACCGGCTCAGGGCCCGAGAGATATGCGCTGAGATGTCAGAGTCAGTCGGAAACCGCTGGCGAACCTCTTCCAGGGGAACTTCCTCACCCCTGTCCAGCGCCGCCATCACCAGTTCGAAAGCGCTCTTATAGGAGTCAGCCATATTGCTCCTCCCGCTGCATCCGTTTGAGCCAGCCCGGGCTAGGGATTCCCGTCTCCGAGGTCGCCCAGGGCTTGTAGCAGCTTGATCCTGGCCCGATGGGCAAGACTCCTTACTGCAGAATCCGTCATTCCCAGGAGCTCCCCCGCATCCACCGCTGTGCGCTTGTCTACCTCGACCAGGCGCCAGACTTCCCACTCCCTCTCGCTGAGAATGCCCTGGCAAGTGCGGAGGAGGTCACGGTATCGGACATCTGAGATGGGGTAGGATCTGGCGAGTTGACCATGGCTCGCAGAGCTTGTTCTCCAACCGTCTCATCGAGAGATCGCTGGGAAACGCTCGCTCCCCGCTTGTAAGTGCTGCTCTCCCGCTGCAAGTCCAGGACTACCCGCTGTTGCAGGCGGTGGAGCCAGCCGTGCAGAGATCCCTTGCCTCGATGCTCGAAGCGTTTGATGGCTTCGTCCTTGAAAGCCCGCAGCCAGGTCAGCTGCACGACGTCCTCCTCGGAGTGCCCTCGCACCGGATGCCTGGCGAGCATACCCCGGGCTCGGCTGAGCAATTCGGGAGTATGGCGCTCGATCAACCCCTCTGCAGCCTCGCGGTCTCCGCTGTGGAGCCCCCCGAGCAGTTGTCTGGTCCAGTCTGCGGGATCTGAGTGAGGGGAAGGCATGTGGGGGCCCATTCTCCCGTGGATGGTCCCGTCGGGGGGGGAATTCTCGCCTGAACCGGATGAGACGGATGCCCCGGACCGACATCAGCCCTGAGGCCAGGGGGAGGCCTGGCACCCGGAATGCGCGACCTCTCGTTCGCGGAAGATGCCGATCTCGCAGATGTATCGTCCGAAGGCGCCTTCCAGAACACGAACAGCAGTCGCTGTCAATCGACTGGCCGAGATCTTGGCGGGACGTGTTCCACCGCTGGACCACACCCGAACTTGACAACCGAACTGGTGACGCCCTCGTCGCCTACTCCGGACGTGTCCGAGCAGTCTTCCGCCGATCGACCCACGCGCGCAGGCCGTAGGCCAGGCGGGCGCGCCAGCGGGGGAGGGCGAAGGCGACGGTCGTGCAGGGGCGGGGCGCGGCGCCCCACTCGGTCTTGTGGCGGGCGATGCCGGCCATGAAGTCGTAGCGGCGGATGCCCTGCTCGATCAGGCGGGACACGGACTCGGCGCGCAGGGCGGTGCCGACGCGGAGCTCGGTCCGCTCGGGATCGTAGCCCTCCTGGAGCTGGTAGTACGTGTCCCCCGCGACGATGCCGAGCTGGTACGCGACGGGCCGTCCGTCCAGGTCGAGGCGCGAAAGCCTGAGGTTCCCGCCCTCGAGGAGGCGGGGCATCAACCGATCGTAGAGCTTCTTTCGACGCGGATCGGAGAAGCTGCCCGGCTGATCGATCGCTCGCCACCGACGGGTGTGCAGGTCGTACAGGCCTTCGAGGTGGTCGGACAGCGCTCGGGGATCGCCACACCAGGCGAAGACGGCGCCGAGCTCGCGCGCTTTTCGAAGCGACGAGCGCACCTTGCTGCGGACGCGCGACTTGAGCGTGGCCACGTACTCGTCCATGGTCGCGGCGAGCGGGGCGACACAGCAATCCACCGGCCGCTCGCGCGACGGAAGGCGCCGCTCCCGCAAGACCTCACGCAACACCGGCAGACACGGCGAGTCGTCCGGGATCCCCGACAGCACGACGGCATCGAGGCGGCGCTCGCGGGACAGGAGCTCCAGGCCGCGCTTGACGACCGCGCGCTCGTGACCGGGACGGATGACGAGATCGAGGTAGTCGGAGTCGAAGCTGCCGTCGGCGAGGAATGTCGCGCGCCGCAGCGCGAACGCCCCGCGGGAGGGCTCCCGGCGGAAAGCGAGCACCGCTACCGGCTGCTCGCCCGGAGCCTCGAGCGTCCACCCGAACACGTCGTCGTCGTCGAGGTACGCCTGGGCGTAAGCCTCGCACCACCTCGGAGAGTTGAAGAGCGGGTCCGCACCGCACGCGGCGAGGACCTCCTTCCATTCCGGCTCCGCGGAGCGCAAGCCCTCGCGTCCCTTCCACGCGCGCTCGATCAGGGGAGAAGAGCGGGTCGCCTCGGTCATCGCAGGAGAGACGTTCAGAGGCCGAGCGAAGGACGGAGTGCCGCCGCCGCTTCGCGCAGCGTGGCAGGGACCGCCGAGAAGACGTCCATGCAGTGGACCAGGATCCCGCGAATGCGATCGAAGACCTCCTCCACCTGCTCCTCGGTCTCCACGCGGCCGGAGGCGCCGGCGAGCATCTCGCTCGAGTGGAGGAACACGTTGAGGACGGGGCTCTCGACGTCCATCAGCGTGCTGGCCGCCTTCACCATCAGATCGAGATCGAAACGGGCGGGGTAGAGCCACGCGAAGTCGATGATCCGCAGGTAGTCGCGAGACAGCAGCCCGCGCAGCCGGGTGGCCTTCGGCAGATAGACGTAGGCCTGCATGATGACGTCGGGGACGTTCCGAGTGAGCGCGACCGAGACGGGGATCTCGACGATGCGCATGTGGCCGCGGCGCGTCACGAGCTCTCGACTGGGCCGGTAAGGATGCTGGGGAGCGGTCCGGAAATCGGGCCCCTCGTCGTCCAGGTGCTCCTCGAGCGGCGTGATCGAGCTGTCGACCTCGTAGCCGTGATCCAGGAGCACACCGAGGGTCGTCGAGTCGATGCCGAATCGACCGGCGCGATAGGACACCGGAGGACGCCGGGCCACCTCGCAGACCGCGTCGTGCAGGACCGTGAGCTTCTCGCTGAACAGATGAGGTCCCAGCTCGAACTGGTAGTACGGCGTGTTGCGCTCCTCGGTGTTCCGGCCCGGCACCCCGTTGAACGGAGGTGTGTTCCACGGATGCATGTGGGTGCCGATCTCGTTGTCACCGTCGTGGGAGAGCTCGCGCAGGATGGACGCCGACTCCGGATTCTCGACGACCGGGTACGTGCAGAGATACGTCGGTCGCACACCGAGCTCGCGGCACAGTTCCGCGAGTCGGGAAAGCGAGCGGATGTTGTCGGTGGTGATCGGATCCGTGATCTGCCACCCCGGCATGTCCTCTTCGACGTCGATCGTGAACAACAGGAGCGGGCGTGCCATGGCTCTCCCCAGGGCCCCGCTCAATACCCCATGGCTCTCAGATTTCCAAGGATGTCTTCGGAGATCGCCGCGGGTTCCGCATCTCGGAAACCCGTCTCGTCCAGGAAGGTGAGGTGTGTCTCGAGCAGCTCCTTCATCTCCGTGACGCGCGCGCGGTGCTCTTCCTCGTGAATCAGGTTGTTCCGTTCCTTGGGATCCGAGACCAGGTCGTACAGCGCGAGCGACCCATACCGTGGATCCAGGGGCGGGAAGAACTGGTTCGCCTCGGTGATGACGAGCTTCCACCGCCCCTTGCGCACGCCCTTGAAGACGAACGCCCGCTGATCGGCGTAGTCCTGGCCGAACTCGTTCTCGAGGTAGTACTGGGCGGGCGGCGTCCACGACGGTTCCCGGATGGCGGACGCGAACGACACGCCGTCCCCGAGTCGATCGGCGCCGGCCTCCGCGAGATCCAGCACGGTGGCGGGCAGGTCGACGATCTGCACCGGATCCTCGACGACTCTTCCGGGCACGACTCCCGGACCGTGCAGCACCAGCGGCACGTGGATGACGGGCTGGTAGAGCGAGAATCCGTGCCCGAGAATCCCGTGCTCGAAGAATTCCTCGCCGTGGTCGGACGTGAGGACGAGCAGGGTGTTCTCCCAGAGCCCGTGCTGCTCGAGCCCCTCGACCAGCTCGCGGATCCCGTCGTCGGAGTAGCGGATCTCGCCGTCGTAGAGGTCGATCCCCACGAGCTCCTTGCGCTCGTTGAAGAGCGGGAATCCCGGGTGATCGCGCGCGAACTGCCGCTGGTACTCCCCGGGGGGTGAGTAGGGGATGTGCGGGTCGATGTAGTGGACGTACAGGAAGAACGGGTTCTCCTGGTTCGTCTCGAGCCAGGCGAGCACGTGCTCGTTCATCTGGCGGACGTCGTTCTCGTACTTCCAGTTGAACTGGTGACGGAGCAGGTCCATGAGGATGCGGCCGAAGTACGAGCCGCGAATCGAGGCGAGGCTGATCGTGTCCTCCACCGGGGAGTCGAAGAACTCGTCGAAACCTCGATCGAAGTCGAAGACCTGCTTGATGTTGGGATTGCTGACGAATCCCGCGGTCACGTAGCCCGCCTGCCGGAAGGCCTCCGCCAGCGTCCGCTCACCCCGCGGGAGCTGCAGGCGGCTGCCGTGATAGAGCGCGCCGTGCCGAGAGGGGTAGAGCCCGGTGAGGATCGTCCCCGTCGCCGGCTTCGTCCACGCCGCGGGCGCCGAGGCGTCGGCGACGCGCGTGCCGTTCGCGGCGAGCGAGTCGATGAACGGCGAGGTCGGTCGCTCGTACCCGTAGCAGCCGAGGTGGTCCGCGCGCAGCGTATCGATGACCACGAACACGACGTTCGGACCCTCGGGCGATCCGCGCTCGCGCAGCGTGCGGTACTCCACGTCGTGGAGAACTGCCGAGAGGCTGAAGAACGGGGCGGTGCCGACGACGCACAGCAGGAAGACCGCTCCGACCGAAAGCGTGAGCCAGCGCGGCGGCCAGATGCGCGAGTCGCGGATCCTCCCCGCGGCGCGAACCGGCCCTTTCAGAACCAGGGCCAGGAGCGAGGTCACGAGGATCGCCCCGAGCACCACCCCGACGACCGCGGCGAGGCGAGCGGGCGAGCGATACGCGCCGCTACCCTCGGTCAGGAGTCCGAGCGCGTACCAGTTCGCCGCTCCCATCGAGGCGAGACACGCCAGGGCGAGCGCCGCCGGGTTCTTGCGCGGAGCCCACGGAAGCCGGGCCGCCAGCCACGTCGCGAAGAGGAGCTTGAGCAGGAGGGAGACGAACCCCACCCCGCTCAGCAGGGCCAGCTCGCCGCGGCTCAGGAAGGGGAGGGCGTCCTCGAAGACCCAGGCGTTCCACGCCCACCCGAAGAAGGCTCCCGCGCCGCACAGGAACGCGGCGGCCAGGTACTGGCCGGCGAGCTCTCCGCTTCCCCGCCGCCGGAGCCGAACCAGGGCGACGGCGAGCAGGCCCAGTAGGAGGGCCACGACCCCGAATCCCACCCCCTCGATCACCGAGATCTGAACAATGGCGTGGAGCCGCTCGGACCACGGCGATCCCGAGCCGGCCTGGAAGTCCAGGACGTGGCGACGGCCGAGTATCTCGAATGCCGCGGCGACACCCCCGATCACGAAGCCCAGGAGCGCGATCCCGAACGCGAGGCGCGAGACGGTGCGGAGAGGGTGATTCAAGTCTGGCTTCGACTCCGGATGGCCTGCGCCATGACGTTCGTTCTCTGGACCACTTCGGGGAAGTTCGACGCGAGCTTCCGCGACACGAATGTATGGCACCATCCGGGAACGTCCAGGATGTGCACCCTACCCACGCTTTCGAACCGCAACCTCGCGAGACCTTTGCGGGAAACCCGTTTCTTCACGTGAGCGTAGCCGATGAGCTCCTTCTTCCCGTTCGCGGCCAGGTCGTCGAGCACGAACCGCATCCCCATTCCGTAGAGCTTGCGCCCGCGGTGGTCGAGGCTGGTGTAGGCCTTGTAGATGAACGACTGCGCGGGGGACAGCTTGCGCTTGATCAGCCCCGGGACGTTCAGGTTCCTCGGGTTCTCCCACATGGAGAAGACCACGATCCCGTCGTGCTTGGCGATCACCGCCCGGTGACCGAAGCCGAGGCGGATGGCCCCCTCGCTCCGCTCGCGCTCGTCCAGCTCGGTGTGGTACTCGTCGCAGCCCTCGATGTCCTCGGGCGTGGCCCAGGAGAACTCGTACCCCGGCGGATTCTCGAACGCGGGCACGTCCTCCTCGGGCCGCGGAGTCGGGCGAGCGAACACGTCGAACGTATCCAGCACGAAGCGCCGGCGCACGCGCCCCAGCGCCCTCCTGGCGCGCAGCCACGGCGGCAACTTCGCCTCGCTCGGCTTCGAGGCGTCTTCTCCGGACGGCATGGTCAGTAGCCTACGAACAGCTGGGCGGTTCCACCCACGTAGGCCACCTTATTCTGCGCGGAGGAGTCGATCACGATCCACGACAGGTCCAGGAAAGTGCCCCAGGTCAGGATCCACGGATCGTTGGGAATCATGATCGCGGTTCCCGGAACGCTGTTCCCCGAACCGTCCAGAACCCCGATGAATCCGGGGAAGAAGACGGGATTGAAGGTCGAGAGCCACAGGTCGTCCAGGTTGTTGGGCACGACCCGCGTGTCCGTCGGATCTCCGCCGAGACTCAGGGGGAAGCCGGGGACCTTTCCGGACAGAGAGGGCAGGATCCAGTAGAGCTTGCCGGCTTGGTCCGGGTTCGAGACCGAGACGTAGTTCGCTTGACCGATGGCCGCGGACGGGCCGGTGGCCCGGATGTCCGGAGGCGGAGCCAGGCCGGGCTGCGTGCTCGGCGGGGGAGGGGCGGGCAGGCCGTCCACTCCGGTCTCCCAGACGACCCACTCGTCGAGCACGAAGAGGCTCGTACCCTCCGCTCCCGCGGTGCCGCCGCGTCCGGGGGCGAGGGCCACCCCGACCGGGTTCGTGTAGTTGCCCGCCACGATCGTCCGCGCTCCGCTCGCGCGGTCCACCGCCGTGACGCGACCGTCCTCGCCCACCGCGACGTAGAAGTTGCCGTCGTCGTCGAAGGCGAGGTCGCCGCCGAGCTCGCCGGGAGCGAAGGTGAAGTAGCCGTCCCCCCGGAAGTGCCCATGGGTCGCCGGATCGGCGAAGGCGTCGACGCGGAGCACCTCGCCCGCGCCCTCTGCGAGCGACCCCTGCTCGGTCACGAACACGTCGGCGGTCAGGGGATCGATTGCCGGGCGCAGGCCCCGAGCGTTGCGCACGAGCAGCTCGAGGGCTCCTCCGTCCAGCCGGTACAGGCGTCCCCCCTCGTTGTCCGCGGGACGGTCGACGATCAGGACGCGGTCGGCGCCGTCGACGCAGGCGCCGCGGACCTCGTTCAGCTCCGCCGAGCCGTTGGAGAACAGCACCGTCGCGGCGTAGCCGGCGCCCGGATCGAGGTCGTAGACCACGCCGTCGTACGAGACGGCCACGATGTGGCCCGTCGAGGTCGGGCTGACGGCCACGAGGTCGCCGGAGAGGCCCTGGGCCGCCTCGGCCAGGACGCTCACGCTCCCTCCGGCGGTGACCATCCGCAGGAGCTTGCCCCCCGAGGTCGTGATCAGGAAGCCGCCCCCCGCCGGATCCGCGATCATCGCTCTCGGTCGCCCGTGCTCGGGATTCAGGGAGCCGAGGTAGCGCCCCACGGGAGGCGCGTCGGGATCGACGACGGCCGGGGCGGGCGCGGACGTGTTCTTGATCTCCCAGAGGAAGTCGAACTCGCTGACGTAGAGGCTCCAGCCAGTCGTGTTGCTCGCGTGCGGTGCCGACGGCGCGATGGTCAGACCCGACGGGTGGTTGAGATAGCCCGATCCGATCCGCGCGTAGCCCTCCTGATCCTCGTGGTAGCGTGCCAGCGTCCAGTCGTCTTCCGAGAAGCAGTACGTGTGGCCGCTGGCGGCGATCACCGTGTCGCCATCGCCCCATGCGTCGGCGTTCGTGAAGTTCATGCCCTCGAAGCCGACCAGGGGAGTGATCGCGCCGGTCGAGATGTCGAGCCGCCCCACCTCGCCCGCAAAGCCTCCGTCGACCCACTCCGCGACGAGCAGCCCCGCGCCGAACGGATCGGCGCAGACGCCGCGCGACTCGCGCGTCGTGGCCAGGGTCACCGCCGTCCCGGAGTCGATCGAGACCTCGAGCACCTCGCCGCCGCCCCAGTAGTCGCGATCCGCGACGTAGAGCTTTCCGTTCCGCCCGTAGGCGAGGTCCTTGCCCGCGGTGATCTGTCCGAGAGAGTTGTTGAAGACGGTCGTGACCACGAGCGGATCCTCCTGGATCGCGTGGATCACGCCCGGAGTCGTCAGAGCGTAGATCGTGCCGTCCGGAGCGACGGCGATGCCCTCCACCCGACCGGAGATCCCGTCGATGTCGTCCGCGACGATCGTCATGTTGAACGACGGGATCTCGATCCGGCGCACCGAGAAGTTCGCGTGCCACAGGTCTCCCCCGACGAGGAGGTGGCCGTCGAGATCGGTGGCGAGGTCGAACACCTTGATCCCGTTGTAGAACAGCTTCTCGTGCCCGGGTCCCGGCACCCAGCCCAGGTTCGAGGCCAGCGGATCGGCCGGGGCGCCGACGTCTCCAATCTCGCGGATGGCGGTCGGGGCCTCGCCCTCCGCCAGGTACGCGCTCCAGCCCGAGGCGCTGGGGACGTTCCCGCTGGACGCGGCGATGGCGATGCCTCGCAGCTGGCCGTACCCGGCCGCCAGGACCGTGGTCAGCCCCGTGCCGCGATCGTGGTGGAAGACCGTACCGCCCGCGATGAAGAGCACGTCCCCGTCGGACTCGGCCGTCATGTCCCCGTCGTCGTTGGCGGCGGTGAAGCCCGGATCCGTGATCGTGTCGAGCGGAGTCGTGGGGTGGGGGCCGACCGCCGTGTCGATGAGCCACAGGCCTCCCCCGTCGTCGTCCTCCGCGAGCAGGAGGTCCGAGGAGAGCGGATCGGCGGCGAGCTGCACGGGGGAATGCCGGACGAGGTAGTACGCCCAGCGATTGCCGTCCGAGCTCACCCAGTTCATCCCTCGCACTCCGCTGGTCGGCGTCGCGCTCGCGATGACGTAGTTGCCCGCGGTGTCGACGATCAGGTCCGTCGGATCCTGGACGATGTACAGGTTGGAGTACACGTGCACCGCGGGCGTCGCGCCTCCCACGAGCCGGTAGACGTGTCCCCAGGCGTCCAGGATCGCGATGTCCCCGGTCGGATCCGCGGCCACCGCGCGGAGCTCGATCCCGAACGGGCCCGACGCGGCGTCCGCGAGCACCGTCACCGTTCCCGCGGTGGTGATCGTGCCGACGTCCCTCTCCGTGGTGCAGAAGAGCAAATCCCCGCCCGGATCCCGGGCGAGGTCGACCACTCTCCCCGAGACGGTGGTCAGGGTATCCGAGGGCGCGCCCCAGGCCGTCGAGGCGAGGAGCAGGCAGGCGATGGGCAGACTCGAACCGCGAGTTGTGAAGCGAAGGTGCATGTCGGTGCGTCCCGGAAGATCTTTCTTCAGTATACCCCACGTTCGGGGGCCGAGTCGGAGATCGCGAGCGGCGATCGCCGGAGGAGATGGCTGTACATGCGCGCGGGCACCGGCGATGATCCTCCGACCCACCCGAGATCTTTCCGTTTCGGCCATGATGAGCCCGCTGTTCCGATCCGCTCCCGTTCTCCTGTCCCTGGTCGCCTGCTCGGCGCCCGCGGAGGTGCCCGCTCCGCCGCCGCACGAAGAGAACGTCAAGCCCGGCATCAACAAGCGGTTCCTGGAGTCGGACCTCGACGTGGATCACTACGTCGACGTCTTCGAGGGAGAGTCGCGGGAGATCGCCGTGCAACGGCACGAGATCTTCGACCTCCTCGAGCTGCGGGACGGCATGAGCGTGGGCGACATCGGAGCCGGCACGGGGCTCTTCCTGGAGCCCATGGCGAACGCGGTGGGGCCGGAGGGCGCCGTCTACCCCGTGGAGATCTCCACGAAGTTCGTCGAGCATCTCCGGGCGCGCGCCGAGGAGATGAAACTCCCCTGGATCGAACCCGTACTGTGCGACGAGAGGTCCGTGTGTCTGCCCCCGGAGTCGATCGACGTCGCCTTCGTCTGCGACACCTATCACCACTTCGAGTACCCGGAGTCCACGCTCGCCTCGATCCGTGCGGCGCTGCGTCCCGGAGGTCGGCTCGTCATCGTCGATTTCGAGCGTATCCCGGGCGAGTCGAACAAGTGGCTGCTCGAGCACGTCCGGCTGGGCAAGGAGGGCGTGATCGCCGAGATCGAAGAGGCGGGCTTCGCGCTGGAGGACGAGCCGGAGGTCGCGGGGCTCGAGGAGAACTACGTGCTTCGCTTTCGTCGCCGATGAGGCGCGGGAGGTGAACGAATGACGCGGATGATCGGAGCGCTGCTGCTCGCCCTCACCGTGGCGTGCGCGGCCGGGAAGGGCTCGTCGCCATCCGGGGATCGCTCGCCCGGCCACGACGTCGTTGTCTACGGCGGCACCTCCGCCGGGGTGATCGCCGCGGTCCAGGCCGCGGAGATGGGCAAGTCGGTGGTGCTGGTGGAGCCCGGGGATCACCTCGGCGGGCTGAGCGCCGGAGGCCTCGGGGCGACCGACATCGGCAACAAGGTCGCGATCGGAGGCCTGGCTCGCGACTTCTATCGCCGCGTCCATCGCCACTACGCCGCCGACGAGGCGTGGACCGTACAGCGGCGCGAGGACTACCGCAGCCGGCGTATAGGGGCCGGCGAGGACACGATGTGGACCTTCGAGCCCCACGTGGCAGAAGCGATCTTCGAGGAGCTGCTGCGCGAGGCGAAGGTGCGGGTGATTCGTGGCGAACGGCTCGACCGACGCTCCTGGATCGAGACGGAGAACGGCCGCATCCTCTCGATCACCCTGGAGAGCGGACGCCGTCTTCCCGGCCGGATGTTCGTCGACGCGACCTACGAGGGCGACCTCATGGCCATGGCCGGTGTGCGCTATCGCGTGGGGCGCGAGGCGAACGACGAGCACGACGAAACCCTGAACGGAATCCAGACGGCCCACGCGCGCTACCACCAGTTCCGCTCTCCCGTCGATCCCTGGGTGCGCCCCGGCGATCCGTCGAGCGGGCTGCTTCCCGGCATCGAGGAGATGGGCGACGCCTGGGACGGCGACGGCGACGCCCGGGTGCAGGCTTACAACTTCCGGATGTGCCTGACGGATGCTCCCGAGAACCGCATCCCGTTCCCCCGGCCGGAGGGCTACGACGCGCGCGAGTACGAGCTGCTCCTGCGCACGATCGAATCGGGCCAGTGGGACGCCTTCCGGTCGAACACGCCGATGCCGAACCGCAAGACGGACACGAACAACTGCGGGCCCGTCTCCACCGACTTCATCGGGCGGAACCACGACTATCCGGAGGCCGGCTACGAGGAGCGTGAGCGGATCGTGCGTGCGCACGAGACGTACCAGAAGGGCCTGATGTGGTTCCTGGGCAACGACCCGCGCGTGCCCGAGGAGATCCGCCGGGAGGTCGGCGCGTGGGGGCTCTGCAAGGACGAGTTCACGGACCGCGGCGGTTGGCCGCACCAGATCTACGTCCGCGAGGCGCGCCGCATGGTGTCCGACTACGTCATGTCGCAGCACGACTGCCAGGCGCGCCGGATCGCCGTCGACCCGGTGGGGCTCGCTGCCTACACGATGGACTCGCACCACGTGCGCCGCTATGTCGAGGACGGGCGCGTCTGGAACGAGGGCGACGTGCAGGTCGGCGGCTTCCCCCCCTATCCCATCTCGTACCGCTCGATCGTGCCCCGGCGGGGAGAGTGCGGGAACCTGCTCGTCCCCGTCTGCCTGTCCGCCACCCACATCGCCTTCGGATCGATCCGGATGGAGCCCGTCTTCATGGTCCTGGGTCAGTCCGCGGCCACCGTGGCGTGTCTGGCGCTCGATGCGGGCGTCGCGGTCCAGGACGTCGACTACGCGAGCCTGCGGGAGCGACTCCTCGCCGACGGGCAGATCCTGCGGTGGGGGAGCGCCCCCGGGCCCGTCTCGAGGGATCCCGCCGAGCTCCCGGGAACGATCCTCGACGACGATCGGGCGGAGCTCGTCGGAGACTGGCTGCCGAGCGTCTCCGTGCACGGCTTCGTCGGAGAGGGCTACCTCCACGACGACGACGCGGCGAAGGGCGAGAAGCGCGCGCGCTTCCCCATTCGCGTGACGACGCCCACCCGTCTCCGCGTCCGCCTCACCTGGACCGCGCACGGCAACCGGTCGAGCCGCGTCCCCGTCGCGGTGCGACACGCGGACGGCACGTCACGTTCCGTCGTCGACCAGCGCCGCCCCCCCGCGGGCGACGACGGCTTCCAGGACCTCGGCACGTTCCGCTTCGAGCCCGGCCAGGACGCCTGGGTCGAGATCATGAACGCCGTCACCGACGGCCACGTGATCGTGGACGCCGTTCAGTTGCTCGAGGTGGACTGAGAGCCTACTTCCGCTCCCACTCGTCGGTGCGGAACGACGAGGCGGGCAGGCCGGTCGCGCCGGCGAGGTTGGGCTCGTCGGCGCATCCCCAGGCGTAGCGGACGGCGACCGGGTCGGGAACCTGCTCGCTCGAGACCAGGAGGGTCTCGCCGTCGATCTCGGCCTGGGCCGGGTGGAAGACACGATCCTCGCCGGCGATCGTGAAGTGGGTGAGGGGGCCGCCGCGCGACGCCAACCCCCCGCCCGTATGAGCGAAGAGGAGCCGCAGGCGCGACCCCTCCTTCTGATAGCCCTTGTAGACCGGACCGGAGAAGACGAGATCGTCGCGGCCGTAGTCCTTCGCCAGGGCCCACAGGGAAAGGCGCCGACCCACCTCCCACTTGTTCTTGGGATGGATGTCGCCGGGGTTGCCGATGTCCATGGTCACCGCCATCCCTGTGTTCGGGACCGACAACGTCATCATCTGCGCCTCGCGCAGCTCCGCCGCCTGGCCCGTGTCGCCCCCGTAGCGGTAGGGAGCGATCTGCACGAAGTAGAAGGGGAAGTCGCCCTGGCGCCAGAGCTGGCGCCAATCGCGGATCATCGCCGGGAACAGGGTCTGGTACTGGGCCGCGCGGTCTCGGTTCGACTCGCCCTGGTACCAGATGGCGCCGCGGATGCGGTACGGCACCAGGGGCGCGATCATCCCGTTGTAGAGCGAGGTCGGGTAGTCCTGGTTGAACCAGCTCGTCGAGGGGAAGGGGCCGAGATCCGCCGCGCTCGCTCCCACGCGGTAGCGCCAGTCACCGGCGAGGAGCCGGGCGGGCGGGCCCGTGCCTCCCGCGAGCCCGATGGAGAGCTTCTGCGAATCGCCGGTCAGCCCCCCTTCGCCGCCCGTGTCGATCACGCGGATCGCGATCGAGTTGCTCCCCGCGCGGACCAGGCGGCCGGGGATCGTGTAGGTGCGCTCGTGGTTCCAGTACCCCATCGCCTCGAAGCCGCCGACCTTCTCCCCGTTGAACCAGGTCGTGTCCATGTCGTCGATGGGGCCGAGGGCGAGAGAGAGGTCCTTGCCCGCCCATCCCGCGGGGAGATCCACCTTGCGACGGATCCACACGATCCCGTCGAAACCCGCGAGCTCGGACACGGCGGAAAACCGCACCGGCTGCGCCATCGTCTTCCACTCCGCAAGATCGAGCTCGGCCGCGCTCCAGTCGGGAGAGCCCGGGTCCTTCTCGTCCACCCCGCGCCACCAGGCCGCCTGGAGCTCCACCTGGGTGGGGGCGGCGTCGCCGGATCCGAGCGCGGCGTCGATCCGCTCCAGGTGCGGCTCGAAATCCGCGAGCTTCGCGATCGTCCCGCGGCTCGTCCACGCCTCGGCCGGGGTCCCCCCCCAGTCCGAGGTGATGAGCCCGACCGGCACGTCGAGCGCCTCGAGCAGCTCGAGGCCGAAGTAGAAGGCCACCGCGCCCCAGCCGGACCAGTTGTCCGGCGCGCACGCCTTCCACGAGCCCTTGCAGTCCGCCTCGGGCGTCATCGTGATCTTGTTCTCGACGTCGAAGAGGCGTAGCCGCGGGTACGTCTGCTTCGCCCGGACCGCCTCGAAGTCCTCGATCGCCCCTTTGATCCAGTCGATCTTCCACTCCATGTTCGACTGGCCCGAGCAGAGCCAGACCTCGCCCAGGAGCACGTCCCAGATAACGATCTCGTTCTTCCCCGAGATCCGGAGCTCGTAGGGGCCGCCCGCCTCCGTCGTGCGCAGGGAGAACCCCCACGTCCCGTCCTCCTTCGCCCTCGTGATGACGGGGCCTCCGCTGAGCCAGCTCGCGCTCACCTTCACCTCCTCTCCGGGCTCCGCCCAGCCCCAGATCGGGACCATGGCCTCCCGCTGGAGGACCATCCCGTGCGAGAAGACCGCGGGCAACCGGACGTCGGCCCGGGGGGTCGAGGAGGCGAGCAGGAGGGCCAGGGGGGCGGCGAGAGCGAGGAAGGCGGGGGACGGCTTCATGGGATGGGCTCCTTGTCGGTGAGCCGCCCAGGGTAGC
The DNA here is from genome assembly GCA_964428225.1 of uncultured Planctomycetaceae bacterium. GTDB lineage: Bacteria > Planctomycetota > UBA1135 > UBA1135 > JBFMCU01. The sequence continues at coordinate 22,946 of CAYRXS010000070.1, forward strand.
GAGGTCGGGGTGCCCGCCGCAGCTCCCGCGGGTTTTCCGGAGAATCCCGGTAGACACGATTACGCTTGTAGTCTAGAGCGCCTGGCAGACCCCGAAACCCCACGAGGAGCCGGGCCCCGGCCCGGAACAGAGCCCATGGACGAGCTTCCCCGCGTTTCCGAAGCCGAGTGGGAGGTGATGCAGGTCCTCTGGGACCGCCACCCCCGGACCGCGGCCGAGGTCATCGAAGCCCTGGGCCCCGAACGGGGCTGGAGCGACCGCACCGTGAAGACCCTGCTCTCCCGCCTGCTCAAGAAGGGCGTGCTCGCCCACGAGAGCGAGGGCCGCCGCTATCTCTACCGCCCCCGGATCACCCGGGAGGAGTGCGTGCGGGCCGAGAGCGAGTCCTTCCTGAACCGCGTCTTCGGGGGCGAGGCGAGCCCGCTGCTCGCCCACTTCGTCCGCGAGGGCGAGCTCTCCGAGGACGACCTCGCCGAGCTGCGCGCCCTCCTGCGCGAGAAGGAGCGGGACGGAGAGGGGGACGAGGGATGATCGACCTCCACGGACTCTCCGAGGGCCTCCTCGCGGGGATCTGGCGGACCTCCTGGCAGGTGGCGGTGCTCGTCGTCCTCGTGCTGGCGATCCAGGCGCTGTTCTCGCGCTGGCTGAGCCCGCGCTGGCGCTACGCCCTCTGGCTGCTCGTCGTCGCCCGGGCCTTCGTGCCGGTCGTGCCCCAGGTCGCGGGGGGGCTCGTGCCCTGGGAGCCCGCGCCCGGCGAGAGCATCGCCGCCGTCGAGCACGGTGAGTGGACGGCGCCCGCGCTCCCTTGCGGCTCCCGACGGCCCTCCGCCTCCTCGGTGGCCGAGCCGGAGCCCGCCGCCGCGACCGCGGTCGAGCCCGAGTCGGCCGATCCGGATCCCCTCGGGGCGGCCGCCCCCGCACGACCCCGTTCCGGGGGGACGGGCACCGTGGTGCGGGTCGATCCGCCGCCCGAGGGCTCTCCCACGGTGGCCGAGCCCGTGCGCGAGGCGCGACCGCTCCCGTGGGCCGCGGCACTCGTCGTCCTCTGGCTCGCGGTGATGGCCGTCCTCGCCGTCCGACTCCTCCTTCGCGAGCGACGGTTCCGTCGGCGTCTGGCCGGGGCCGAGCCGATCCGGGATCCCGCCCTCCTGGGTGTCCTGGACGAATGCCGTCGCGAGGTCGGCATGCGGCGCGAGGTGAGCGCCGTCGTTACCGACCTGGTGTCCACCCCGGCCGCGTGGGGAGTCCGGCGTCCCCGGATCCTCCTGCCGCGGCGCGTGGTCGCCGACTTCACGCCCGCGGAGCTCCGCTGCGTGCTCCTCCACGAGCTCCACCACCTGCGCGGGCCGGACGTCCTGCTCAACGGCGTGCTGGCCGGCCTCCGCTGCTTCTACTGGTTCCACCCCCTCGTGCACCTGGCGATCGCGAGGGCGCGCGCCTCCCAGGAGACGCTGCGCGACTGGAACGCCCTGTCGTCGACCCGGGCCCCCGTGCCCGTGCGCTACGCCGAAACCGTGCTGAAGCTGCTCGAGAGACGACCCGAGACGCGGGATTCCGCTCTGGCGATCGGATTCCTGCGGAACGGCAAGAACACAACCAAGAGGATTCTCATGATCGCGAACTTCGACCCGAAGACTCGACGCGTCTGGACGCTCGGCGCCGCGCTCTTCGTCACGCTCGGCTGGATCTCGTTCACCAGTGCGGCTCCCGAGGTACCGCTGACCGCGAGTCCGGAGACGCCGGTCGTCGCCGAGGCGCAGGAGATCGAGGTGGAGCGCCACGTGCCGCCCCCCGAGTGGTGGACCGCCCTGAGCGAGACCCTGAAACGAGAGGCCGCGGTCTCCGTGGACGAGCTCGAATTGAGCGAGATCGCGCAGCTCATCCGCGACACGTGGGAGATCAACGTCGTGCTGCAGCGCGGCCTGCCCGACGAGCAGGACCACTCCTCCTTCACCATCGAGATGGACAGCATCTCCCTGGAGACGCTCCTCAACATCGTGTGTCGATCCCTGGATGACGAGGTCTCCCACTGCTTCGCCCGGGGAGCGCTCTTCATCGGGCACGAGGGCGATCTCCCCGAGCTGATGGACATGCGCTTCTACCGCATCGAGCCCCTGCTCGAGATGGACGACGACGTGGACGAGCTCGTCGCTCTCGTGCAGATGCTCACCTCGAGCGATACGGTCGTCTGGGAGCGCGAGGGCGTGTTCGTCGACGTCTGGCAGGGCCTCCTCGTCGTCCGTCAGACCGACGCGGTGCACCGAGAGGTTCATGGGTTCCTGAACCGGCTCCTTCGACGCGGGGTGGCCGAGGAGCGGGAAGAGGATCGCCGGCGGGCGGAGATCGAAACCGAGCTCGCGGACACGACCCTGGACGTGAACTTCGACGACCTGTGGATCGCGGATGCCGCGCAGGAGCTGACCGACGCGATCCGCCGGATGGTGGTCGTGGACCAGTGGTACGTCGACCAGGGAGAGACGATCAGCCTGAACCTGCGAAGCACCAGCGCGGCGGACGTCCTCGCATGGATGGCCGACGCGCTCGAAACGAACGTCCTCGTGCGCGACGGAATCGTCTACCTGACCGACGACGCCGAGCTGGTGCTGGAGATGTACGAGGTCGGCGAGCTCGAGGAGCTCAGCGACTACCCCGACGACCTGCGGGATGAGCTCGACTGGCTGATCCGGGATAACATCGGTGCCCGGATCTGGCAGGGGCATCCCTGGGCGTCGATCACGTTCTGGGAAAACCTGATGCTCGTGACCGCGACTCCGCAGATGCACGTGGAGATCGCCCAGCTCCTCGACTCCCTCGCCCGCGCCATGAGGTGACGCGCGCGGCTACTCTCCGATGATCTTCACGAGCACGCGCTTGCGGCGGCCACCGTCGAACTCGCCGTAGAAGATCTGCTCCCATGGGCCGAAGTCGATGCCGCCGTCGGTCACCGCGACGACGACTTCGCGGCCCATGAGCTGGCGCTTGATGTGGGCGTCGCCGTTGTCCTCGCCGGTGCGGTTGTGCTCGTAGCGGGAGGTCGGGGCGTGGGGGGCGATCTCCTCGAGGAAGCGCTCGTAGTCCGCGTGCAGGCCCCGCTCGTCGTCGTTGATGAAGACGCTGGCGGTGATGTGCATCGCGTTGACGAGGCACAGCCCCTCGCGGATCCCGCTCTCGCGAAGGGCCTCCTCGACGTGGGGCGTGACGTTGAGGAAGGCGCGACGGGACGGCACGTCGAACCAGAGTTCCTTGCGATGGCTCTTCATGGCCAGAGCGTAACCGGCCGCGGCCTCGATCGCCCCTAGCCCAACCTGAAGGGTTCAGAATTCCGTTTCTGGACTTACGTCGATCTCGGA